>JANXUU010000088.1 GCA_025356055.1 Sphingomonas sp. | reverse complement strand
GATCCGGCTTGGCCTGACGGCGGGCCAGGCGCACGATGCACCCGCTGCGTTGACACTCCTCGACCGGCTCAAACCGCGCACGATCGTGCTGGGCGACAAGGCGTATGACGGCAACGCCATCCGCGAGCTGATCGAGAGCCAAGGCGCGGTGCCCAACATCCCCGCCAAGTCGAACCGCAAGTGGAAGCCCTGCTTCAGCAAGACGCTCTACCGCGAACGCAATCAAGTCGAGCGCTTCTTCAGCAAGCTCAAGCACTTCCGCCGCATCGCCACCCGCTACGACAAGCTCGCCGACAACTTCCTCGCCATGGTCAAACTCGCCTCAATGCGGCTGTGGTTGCGCGCTTATGAGTCTACGGCCTAGTATTTACGGCAGGACCGCCAATGGCTGCCGGGAAGATCTGCGCACCGGCGTTTGCCGAGTAAGTTCCACCCACGGCAGCGTCCAGTTCCATGAACGTGAGGATGAGGCGCTGCGGTCCGCTCAAGCCGTTCCCTACTGCGGGTGCCTCACACCACCGCCGGACCAAGCCACCCGGAGTAGGAACGAGTGTTCTCTCGGCCATTTGACGACGAGCAGCCGCCAGGCGGTCCTCGAACATCGCATTCTCGCGCGCGAACCCCGCCTTTGCCTCGGCCGGATCTCTCGTTTTCAAAGAGACCTTGACCTCCTGCTTGCCATCGAATGCGGCACGCAGCTTTTTCGGCACCTCGCGACGGAAGTAGAGGATTCCATCCATGGGGTTTACGAACGGCGTAGCCATCGCTGTCTTCTTCATGTGTTCTGTACTCATATTCCGTACACAGAATGAGTGAATAAGCAATGAATCCAGTCATTTCCGACACTTCGGTGGAAATGGTGACCCCTACGGGATTCGAACCCGTATTTCAGCCGTGAAAGGGCCGCGTCCTAACCCTTAGACGAAGGGGCCGTGAGGCGTGGCCGGGCGATTAGGGGACGCGCCTCTAACGGTCAAGCCGGAGAGTTTTCGTCGCCAAGAACGGTGTCAGCCCGCTGGCACAGAATTCAAGCGAACGCCGCGTCGTCCACATGCATTTCGGCCGCGTTGCCGCCCTTCCATTCGTCGCGCTTGATGGATCCCGCCAGCCACCAGCGGCGATCGGTGGGGCTGGCGAGGAGGGCCTGGCCGAGCGGGCTGTCGGCTGAGCGGAAGGCGATCCACTTGAAGTTCTTGCCGTCATCGCCGGCCGCCAAGCCGCGAACGTGACCGTTGCCTACGGTGGTGACCCGAAGCAAGCGTGCAGGGCCAATGGCGACGCGTGGACTCGGCCAGCCAGCGCCATAGGGACCGCCGGCGTCGAACTCGTCGCATAACGTCCCGGCGACTCCACCGGGTGCCAGCAACGCATCGATAAGCAGTACGCGAGTGCCGCGCGCAGCCGCGATCTCGGCAGCGAGACGGTCGTGAAGAAAGGTGCGCAGCGGCTCGAGGCCCTTCGGGGCAAGCGTTAGGCCCGCAGCCATGGCATGACCGCCGCCGGCGACAAGCAACCCACTATCCTTGGCAGCGAGGATCGCGGCGCCGAGGTCGACGCCCGAGATCGAGCGGCCCGAGCCTTTGCCGATACCTTCGTCATCCAGCGCAATGACAAGCGCGGGTCGGTTGAACTTTTCCTTGAGACGGCTGGCGACGATGCCGATTACGCCAGGGTGCCAGCCGGCGCCGGCGACGAGGATAAGCGGGGCGTCGGACTGAGTTTCGGCGGCGGCAGTGGCTTCGTCGATGACGGATAACTCGATCGCGCGGCGTTCCTCATTGAGGCGGTCGAGTTCTTCGGCGAGGAGCCGCGCCTCTTCTGGGTCGCTGGTGGTCAGCAGGCGCACGCCGAGGTCGGACTTGCCGACGCGGCCGCCAGCGTTGATCCGTGGGCCGAGCGCGAAGCCAAGGTCGCGGCATTGGGGTGCGCGGGTCAGGCGGGCCGCATCGGCGAGCGCGGCGAGGCCGATGTTGCCGCGCTGGCCCATCACTTTGAGGCCTTGGGTGACAAAAGCGCGATTGAGGGACTTCAATTTGACGACGTCGGCGACGGTGCCGAGCGCGACGAGATCGAGCAGGTCGAGGATTTTGGGCTCGGGGATGGCGGCGAAGCGACCGCGCTGGCGAAGCTCACGGATGAGCGCCGTGCCGAACAGGAACGCCATTCCGACCGCGGCAAGGTGGCCGTGCGCAGCGCCGGTCTCGCTTTCGTCGAGACGGTTGGGGTTGATCATACTGTGCGCTGTGGGGAGCGAGGAGCAGCATTGGTGATGATCGCAGACGATGACGTCGAGGCCTGCGGCGGCTGCCTCGGCGAGTGCTTCGAACGCCTGCGCACCGCAGTCGACGGTGATGGCGAGGGTCGCTCCGCGCGCGCCAAGTTCGACGAGGGCTTTGCCGGATGGGCCGTAGCCCTCCATCAGCCGGTCGGGGATGTAGACCATCGGCTCGGTACCGAGACGACGCAGGACCAGGGTCAGGAGCGCGGCCGAAGTGGCCCCATCGACGTCATAGTCGCCGAAGATGGCGATGGCCTCACCAGCCTCGACCGCGTCGGCCAACCGCGCGGCGCCCCGGTTCATGTCAGCGAAGTGAGACGGGTCAGGAAGAAAGTCGCGGATCCGCGGGTCGCGATGGCGAGCGAGGTCATCGCTGGCGATGCCGCGCGCGAGCAACAGCTGGTCGACGAGCGTGAGGCCGAGATCGTCGCCCCCATGCCGCCGCCAGCGCCAGGGTTGGGCAAGAAGGGAAGAGGTTACGCCACAGGCATGGTCTTCGCGGCTCATAAGGCATGCGTAGCGGGGCGACCGGGCAATGGCGAGCGGAACTCAAAATGAAAAGCTGGTTGTCCGAGCGGCGCTAGGCAAAGAGTTAATTGTCGTGTTCTATCGCGATCTCGCGATCGGCACTGCGGCGGGGCAGAAGGCGCTCCCCCGGCGAGTGTCGTTCGCGATCGAATCGGCATTTTTTCGATCAGCGATCCGCTGTTATCGATGGAGGGCAAGAACAGCGCTTGTGACTGTGCGCGGCAGAGATTCAACCAGCTTTTTCCGTGGCGCTAGTCGCTCAAACGGGGTTCAACCTCGATCGGGGTGATCCTCCTTAAAGCATGCTCAGGCGTGGCCTTTGTGATGCTCGCCGGTGATGCGGCGGACGGTACCAGAGCTGGCGCGCATGACGATGCTTTCGGTCTTGAGTAGGCCGCCGCGGAGGCGCTTGACGCCCGACAGGAGCGAGCCATCGGTGACTCCGGTCGCGGCGAAGATGCAGTCTCCGCTAGCCATTTCTTCCAGCTGGTAAATACGGTCTAGATCCTCGATGCCCCAGCGGCGGGCGCGGGTGCGTTCGTCGTCGTTGCGGAAGAACAGCCGCCCTTCCATCTGTCCCCCGATGCAGCGCAACGCGGCGGCAGCGAGGACGCCTTCGGGGGCGCCGCCTTGGCCGAGATATATATCGACCCCGGTGTCCGGGCTGGCGGTAGAAATGACACCTGCGACATCGCCGTCGGGGATGAGCATGATGCCACAGCCTAGCGCGCGCAACTCGGCGATGATCGACGAATGGCGGGGGCGGTCGAGGACGCAGGCGATGATCTCGTCGACCGGAACTCCCTTGGCGGCGGCGAGCGCGGTGACATTCTGCGTCGGTGAGCGCTTGAGGCTGACTAGGCCAGGCGCGTAGCCGGGGCCGATCGCGATCTTGTCCATGTAGGTGTCGGGGGCGTTAAGCAGGTGGCCCTGCTCGGCTATGGCGAGGACGGCGAGCGCATTGGGACCGGCCTTGGCCGTGATTGTCGTGCCCTCAAGCGGGTCGAGCGCAATATCGATCTTCGGGCCGGTGCCCACTTCGCCGGAGTCTGGTCTGAACAGCCCAACTCGTTCGCCGATGTAAAGCATGGGGGCCTCGTCGCGTTCGCCCTCGCCGATGACGACGGTGCCGTCCATCGGCAGTTCGTTGAGCGCGGCGCGCATCGCTTCGACCGCAGCGGCATCGGCGGCCTTTTCGTCGCCGCGCCCGACGAGCCGGGCCGCGGCGATCGCGGCGGCTTCGGTCACGCGGACCATTTCAAGGACAAGAACGCGATCGAGTACGCTGCTCGCGGTCGGATGGGTGGACATGCACGGCTCCCTGATTTGCGTGGCGGCGATAGGACCGGGGGGCAGGCTTGTCGAGGTAGAGCAAGAGGATGCGCGCGCTGAGGCGGTCAGCGGTGTGCGGGCTCTGCAGGAAAGTAGCTACGCGCTGACGCGAACCAGTGCGGTGGCGGGGATGGTCAGGCCGCCGACTCCAAGCTGGAGCGCGCCGCCGGGGCCTGCCAGAATTTCGGTCACCGTGCCGACGCCGTGGACGATTGCGGGCAGGCTGTTGCCGGTGGCGTCGGTGGCGGTCAGGCGAAGCGTGTAGGCGCCGGGCGCGGCGGCATTGCCGTCGGCGGTCTTGCCGTCCCAGGAGAAGCGGCCGCTGGTTGCGGTCGGATCGAGCGCAGCGGTGGCGATAACGCGACCCGAGCGATCGACGACCTCGCCGCGGATCGCCGCTGCACTGTGGGGGAGGGACCAGGCCCACGCACCAGTGCCGCCCGCGATCAGCCCGGTTTCGGGCGAACCCATCTCGACTTCGCGACCGATCAGGCCGGTCATCTGGGTCATATCGTTGACCGACAGCCGCGCGAGGACATCCTTGAGCAGTCCGGTCTGTTGCATCGATTGCTCGACCTGCGAATATTGCACCAGCTGCGACGTAATCGCAGATAAACTCGACCAGATGATGGTCAGCGAGGATCTTGGGGTAGCGCGCGAAGATCGGGCTTTCGTCCGGCGCATCCAGGTGGGGTTCAATCCCCATCGGACCCTGCTTCTTAAAGGTGGTGAACAGTCCGAACAGCAGGGTCAGCAGGTCGCGGTAAAGCTCGGCGGTCCAGCGCGGCCCCTTGAATGCGCGCTTGAGCCCGGACCCGGCCAGCTTCACCGTGCGCAGCGAGTTACCGAGCAGAAAGGCACCGATCGAGGCTCCGAGGATAGCCATCAGCTCGTGCGGCAACGCTTCGAGAATGATCCCTACCTTGCCACCCGACAGGATGAAACTGCCGAACACGCAGACGAGGATGACAATAAGGCCGACGGCATTGATCATGGCTTGTTTATAGGAAGCAGCGAAGGCTGGGCGGGCCGGCCCAAGCAACATATTGCCTTGTCGCCCCGCGGCGGCTGGATGGCCGATTTGCCGTCTATGATGGGAGATTGACCGAGCCCGGAGCATCCCGTTCATGTCGATTGCCAGCTATCGCCGGGTGCGCAGCAGCGCCGAAACCCCTCGTCACACCGAGTATCGCCTGATCGGCGAAATTACTGCCGAAATGATCGAGGCATGGGACAGCGGTGCGCGGGGTGCCGCGCTGATGCCAGCGCTTCATCGCAATCGCGAGATGTGGGGAGTGTTTGGACTTGTATGCGGGGCGACTGGCAATGCGCTTCCGCTGGAATTGCGCGGACAGATCATTTCGCTCTGCTTGTGGGTCGATAGATTCACCAGCGACGTGATCTCGGGGCGGGAACCGATCGAATCGTTGCTGGTGATCAACCGCACTATGCTAGAGGGACTTGCGCCTCAGGCTCGAGTAGCAGCCTGATCGTCACCCGCGCAACCTACTCGAGCCAATGCGTGTGCATAAGCGCCAAGTGACGGCACAAATTAACGATGCACTCTGCTGGTAGAGATCGAAAGCAAACATTCCAAACTATTCTAGCGTAGACGCAGGTGCTGCCAAGCTAAAGTCTGCTCACCGTCCGCGGGGCAGAAAAAAGCCCGCCGAGGAAGGCGGGCTCCCGTTGCGTGTAGTTGTCAGGCGTTGAGTTCTGCTCCCGAAGTTTTCCTTAGCTGCTCGCCTGTCATGCCCAAATTCACGTGGGGTCAGTCGGTCTCGTCGGACTACTGCTACTGTAGTTTTCGGTACGAGCAAAAAACGGGCGCACAGTTCACTGCTTGTGATAATTTTCTGGGCTACTCGAGATATCGAAGATCGACTAAATAGCCACGCACCGCCTTTTTCGCCCAAATTGTATCACTCGATGATTGCCCGAGCACGCAGCGGCACGTTCAAGATATCGCAGGCGTCGCTTTGGGTGAGCATATTGCTGAAAGGGAACGACTGCCAGTCCGCCGAGGAAAACTCGAGGGATCGAATGGCCTCCACCGCCTTCCTGCCCACAATGATTGAGCGCACGTAGCAGCCGTCCTGCACGAGAGCATAGTTCCAGTTGCGCTTCATCAGCTGTCGCAAAACGGGTAACCATCCCTTTTCGCGGCCGCCGCCCCTCGCATGGCAGCCGTTAGTGTTACGGGATTGTCGATGTGCGACGCAGGGATTGCACTTTTCCGCAAAGCATTCTCAAACTCTCGCGAGGAGTCAGGCTTCACAGTGAGGCCCGGTTTGAGCGTTCGATGCGGCGCCATCGACCATACGATCTCGTTCATCGCGCAAAGCTGCTCGACGCCATTGAGTGGAAGCCCAATACGTTTGGCAACAGCGCTGGCGGAGGGCCAGTCCAGGGTCGTGACTATCGCCTCCAATTCGCCACGACTGTATGCGGGCACCATCCTGCCGCCGCGAACTGCGAAGAAGCATTGGACGTGGCCCTCGGCCCGGGCGGATCTGATCGCCCGCGTGCCCGCGCCGAGAATCCGCTCTGCCTCTTTTTCGTCGACCAGCTGCTCAGGTGGCTCGTCGCCCTCGAGCGTGATTGCGGCGTGCATTCGTTCGAATTGTTCGCCCAAGGATGCGGAAAGGCGTGGCCGGTAACTCGCCGCCGAAGACACAATATGCGACGACGCCTGGCGATCTGGCGGAGATGTTGGGCTGCGCGCAACTGTGGGCGAAGCGCACCGCCGCGCTGATGCCGGGATCAGGCAGGCCAGCGCCATGCTTGCGGAGATCAGCGCGTATCGCCTCGATTTTCTGGCAACGCTGCGGGGCTTCGAACAGGCTATGGCCGCCGAACCCAATGACGGGTTTGTCCTTTGGAAGGCTCTGAATAATTTCCCTTGGCTAGGCGACGCCGTGCAGTCGCTGAGTTTGGCGGAGCGATACATTGCGCTCGATCCACTCAATCCCGCGGCCAATAATGAACGCGGCTCCCGCCTTTGCGTCCTGCGCTTTTATGCTGATGCAATCGACGCATTCAACAAGGCCTTGGCGATTGCGCCGCAGCGCTACTCGCACGGCTGAAGTTTCCGGCATAGGGGGAATGTCTGCTTTCCACTCAAAGCAGACATTCAGCCGATGTGCGCTTTCGACCCAAAGCGGATACGCAGCGATGGCAACGGGACGACTGCTACCGACCCAATTGCAGCCCTTCGTGCCGTTGCTAAACGTGTTCGACACGGAGCCGAAACCATATGCATTTTCATCAATCAAAGCCGCTTCACGGTTGGCGCGAGTTTGTTGGCGAAGTTGGCATTATAGTGGTCGGCGTGGGCATCGCACTTGGGGCATAGCAGGCGCTCGAAACAATCCACTGGAAACATGTTGTGGAGGCGGAAGACGCGGCCTTGGAGCAGGAGGTCCAAGGAAACTACGACACCTTGCTTGTCCGTGTTATGATGCAGCCGCGCATCGATCGCCGGCTTGCCGAGCTTGCCGAAGTGTTTCGACGCCATGACGCTGGCCAGCCGCTTGAATTGATTGCTCCAAAGTACCGACAGCAGCGTTCGCAGAGGACTAACAGCACCGCGGAAAACCTTCCTCGATAGTTACTTCGCAGCCCCGGCGTGGCGCAATCCGAGCGCGGCTGCGTGGCGGCGCTGGAAACCCTTCCAAAGCGTCACGCCGGTACTGCCCGGGCTGTACGAGGCCCATGGAGTGCCGGTAGGCGCATTCCATACACCATCATCCGAGTTCTCGACTGGCACATCGAGCCAGGTCCGCGCCTTGGCATCACCTTTCAGAGTCATCGCAAGGAAAGCAGTGATGAAGTGCAGGTTGATGGCGTTGACGCGATCGGGCCGCCAGACCGGATCCGCGAACCAGTCCTGGTCCCACAGCGTTCCTTTCATTTCAGGTGGCGGAGGGTTGATCCCGATCTCGTGCCCAGCTTGTTTGAATGTGAGCAGGTACCGTTCGGCGTGGGTGACGCCTTCGAACAGCGCGAGCGAGCCCGTCTTGTAATCGACCGTCAAGTCTGACGAGCCGTGGATCAGCAATAGCGGCGCGGTGATGTCGCGCAGTCCTTCAGATCCCCAAGCACTACGCGGCTGTCCGCCTGCAGGAGCCATAGCGACGATCGCTTTCACGCCCGGAACCTTGACTGAAGCTTCGTCGGGTCCACCGCGCGCGATGCGTTTGAGGTATCCGCCCGCCACCAGCCCAACGTTGGGTCCATCGGGATCAAGGCTCGCGCCTCCCGCGGTCAGCACGCCGTAGCCGCCTTGCGAATAGCCGATGAGCGCCACTCGGGAAGGATCGATCAACCCAACCAGCGACCGTCGTAACTCGGCCGCGACGAAGGCGATATCAACCGGCCGTGTGTAATTGGGCACAGCGCGCGCCTCCGCTGAAACAACGTATGGGTTGGGATCATCATGGTGGATCGCCGCAACGACATAGCCTTTCGAAGCCAGGTTCTCGGTCAGCCAGGTCATCATCGCCGGTGAATTGCTGTAGCCGTGGGATACGATTACCAGCGGATAGCCGCCACCAGCAGCAGCGGCATCGGCAACCGCGAGTCCCGGCACGGTGAAAGCCACCGGCGTGCGCGGGGGCTCGCCGAACAAGCTTGAACGGTAAGTCTTCACCGGCGCGCCGTTCTTAGGCCGGGCCGGGTACCACAAATCGATGAGCAGCTTGCGATCGTGGAGTGGAATCACGCGGGTCCGCAGATCGGCGGCTGCGAAATCGGGCTGCGCTTTGTGGACGAGCGCGAAGCTGCGGAAGCCCACTTTGTAGTCCCCGAGCGGAGCGAGTTGCGGCGCATCGATGCCAGGCACGCTTGGGGGGCGCGGCACGTTGGGTGGCGTGACCGCGGCGGCGTAGGCCATTGCCGGGACTAGCAGCGCCAGGCTCAACGCCTTTTGGACGACCTTCATCGAACGTTGCATGTCAGTTGCTCCGTCAGTAAGGGCTTTGATCGATCAGCGGCGGGAATGTCACGTCCCGCAACTCGCCGGCGCACAGCCTGGCCGGGTCGGGCGTTGTCGCGATGTTCGAGGTTGAAGCGGTCGGCGAGGATGAGGTCGATAGCGCCTCAATTCACCTCGGTGCTGGAGCATTATCCCCGCAGGAATAGTCCGAGTCGCTGCTGCATTGACCATCCAGAATTCTTTCAACCTCCCGCCAGTTCCGGACCCAGGGCTTCGCGCAAGCGGTCGAGGTACGGCGAGAAATTTTTCCACTGGTCGAGCCCGTCGCGGAATATTGGCTGGCGAACCTGTTCGGAACTCGGCGTGCGTACGCTACGCCTGGTCCTGTGAAATTCCAGACAAGCCGGTTCAAACTGAAGACCGCAATAGTCCAGGATGCGGCGCACGCTGCCTTCGAGGTCGTCCACCACGTCTTCATGCTGCACGCGTAGTACCCGCCTCGGCAGCACCGCGTCCCAGTGGGCCATAAGATCGACATAAGTCCTGTAATAGCGCGCAATGTCCTCGACCCCGTAGGTGAACTCCTGACCCTGGGAAAACAGCTGCTTGAGATTGCTAAAGCAGCACGACATCGCGCCGCGCCGCGCATCGATGATCCGGGACTTCGGCAAGATTAGGTGGATCAGACCCACGTGCCTGAAATTGTTTGGCATCTTGTCGATGAAATAGGGGCGACCAATCTTCCGGTGCGCCATCGTTTCTGCAATGTATTGCTCGCCAAAGTGGCGGATGGTGGCCGCACCAAGTTCAGGCAGCACGCCGGGATAGCGCGGCTTGTCGAAATTGAGTTCGCGGCCCTGCAGGTCGTGAACGATGCGCTGAATGTCGGGCAATTCCTGCGTGCCCTCGACCAAGCTGTGCGAAGCAAGGATCTGCTCGATCAGCGTCGATCCTGAACGCGGCAGACCAACCACGAAGATGGGTGACGGGTCGTCGAGGCCCCAGCCGGCGCGCTCAGCAAAAAACGCAGGCGTGCACACGCGCTTTTGTTCGAGTGTGTTCGTTTCGAAAATCTCTGGAACATACCCATTTACAGCACGGTGCATCGCGCTACCCTGCTCGTAAGCCGCCCAGGACCCCGCATAATCGCGTTTGTCCTCAAGTGCCTTGCCCAAGGCAAATGCGATATGGATCCGGTCGATCTCCGCGGTCGCAGGGTCGACCAGCCGCTCGCGCATCAGCGCAACCGATTCGAGGGAAAAGCGATATGTCTTTAAATTGGCGAGGCTCCACCACGCATCGCCGAAATCGGGTCTTTCAATTGTTGCGGCCAGATAGGCCTCGACAGCTTGGTCGGTTCGACCCTCCGTCTTGAGCGCATGGCCGAGCCACAGGTTAAGATCGGCGCGATGCGCTTGCGCTTCAGCGTGTTCGCCGATGGTTTCGCGCAACATCTCGCGATAGACGGGGATAACAGCTTCGAAATCGCCCAGCCCAGCTTGGATCGTCGCGGCCTGGATGCGGTGCGCATGATTGGCAGGGTCGAGTTTGAGCAGCGGCTCGAGTTCGGCTCTGGCTTGCGGGAATTTGTGGCGCGCGATCAGCACTTGAACGTATTCCTGTCTCGCCTCGTGATGCCCGGGCACCATCGCTAGAATACCCGCATAGAGCAGTTCGGCGTCATCGAGCACATTGCGCAGGTGACCGATTTGGGCGAGCAGCCTCATCGCTTCGGGATGATCCCCGGCATCGAGCAGAAACCGCCGAATCTGCATTTCGGCGCGGTCGACCTCTCCGTCGCCGTAGAGGACCTTGGCGTGAACGATTGGCAGCGGCAAACTGGCGAGATGGGCGCAGTGCTTTACAGCGAGAGCAGCGCCAGCGGTATCGCCCGTCATGTGGAACAGCCCATCGAGGATGCGCCAACCCATGGCCAGAGCAGGATTGATCGCCACCGCTGTGCGCAAATCCGCAACGGCGGCGGGTGCGTTACGCTGCGCGACGCGGCAAAGCCCGCGTTCCAGGAACATCTGGCTGAAGCGCGGATGGTGTTCGGCCAGCTGCTCGAGCGCACACAGCGCCGCGTCGGTCTGTTTGGTCATGCGCAGCGAATGCACCGTGATCAGCAACAGATCGCGATCCGCCGGATGCGCCTCGAGAAGCCGTTTCGCACCAGCAACCGCGCCAGCATGATCGCCGTCCGCCTGCAGCGCGCGCAAACTGCTTATCTTCGATCCCAGTGGATCTGCGGAATTCAACGGCGAAGGCCGGGCAGGGTTTGAAGTCGGCGGTTCGGTTTGGGTCGCCATCACGCCTTATATTGTCCGCGTCTTCCGCCGCGAGTCAAACTCGCGTTGCCGTCAGGAAAGCAGGGGGTGACGCATGTGACGTCACCCCCGCTAGTCGAGCATTTGCCTGCGATCAGAATTTGGTGCTGATCTTGAGGCCGTAGGTCATCGGACGCACGATTGTGGAGGTCTTGATGTACTGGGCCGAACTGGTGAACGTAGAAGCGTGGCTGTTCGTAAGGTTATCGCCGAAGATCGTCACGGTCCAGTTGTCGCGGCTGAACCCGATCTGCGCGTCAAGCAGTGCATAGCCGGGCATCTTGTAGCGCAACACAGTGGTCGCGGGCACGATGATACCGTTGGGGCCAAGCACACTGCCGTTGCCCGCAACGTCGCCCGATGGGTAGGTCGCAGGCTCGTTGAACATCGAGCTTGTGTACGACGCACCACCTGCCACAAACCAATTTAGGTCGGATTTGCCCTTCCACTCATAGCGGCCGCGAATGTTGGCTTGGACATGCGGGCTAAACGGCGTGACACCGCCAATGTTGCCGAACGGGCTTTGTACCGGCTTCACCGTACCGCCTGTAAAGACTTGGGTGATGCACTTGCCAAAGCTTGAGACGCCCGGGTTGTTTGCAATGAAGCAGGGCGAATTCGACTGCTTCGAATTGTTGTAGGTAGCCGAGCCTTGGATCGTGAGCCCGGGCGATGGCCGTGCAACAATCTGCACTTCGACGCCCTTGATGTGATAATTCGGGCCGTTGGTTGCGAAAGAGGTGTTGCCGAAACCGGCCGCAGGATTGAAAAAGCCGACCTGGGTGTTTTGCCAGATCATGTAGTAGGCCGACATGTTGAAGGTCAGCTTCCGATCAAACAGATCGGTCTTCAAACCCACTTCCCAGTTGGTCAACGTGTCGGGGGCGTAGGAAGCCGAAATCAGCAGTTGCTTTGCGTGCGGCGCGACCGGGTCCGGAACTCGCGCCGAAGGCCCGCGGTTGAAGCCACCCGGGCGGAAGCCCTGGCTGAACAATCCGTAAAGCATCGTGTGCTCTTGCGGCTTCCACGTAATCACGCCCTTGCTCTTGAAACCGTGGAAGGTCGCCTTGAGCCCAAGGGCATCCAGGTTCGACCCCGTCACGCACACCGGAGCTTGGTAGCAGGAAGGGCTGAAGGAGGAATAGACCGAGCCGGTCTCATACTCCTTGTAATTGTAATAGCGCGTGCCGGCGGTGAGAGTCAGGTTATGCAGGATGTCGAAATCTACCGAGCCGAACGCCGCATACTGCTTGTACCCACGCTGAGTGTCTTCACCGAACGACACGCCCGGCGCACGGGGGCCGGAGACGTTCAGCGTTGCTGCGGGGTTGGGAGCAACCTGGGCCAGGCACACCGTACCCGCCGCCTTGATGGCCGCGCCCGTCAACGATGGATTGCACGACGGGATGGTCGAGTAGGACCAGTCCTGGTTATCCTTGATTCCAAAACGTTCATAATATGCGCCGGCGATCACGCGGAACCGATTGCCGTCAGGGGACGACACCCGGAATTCATGGCTTTGGTGCGTGGTGCGGATATTTTCTTTCCAAAAGCTGGCGGGCGAATAGCAGAATGGCGCCGCGCCAGCATTGAAGTAATAATTCGCACCGCCTGTGCACTGGTAGAAAATCCCGTAAGTCGCTCGCGCGTAGTTGGTATAGTCACCCTGTAACGAAATATGGCGCTTCAAGTAAGCACCGGTATAGATTAGCTTGAAATCACCAATTTTGCCGTTGATCGTCCACGAAGTATTCGTGTATTTGTCTTTGCTGTACTGCGGCTCAAACAGCGTTGACGAGAGGCCGGTAAGCGGCGCATAATCATAAGTATAGGTCTGGGTGGCGAAGGTGCCCTTGGTATCGAGACTTTGATAGGATTCAGTAACCAGAGCGTCCCAGTCGGGCGCGATCTTGAAACCAAGCTCGACGCGTCCACCAGCGTAATTTACCGGGTTGAAATTGTCTTCAACCAGCGAGGCGTTGTTGTATTGTCCACCGTTACTCTGCTGCGCCGGCGTCAGCTTGTTGCCGTTCCCGTTGTACGCCAGATAGTAGGAGCCAAGGTCACTCGGCAAGCGAGTGAAGGTCGAGGCCTTGTTGTCGATGTAGCCTCCATGATGATCGCTGTAGATCACCGCGCGAAGTGCCAGCTTGTCCTTGATGATCGGCACGTTGACCATGGCATTGAACGAGCCGTTAACCCCGCCGCCAACTGTCCCGCCGAAGCTGCCCTCGACCTTGCCTTCGAACTTGCTGAACTTGGGTTTGTTGGTGATGTAACGAACTACGCCGGCCTGCGCGCCGCCACCGAACAACGTCCCTTGCGGTCCTTCGAGCACTTCGACGCGCTCGATATCAGCCACATATACATCGGCGTTGTGCGCCGGGAACTGCATGGACTGGTCGTCGAGGTAAATCGCGACGTTGGGGAAACCGCCGATCGTGCCGGCGCCCTGCTCGCCGGCATAGCCCGCCGACAGCCCGCGCATGAAGACCGCGCCCGCACCCGGCCCGTTGTTGGCGAAGGAAACGTTAGGGGTGTATTTCAACAAGTCGTTGAACGTCGTGACGTTGAGTTTGCTGAGCGTATCGGTGCTGAAGGCTTGAATGGTTAGCGGCACGTCCTGGATCGACTGGTCGCGGCGAGTCGCGGTCACGACGATGTCGGCCACGTCCCGATTGCCCGACTGGTCGTCCGCCGCTCGGGTGGCGGGTTGCGGAGCAGACTGCGCAAAGCTGGGCGTCGCGCCGGCCCCAAACACTGCGATTGCGGCGATTGCCGATGACGAAATCCACTTGGCGTTCACTAGACGTCCCCCCATTTTCGCCCCGGACGCGCAAGCATATTGTCTTCCACTGCCCGATGTAAAGGCTGACCCGGCTTTCGATCGCATGCAATTCAGCATAATTTGCTGATTGGTAAAAATCATTGCGAACACGCTGAGAAGGCCGTGATGATTGCGACGACGTTGATCTGCAAGCTCAGTACTGCGACGGATTCAGCGATGGCTTGTTGAGGAAATCGTGACCCGCGGGGCGATTTACCACGCGATGAGTTTCAGGGTACTCAGTTTCCTGCGTTTGTATCGAGCGGTGGATCAAGAGCACGGCCAAGTGGGCCGCGCAGCGCGAACATCGAGACTGCGCCCAGCGCAGCAATGCCAGCATCCATCGTCCAGAACGTTGTCGGGCTCATCTGGTTATAGAAGCTGCGACCCACCCGGCCATGGTGTGCGCGATAAATGGTGACAGGAACGCCGCGCCCATCATTGCGCCCGTCATCGAACGCAGCGCCAATATGCTTACCAGCGCCAGCGTCGTTGGCCATTCGTACATCCACGCCAGCCCCATCACCAAAAAGCCGCCGAGCGCCCAACCGACCGCAACTCGGCCAGGCGCGGGGCAAGTGCGCTACCCACCGCGAGCACCAGCGCTGCAGCACCATCCCAATTCAGATCTGGCTCAAGCTGTTCGGCTCGCTTCCACGCCGCGCCTGTCACCGCCAGAGAACAAACAGAACGGGGGCAGCTAGTGGATAAACTCTTACGGTAGAGTCCTCTATGGATTCCCCGGGATCGGTGATTGTGCGAGTCCTGCGTGATGCGCACCGGGATCACGATCAGCCTTTGTCTCTCCGACCGGGAACGCCTCGACGGCATCCGCAAGGGCCGCCACTTTCCGTGGTTTTGACGGTCTGACTGTCGCTCACCCCGGCGCTGGGGGACGCCTCGCGACCCTCGCTCTCGCGCAAGTCCATCAGCAGATATGATTGAGATCCCGCCACAGCCCGTTGTCGCGCCACAGGTAGAACCAGCGGCGCACCGTCGAGACCGGCGGAAAGCAGGGCGGCAGCATTCGCCACGGCAGGCCCCCGCGCAGCAGGTAGAGGATCGCCTCGACAATCCGCCGC
>JANXUU010000079.1 GCA_025356055.1 Sphingomonas sp. | reverse complement strand
ATCATCGAGGCGATGAAGGTGATGAACCCGATCCTCGCGCCCCGGGCCGGGACGGTTCGCCAGATGCTCGTCGCCGATGCCCAGCCGGTCGAATATGACCAGCCGCTGGTGGTGATCGACTAGCATGGCCATTACCAAGCTGCTGATCGCCAACCGCGGCGAAATCGCGCTGCGCATCCACCGCGCGTGCCATGAAATGGGCATCAAGACCGTCGCGGTGCACTCGACCGCGGACAGCGACGCGATGCACGTCCGCCTCGCCGACGAGACCGTGTGCATCGGCCCCCCGTCCGCCGCGGACAGCTACCTCAACATCCCCGCGATCATCTCCGCCGCCGAGATTACCCACGCCGACGCGATCCACCCCGGCTACGGCTTCCTGTCCGAGAATGCGCAGTTCGCCGAGATCGTCGAATCGCACGGCATCATCTGGGTTGGTCCCAAGCCCGAACATATCCGCATCATGGGTGACAAGGTCGAGGCCAAGCGCACCGCCGCCAAGCTCGGCCTGCCGCTGGTCCCCGGCTCCCCCGGGCCGCTCGAAACCATCGCCGAAGCCAAGCAAATCGCGGCGGAGGTCGGCTACCCCGTCCTCATCAAGGCCGCATCCGGCGGCGGCGGGCGCGGCATGAAGGTCGTGCCCAGCGAGGACCAGCTCGAAAGCCTGATGGCGCAGGCCGCGTCCGAAGCCCGCGCGGCGTTCGGCGACGACACCGTCTATCTCGAAAAATATCTCGACGACCCGCGCCACATCGAATTCCAGGTGTTCGGCGACGGCGAGGGCAAGGCGATCCACCTCGGCGAACGCGACTGCTCGATCCAGCGCCGCCACCAGAAGGTCCTTGAAGAAGCCCCCTCCCCCGTCATCTCCCCCGAACAGCGCGAACGAATGGGCGGGATCGTGGCGAAGGCGATGGCCGACATGCACTATCGCGGTGCCGGCACGATCGAGTTTCTCTACGAGAATGGCGAATTCTACTTCATCGAGATGAACACGCGGCTTCAGGTCGAACATCCGGTGACCGAGATGATCAGCGGCCTCGACCTCGTCCGCGAGCAGATCCGCATCGCGCAAGGCGACGGCCTGTCGTGCCGGCAGGATGAGATCGTCCTTCACGGCCACGCCATCGAATGCCGCATCAACGCCGAGGACCCGCGCACCTTCGCCCCCTCCCCCGGCCTCGTCACAAACTATGTCGCGCCCGGCGGAATGCACGTCCGCGTCGATAGCGGGCTCTACGCCGGCTACCGCGTCCCACCCTATTACGACAGCATGATCGGGAAGCTGATCGTCTATGGCCGCACTCGCGAGCGCTGCATCATGCGCCTGCACCGCGCGCTGGAGGAATTCATCGTCGAGGGAATGAAAACCACCCTCCCGCTCCACCGCCGGATCATCGACGATCCCGCTTTCCAGTCGGGCGACTACACGATCAAGTGGCTCGAACGCTGGCTCGAGGAACAGCCGCAGGATGCCGCCGAATAGCGTTCGACATGGGCCTGCACCTCTACTAGCCTCCCCGTGCACGGCCTCAACGGCCGGCTCGGGAGAGACTATGGCGACCACCACGACCGACCAGCGCGGCACCGCGGGCAGACTTGCCGGAACCGGCTTCGCGCTGACCCTCGCGCTCACCCTGCTCGTCCTGTTCAACTACATGGACCGGGGCGCGCTCGCCATCGCCGCACCAGGGCTCAAGACCGAGCTTGCGCTGACCGCCACCGGCTTCGGGCTCGCCATCTCGGCCTTCGCCTGGGTCTATGCCCCCGCCCAGTTCTTCGTCGGCTGGCTAACTGACCGCTTCTGCGTCTATCGCCTCGTCGCCGCCGGGCTTGCGCTGTGGGCGCTGGCCACCACCCTGACCAGCTTCACCACCGGCCTCGCGATGCTGGTGGCGTTGCGCATCCTCCTCGGCATCGGGGAGGGGGTCGCCTTTCCTGCCGCGTCGAAGATCATCGCCGCCAAGGTCGCCGGCAAGCATCGCGGGATCGCCAACAGCGCGGTCGCCTCGGCGCTCTATTTCGGACCAGCGCTGGGCATCTTCGCCGGCGGACTGCTCATGGTCCACTACGGCTGGCGCGCGGTGTTCCTGGTCTTCGGGCTCGTCACCATCCTGTGGCTCGTCCCGTGGCTGCTGGTATCGAAGCCCCACTGGAGCGAGCGCGCCACCGCCTCGAGTTCGGTCTCGATTACTCGCGTCATGAAGGAGCACGCCGTGTGGGCGATGGGCATCGGTCATTTCGCCAATACCTACGCTTTCTTCTTCCTCCTCGCCTGGCTGCCGCTGTTCCTCGTCAAGACGCGCGGCCTCGCCGTCCTCGACATGACTCGCCTGCTCACCATGGTCTATCTCGTCCAGGCCGTCTCCGCCCTCTTCCTCGGCTGGCTGTCCGACCGCATCGTCGCGCGCGGCAACGACGAGGGTGAGCTGCGCAAGCGGCTGATGGGAGCCTCGCTCATCCTCACCGGGATCGCTGTCGCCGGCCTGTCGCAGGCGACCGACACCCCCCACATCGCCTTCTGGCTGCTGTTCGCCGCGATCTCGGGCGGCCCGGCCGGCTCCAACCCCTATGCCCTCTCCCAGATGTTCGCCGGGCCGCGCGCCGCGGGCAGCTGGGTCGGCGTGATGAACGGGCTCGGCAATTGCTCGGGGATCATTGGGCCGATCATTACCGGGATCATCATTGACCGCACCGGCAGCTATGCCAATGCCTTCTATATCGCCGCCGCCGTGTCGATCGTCGGCGGGCTATGGTGGCTGTTCGCCATCCCGCGCGTCCGCCCGGTCGATTTCGGCGAGCCGGTCGCTCCATAACGGATGCGCTAGTTCGCTGCCCGAACCAAAGCGGACCCGACTTCGATAGCGCGACGGGCGATCACCCCATAGTCGTCAGACCATGTTCCAATCGCGTGTCACCGCCCCACGTTCACTTACCGGCTTCGACGCCGCGCGCGGCTTCTTCGCGGACTATTTCGCCCGCACCGATCCCGCCCGCGAGACCCTGTTCGTCGCCTATCTCGACCGCGACGCCAGCTGCGTCCACCTTTCGCGCCATGACGGCGATGTCACCGGCGTCGACTGGCCGCTCCGCTCAATCCTGATCGAGGCTGCGCGCCGCAACTGCGCCGGCCTGGTCGTCGCCCACAACCACCCCAGCGGCGATGCGACCCCCAGCCCCTCCGATCGCTCCGCAACTCACCGCCTCGCCAAGGCCGCAGATGCCATCGACCTTACCCTCGTTGACCACCTCGTCTTCGCCGGGGAGGATTGCACCAGCTTTCGCCGCATGGGGCTGCTGTAAAGGGCTCGTGAAACTGGTCTTCATTCGTGAAAGGCAGCGCGGCCTCCTTCCTGGTTGCGCGGTTATTTTACCGAACCGAGCCCGACTGAAGAAAACTTGCTATCCCGGCCACCTGTTCAATTGCGTCCGATGATTGCCGCGATCATCGCTGGGCTGCTTTATTTTGGCGTGGTGTTCAGTCTGGCATTCGTGCTTGGCGTTGCGCGCGCCCTGGTCGTCGCGCCTTGGCTCGGCACCACCGCCGCCGTCCTGAACGAGATGCCGATCGTCGTGTCGGCCAGCTTCGTTGCCGCTCGCCACTTGCTCCGCCGCCGCCCGCTGTCGCTGCCACAGCGAGATGCGATGGGCGGGCTTGGCTTCGCGCTTACAATGGCGAGCGAGGCCGTGCTCGCGGGGTTGATCCGCGATCAGTCCACTGGTCATTGGGCCGCCGAGCTGTTCACTCCGCTCGGCATGGCGGGCTTGGCCGGGCAGCTTGCGTTCGGGGCGATGCCGCTGCTGATCAAGCCAACGAATCATCAAACCGGCTGAAAAAATTGCGCAAAATAAACCGTATAGATTATTTCCGTAACTCGCCCGACTTTTTCACATCGCCGGTTTGGCAAGACAACATAAAAAGCGAATTAGCCTAACCTCCGCAGGCTATGTCAGTCTTTACAGGGGCTTATCGCCCCCGGTGCCGGCCTCGGTCCCCCGATCCGATACGCCGCGAAATAGGCGTCCGCCCCCGGGATCGGCTCGTGACTAACCGGCACCAGCCCCAGCGCCGCAAATTCGCAGTCGAGCCTTTTGGGCGGCGTTCCATGCCGTTTGGTCGGGCGGTCGGCGTCCACCACCACAATCTCGCCGGTGGTCTTCAACCCCCCGCGCAAATGCCACAGGAAGGCATAGGGCGAGGTCACTTCGTGATACATGTGGACCAGGAATATCCGATCGAACGAACTTGCCGGAAGCATCGGGTCATCGGGCGTGCCAAGCTTGACCGCGACATTGTCGAGCCGCTCGCGCTGCGCCCGCTCGGCCAACTTGTCCCTCGTGGCGGGCACGATATCCTCGGCCAGTACCCGGCCCTCCGGGCCGACCAGCGGCGACAGGCGCGCGGTGTAGTAGCCCTCGCCCGCTCCAATGTCGGCGACCGACATGGTGCGCCGGACCCCGGCGAGCCGCATCACTTCCTCGGCCTCGCCGACCCGGTCACGCGCGTCCTCGGTCGAGAAGCTGTCGGACACGATTTGCGCTACGTCGCGGTTGGCTTGCGGGAAGCCCGAGGGTTTCGCCGACTGTCGGCATCCCCCGATCAGCGCCAGCGTCGCCAACAGCGCGACCCTAATCGACATCCTCGACCTCGACCTTTTCGCCCGTCACCCGCTGTGACAGCGCCGCCGCCATGAACCGGTCGAGGTCGCCGTCGAGCACATCCGCCGGCGCGGTCGAGATGATCCCAGTGCGCAGGTCCTTGACCAGCTGGTAGGGCTGCAGGACGTAGCTCCTGATCTGGTGTCCCCAGCCGATGTCGGTCTTGGCCGCCTCGGTTTTGTTCGACTCGGCCTCGCGCCGCTGCAGTTCGGCCTCGTAGAGTCTTGCTTTGAGCTGCTTCATCGCCTCAGCCTTGTTCTTGTGCTGCGACCGCTGGTTCTGGCACTGGACGACGATGTTCGTTGGCATATGCGTGATCCGCACTGCGCTGTCGGTCGTATTGACGTGCTGCCCGCCCGCGCCCGACGCCCGAAACGTATCGATCTTGAGGTCGCTCTCGTTGATCTCGATGTCGATGTCGTCGTCAACCTCGGGATAGACCCACACGCTGGCGAAGCTCGTATGCCTCCGCGCGGCGCTGTCGTAAGGGCTGATCCGCACCAGCCGGTGAACCCCGCTCTCGGTCTTGGCATAGCCATAGGCATTCTCGCCCTTGACCAGCAGCGTCGCCGACTTGATCCCGGCCTGCTCGCCGGCGTGAAAATCGACCAGCTCGACTTTCATCCCATGGCGTTCGGCCCAGCGCGAGTACATCCGCTGGAGCATCCCCGCCCAGTCCTGGCTCTCGGTTCCGCCCGCCCCGGCGTTGACCTCGACATAGGCGTTGTTGGCGTCGGCCTCGCCCGCCAGCAGCGCGGCGACCTTGTCGCGCTCGGAGCTTTCCGCAAGCTCGGCCAGCGCTTTCACCGCATCGTCGACCAGACCCGCATCGCCTTCGGCTTCGGCCATCTCCATCAGCTCGACGGTGTCGGTCAGCTCGGTCTCGATCTTCTTAGTCGCACCGATCGCCTCTTCCAGCCGGCGGCGCTCACGCATCACTCCCTGCGCGGCCTTGGGATCGTCCCACAGCGTCGGGTCTTCAACCATGGCGTTAAGCTCGCCGAGCCGCTTGTGCGCGCGGTCCCAGTCGAGGAAGCGGCGCAGCAAGGCCGTCGCGGCATTGATCTGATCGACGTGAGCTTGCGCTTCGGCGCGCATGGGTAATTCCTCAAAGGCTCGGTGGTAGCTCGCGCCTAGTAGATGCCGCCCTGTCGTTGCAAGAAATCGTCCTGGACGGCCTTCACCTTGGGCTTGGCTCGAAGCGTGGCCGGGCGGTTCGGAACAGCATTTGCATGCGCAGCAGCTCCATCGGGAGCGGATGCATCCTCGCTGCGCCGGAAAATGCGGCGTGGCTCGGTTTCGGGCTGGAAGGCCTCCCAGATCACCGACGACTTGGGATCCTCGGTTGTCGGAAACGTCCCGAACACGCGCTTGCCCGTGACCCGGTCGATTCGCACCATGCGGATCCCCGGGGGAGCAATGAACGGGATCGGCGGCATGCCGGCGAAGGCCTTCTGCGCGAACTGCTTGAAGATGGGCGCCGCGACCCGTCCGCCCTGCGCCGCCCCGCCGAGGCTGCGCGGCTGGTCATAGCCAAGATAGACCCCGCCAACGATCTCGGGCGTGCCACCGACGAACCATACGTTGGTCGGTCCCGACGTCGTCCCGGTCTTGCCGAACAGCGGGCGGTTGAGGTCGCGCAGCACGGTCGCAGTACCGCGCTCGATCACGCCTTCCATGATGTGTACCATCTGATAGGCGGCGAGCGGGTTGAGCAGTTGGCGCTGACGCTCGGGCGGGCGCGGCATCGCCTTGCCGTCCCAATCAGAGGCACTGCAATTGCCCATCACTTCACAGCGATTGTCGGTCCGGAAGATGATTTTGCCAAAGCGATCCTCGACATAGTCGATCAGCGTCGGCTTGACCTGCCGCCCACCATTCGCGAGCGTCGCATAGGCGTTGACCAGCCGCAGAACCGTGGTGTCCCCGGCGCCCAGTGCGACCGACAGATAGGACGGGTATTTGCCGACCCCGAGTTTCTCGGCAGTCGCGACAACCTTGTCCATTCCGGTCTGCGAGGCGGCGCGCACGGTCATTAGGTTGCGCGACTGCTCGACACCCCAGCGCATCGTCTTTGGGCCCGAATATTTGCCGTCGAAATTCTTGAAGCATTTGTTGCCGAGCCCGGCACCCTGATAGACGCAAAACGGTGCATCGACGAGGATCGTCGCCGGGGTGAGGCCGTTCTCGAGCGCAGTCTCATAGACGATCGGCTTGAACGCCGAGCCGGGCTGGCGAAGCGCCTGAGTCGCGCGGTTGTAAGACGATCCGATTACGTCGAACCCGCCCTGCATCGCCAGCACGCGGCCGGTGCGCACTTCCTGCGCGACCATCCCGCCACCGACCTCGGGGATCGACCGCAGCGCATAATTATGGGCATCGACCTTTTTGACGATGACTACCATGCCGCGATGGAGGAAGCCGAACGCCGCCCCGCCAACCCCGCGCTTGGGCTGGACGGCGTTCGACGCCGGGAGCGTTCCAGTCGATCCGTCGGGTAGCCCGATCGTCGCCTCGTTGCCCGCCTTGTCGAGCACCACCGCCTTTGACCAGTCGGGAAAGCCGGTGCCGAGCGGTGTCGCCAGCAGCTGTCCGCGCCATTCGCGATCCATGTCGAGGCTGAGCTTGGAATCGATCCAGCCGCGCCCACCGTCGAAATTGGCGATGCCTTCGCGCAGCGCATCGGCGGCGGCGTCCTGCATCACCGGGTTCATCGAGCTGCGCACCCACAGCCCGCCCGCGTAGATGCTGTTGGGGCCGTCCTCGGCCTTCTCGCCATATTTCTTGAGCAGTTCGCGGCGCACTTCCTCCATGAAATAGCCGCCGGCCTCATGAATGCGGGCGTTGCTGCCATAGCGGATCGTGCCGAGCGGGGTCGCCATCGCGGCGTCGTGCTGCTCCTGCGTGATATAGCCGTTGGCCAGCATCTCCTTGAGCACATAGTTGCGCCGGGCGAGCGCCTTGGCCGTCGCCCGCTCGGGGTCGTAGTTCGACGGCGCCTTGGGGAGCACGGCGAGATAGGCCGCCTCGGGCAGCGTCAGGTCGACGACGTCCTTGTCGAAATAGGCCCGGCTCGCGGCCTGAACGCCATAGGCATTGCGGCCGAGGAAGATCGAGTTAAGGTAGATTTCCAAGATCTGCGGCTTCGTCAGTGTCGCTTCAAGGCGGAAGGCGAGGATCGCCTCGCGGACTTTGCGCTTGACCGAATATTCATCGTCCGCAAGCAGATGCTTGGCGACCTGCTGGGTAATCGTCGACCCGCCGCGGGCGCGCGCGCCGCCGGTCGCTTTCTTGACCCCATAGTCGAACACGGCCCCAGCGAGGCCGGGGTAATCGATCCCGCCGTGCGAGAAGAAGGTCTTGTCCTCTGCCGAGATAAAGGCGTGGACAACAAGCGGGGGATATTCGTCAAAGGAGAGCTCGACCCGCCGCTCGCGCGCGAAGCTCCCAACGGGGTCGCCGTCGTAGCCACGGACATTGGTCGGCAGCGCGGACTGATAGGCGAGCAGTTTTTGCGAAGTCGGCAGCCCCGCCGAGAAGAACAGCCAAGTCACCGCGAAGACGAGAAACAGCGCGCCGAGGCCATAGCTCGCATAGCGTACCGGACGCCGCGCGAACCACGGATCGACGCGCGCGTGGGCCCGCTCGTTGAACCCGACCATGTCGGGCAGCCGATCGACGAAGCCGAAGCCCGGGCGGCGGAACCGGGGCAAGCGAAGCGGGGGAAAGCTGACCATCGCCGCTCCGTCTAGCGGCGTCCGGCCCGGGCCGCAAAGGGTTAGCGGCGGGTCGCCAGATCGGCCTCGATCGCCTGCGCCAGCGCGAGGACCAGCGGCGCTCGGCCCTGCGGGGTCATCAGCGCCGCCTCGTCGTCGACATTGCTGATATAGCCCGCCTCGACCAACACGGCCGGGATATCGGTGCGGCGCAAAACGTGGAAGGCGGCAAATTGGTGCGGGCGCGGGCGGAGTAGCACCGGACCCGCAGCGTGGCGGACAATTCGCTCGGCCAGCGCGGCGCTGTCCTCCATCTGATCGCGCAGCGCGAGGTCGGACAGCATCGCGCGAACGCTTCCTTCGGGCTCGCTCGACAGCGGGGTCGCGAGCTTATTCTCGGCTGCTGCGAAGCGCGCCGCGTCGGCGTCCGATGCGACATCGGCAAGTGAGTAAACCGTGACCCCGCGCGCCAGCGGGTTGGGCGCATGGTCCATGTGAATCGAGACGAACAGCCTGGCGCCGAGCCGTCGGGCGATGTCGGCGCGCTGTTCGAGCGCAACATAGCGGTCGTCGAGCCTGGTCATCGCGACCCGAACCCGCCCGCGCGCTACCAGCAAGACGCGAAGCTCGGTCGACAGCGCCAAGGTCAACGCCTTCTCCTCGACCGCCCCGGATACCGATTTCGACCCCGGGTCATGCCCGCCATGGCCAGGGTCGATCAGCAAGATCGGTCGCCCAGGGACGCGCGCCTCGCTAACCGCGACGTCGGCGACCGCGCTTGGCAGGTCGAGCGTGAGCGATGCGTCGCGCGCTTCGCCGACCAGCGCCTTGCCGGGAAGGTCGCCGCGGCGAATGCCGAACCCGGCGAGCGTGGCGGCACCGACGACGAGGATCGCGATCCCCGCCAGCAGCATTGCCCGCCTTGCCTTGCCTGAACTCACGCCCACTCCCCCGCTCGTTCAATATCATAGATGCCCGAACGAGGTTAACGCCAGCTTAGCCTTGTCCGAGGCCGCGCCCATTGCGGCGAGGGGCCGGCAATGCTAGTTGGCACTGTCCGTCTTTTGTTCGACTGACCACCGCCGCGCGGCTTTTTCCGGCGCGGCACTCAAGGTTGACGCTGCATGACGCCACAGGACGCTTTCCGCATGCTCTCGCAAGAGCCGCGCGGCGCGTCCTTCCCGACGAGATTCGGGATGACCATTGCAGCAGAGGCATTCATCCCAAGCACCGCCCTGCCCGCCGGAACGTTCCGGCCGGGCCTGGCCCATTTGCGCGCGCGCCGCGAGGCCCTGCCCGCCGCGCGCGGCTGGAGTAATATCAATGACCATGCGCATGCTGATCGACGCGCGCCACCCGGAGGAAACCCGGGTCGCAGTCGCCAAGGGTAACCGGATCGAGGAACTCGATTTCGAATCCGCGGAACACAAGCAACTCAAGGGAAACATCTATCTCGCCAAGGTGACGCGAGTCGAACCGTCGCTCCAGGCGGCGTTCATCGACTATGGCGGCAATCGCCACGGCTTCCTCGCGTTCAGCGAAATCCATCCCGATTACTACCAGATCCCCAAGTCCGACCGCGATGCACTGCTGCGCGAAGAGGCCGAACATGCCGCCGAGGAAGAGCGGCTGCGCGGCAATGGCGATTATGATGACGACGGCGACCATGAGGACGACGGCTTCGAGGACGCGCCGCATGGCGAAGACGTTCACGAAGAGGATGATCACCACGGCGAAGACGAGCATCCGCTCGATGACGAGGACGGCGCTGAGCCGCTCGTCGCTGAGGAGGGCACCGGTTCCTCGCGCTCCCCGGTCGACGAAAGCGCCGCTGACGAGCTTCGCAAAAAGCGCCAAGCGCTTCGCCGCCGCTACAAGATTCAGGACGTTATCCAGCGCCGCCAGGTGCTGCTCGTGCAGGTCGTCAAGGAGGAACGCGGCAACAAAGGCGCGGCGCTGACGACCTACCTGTCGCTGGCCGGTCGCTATTGCGTGCTGATGCCGAACACGTCGCACGGCGGTGGGATCAGCCGGAAGATTTCGAATGGCGCCGACCGCAAGCGGCTCAAGTCGATCATGGGTGACCTGTCGCTTCCTTCGACAATGGGCCTCATTGTCCGCACCGCCGGGCTGCAGCGCACCAAGGTCGAGATCAAGCGCGACTTTGACTATCTCGCTCGCCTGTGGGACGAGATCCGCGAGCGTACGCTCGGCTCTTCGGCACCAGCGTTGATCTATCGCGACAGCGACCTCATCAAGCGCGCGATCCGCGACCTCTATCACCGCGAAATCGACGAAGTGATCGTAGAGGGCGAGGAAGGTTTCAAGGCAGCGCGCGGCTATATGAAGCTGCTGATGCCGAGCCATGTCCGACGCATCTCGAATTATGCCGACCCGACGCCGATCTTCCAGCGCTATGGCGTCGAGGACCAGTTGTCGGCGATGTATCAACCGCTTGTTCAGCTGAAATCGGGTGGATATTTGGTGATCAACCCGACCGAGGCGCTAGTGTCGATTGACATCAACTCGGGGCGGTCGACGCGCGAGCATAATATCGAACAGACCGCCTACGCGACCAACATCGAGGCGGCCAACGAGATCGCGCGTCAGCTGCGGCTCCGCGACATGGCGGGGCTGGTCGTCATCGACTTCATCGACATGGAACAGTCGGGCCATGTCCGGAAGGTCGAGCGCGCGATGAAGGACGCGCTAAGGAACGACCGCGCCCGGATACAGGTCGGAAGGATCAGCTCGTTTGGGCTGATGGAAATGAGCCGCCAGCGCTTGCGCACGGGGGTGCTCGAAGCTTCGACCCGGCCTTGTGCGCATTGCGAAGGCACCGGACTGATGCGCACCGCCTCGTCGGCGGGGCTGTCGGCGCTCAGGATCATCGAGGACGAAGCTGGCCGTGGCCGCGGCGACCGCATCATCCTTCGCGCCGGACGTGAAGCGGCGATCTATGTGCTCAACAAGAAGCGCGCCGAGCTTGCTGAAATCGAAGAGCGATACGGCGTTCAGGTCGAAGTGCTGGTCGACGAAAGCTTCGAAGGCGCGCGGATGGCGGTCGATAGTGCGGGTGGCCGCCCGGTCGTCCCGCCGCGTGCGCTCCCCGCGCCAATCGTCGACGACATCGAAGCTGAGGAGTTCGACGAGGTCGAGGTCGACGAAATCGCCGAGGAGGAAGCCGACGAGGATCGCGGCGACGGCGGCCGCGAGCCGCATTCACGCGAAGCGAGCGAAGGTGGCGAGGAAGATGGCAGAAGCCGTCGTCGCCGTCGTCGCCGTGGCGGTCGCGGGCGCACCCGTCGCGAGGAGGGCGAAGGCTTCGAGCAGGGCCCCGAAGGGGAGCAGTTTGCGGCCGATGTCCCCGAAACTGGTGACAGTGAATCGTCCGACGATGCTCAACCCGAGGATGCCGAGCGTCAGCCAGAGTTGGCTGAGGGCGACGACACCCCCCGACGCTCGCGCCGTGGTCGCCGTGGTGGCAGCCGTCGCCGCGAGCGTGGCGAGGGCGAAAGCCAAAGCGAGATTGCGCCCGACTCCGCGCCGATGATAGAGCCGGTCCCGTCCCAAGAGCCGGCACCTGCCGACGCCCCGGTCGGTCCGATTGCCGAGGAAGCGCCGAAGACTCGCCGCCGTCCGCGCGCTCGCAAGGACGCGGTGGCTGAAACCGTCGCGCCTGCGCCTGTGATGGAGGCTTCTTTGCCGGTCGCCGACCCGGACATTTCGGTCGCCGACGAAGAGCCCAAGCCCAAGCGCCGGTCGCGTGCGAAGAAGGCGCCGGTTGTCGAACTTGCCGAGCATGAAGCCGAGCTGGCTCAATCCGATGTGGTCGAGCCGGCTCCGAAACCCATTCGGGCCGCCAAGCCTGCGCTGGAGCCGGTCAACGACGCATCGGTCGAGGAGCCGGCGAGCGACGAGCCGCCCCGCAGCGGCTGGTGGTCGCGGACCTTTGGCTAAGTCATGAACGACGATGGAAAGGGCGGCGCTGGGCAAAGGCCTGGCGCCGCCTTTTTCATGAGCGGTTCATCGCATCAATGGGACAGCGCGGCATGACCAGCCCCATGATGCGCCATGCGCGCTCGACCCTGCTCGGCCTGACCCTGGCGATCACCGCCGCCCAGCCGGCAATGGCGCAATCGGTGCTTCGCGACAGCGAGACCGAGGCGCTCTTCAAGGATATTTCGAAGCCGCTGATCGAGGCCGCGAAGCTAGATCCCAAGAGCGTCAGCGTCGTCCTGCTCAACGATCCCGAGATCAATGCCTTCGTTGCCACCGGGCAGACGGTCTATATTCAGTCTGGCCTGCTTGCTGCGGCAGACAATGTAAACCAGCTCCAGGGAGTGATCGCCCACGAGCTCGGCCACGTCGCCGGCGGCCACTCGATCCGTATCCGCGATGGCGAGGCGGTGGCGACCAAAATCAGCCTGATGTCCCTGCTGCTTGGTGCTGCTGCGCTGGCGGCGGGCGCGGGCGAAGCCGGAATGGGGATCATCGCGGCTGGCCAGCAGGCCGCGCAGGGAAATTTCTTCTCATTCAGTCGCGCGCAGGAAAGCAGTGCCGACCTGGCCGGCGCGCATTATCTCACGACGGCCGGGATCAGCGGCAAGGGCACGCTGGCATTCTTCCAGAAATTGCAGAACCAGGAGTATCGCCTCGCAATCGCGCGAACCGACGATTACGCCAGCACCCATCCGCTCAACAGCGACCGGATCCAGGCGCTTGAGCAGATCTACAAAAATGATCCGGCGTGGAACAAGCCGGTCGATCCGCTGCTCGAGGCACGGTTCGAGCGGGTCAAGGCCAAGCTGCTTGGCTATGTCGATCCCAAACGCGCGACGACCGTCTATCCCGAGAGCAACCAGACCATTCCGGCGCATTACGCGCGCGCCTATGCCTATCATCTCGGCGCCTACCCCGAAAAGGCGGCGCAGGAAGCTGACACGCTGCTCAGGCTGGCCCCGAACGATCCCTATTTTCTCGAACTCAAGGGACAGATTTTGCTTGAAGGCGGCAAGCCGCGCGAAGCGCTCGCCCCGCTTCGCCTCGCTGTGGCCCGCGCGCCCGACAAGCCGATGATCGCGGCGCTGCTGGGCCACGCGCTGGTCGCGACCGAAGACGGCAGCCATTTCGCCGAGGCCAAGCAGGTGCTTCGGGCCGCCATTGCGCGCGATAATGACAATCCCGATGCCTGGTACCAGCTCGGCATCGTCTATGACCACGACGGCGATACGCCGCGCGCCGCGCTGGCGACGGCGGAGCGCAACAATCTTGAAGGCGAGAATAAGCTTGCTCTGGGCAGCGCGAAGATGGCGATGAACGGGCTTAAGCCCGGCACTCCCGACTATCTTCGCGCGCAGGATATCGTTTTGGTCAGCGAAACCGCGCTGAAGAAAGACAAGAAGAAGAAAAAATGAACAACCAACGGGGGATTTGGGGTCCGGCCATCGCCGGAGGAGTCGTCGGCGCGCTGCTGACCGGGGCGTTGGGGCTGGCAGTGGCGCCGCAGCTGGTCAGCTCGAAAGCCGTGCGTGGGGCGCTGATCGCCGATCCGTCAATGCTGATCGACGCCAGTAACGCCCTTCGCGACCGGCAATATGCGCCGGTCATCGCCGCCAACCGCATTGCGCTCGAAACCCCGTTCGCCTCGTCGTGGAAGGGCTCGGCCAAGCCCGACGTCACGCTGATCGAATTTTATGATTACGCCTGCGGTTACTGCCGCAAAAGCATTCCCGACATCGAGCGACTGATCGCCGAGGACAAGGGCTTGCGCGTCGTGTTCCGTGAGCTTCCGATCCTCGGCCCAAACAGTGTCGCGGCGTCGCGAGTCGCGCTGGCGGCGTCCAAGGCGGGCAAGTTCGCGAGCTATCATGACGCGCTGTACGCGGAAGGCGCGCCGACCCCGGAGACAATTGCCGCAGTCGCCTTCAAGCTTGGCATCCCCGGCACGCCGCAAGATATCCCCGAATATGAGGCCGAACTGAAACGGAATTTTCAACTCGCCGGTCAGCTCGGTGCGACGGGAACGCCGCTGTTCGTGATCGGCGACCGGGTAATCAATTCAGCGGCGGGATATCCCGCGTTGAAAAAGGCGGTCGACGACGCCCGCGCCCCCAGGGGCTGACCTTGCCGCGCCCGCCGAGGCATGCGACTCTTAAGCGATGAGCAGCGCACCTCCTGCTGACGATTCTCCGACCGGCGTCAGGTCTTTCGTCCGCTCGCTCGGTCCCGGGTTGATCACCGGGGCCGCCGATGACGATCCCAGCGGGATCGGGACTCACAGCCAAATCGGTGCCGAGTTCGGCTATGGGCTGGCGTGGACCTTCGTTCTGAGCTTCCCGTTGATGGTCGTCATCCAGATGGTCGCGGCCGAGATCGGGCGAGTCACCGGGGCGGGCATTGCGCGCAACCTGCGCCGCCATTTTCCGCGAGTCGTGCTGTGGTCGATGGTGTCGCTGCTGCTCATCGCCAATGTCGTCAACCTCGGTGCCGATCTGAGCGCCATGGGGGCTGCACTGTCCTTGCTCGTGGGCGGGTCCCCGGCCCTGTTCACGCTCGGGTTCGGGATCATCTGCATCGTGCTAGAGGTAGCGCTGAGCTATTCTCGCTATGCCTCGATCCTCAAATGGACGACGCTGTCATTGTTCACCTATGTCGCGGTGGTGATGGTCGCCAAGGTGCCGTGGGGGCATGCGCTGCGCTCGCTTTTCGTACCCAAGCTTCAGTTCAACGCCGCCTATGCAACCGCGTTTGTCGCCATCCTCGGGACGACGATCAGCCCGTACCTGTTCTTCTGGCAGGCGGGGCAGGAGATCGAGGAGCAGCAGCGGCGTCACGTCAAGCCCCTTTGCCTGACTCCGGCAAGCGCGGGTCCCGAACTCAAACGAATCCGCATCGACACCCTGACCGGAATGGCATTCAGTACCTTGGTGTCGCTTGCGATCGTATTCGCAACAGCGGCGACGCTTCATGCGAGCGGCGTGCGCGACATCGCCACTTCGTCGCAGGCGGCCGAGGCGTTGCGCCCAATCGCTGGGCAATTTGCATTCGCCATGTTCGCCGTCGGGATCATCGGCACCGGGCTGCTCGCCGTCCCGGTTCTCGCCGGCTCGGCGGCCTATGCGGTAACCGAAATGGCGGGGATCGCGGGGAGCCTCGACGCGAAGCCCCTTGATGCACGATTATTCTATGCGACGATCGCGGTGACCACGCTTGCCGGCGCGTCGTTGAATTCGGTCGGGATCGATCCGGCACGCGCGCTGTATTGGGCGGCGGTAGTCAACGGCATCCTCGCCGGGCCGCTGATGGTCGTGATGATGTTGATCGTCCGAAACCCTAAAGCGATGGGGCGACTCGTCGTATCGCGTTGCCAGATGCTGCTTGGCTGGACCGCGACCGCGGTGATGATCGCGGCGTCGGCCCTATTCCTCGGTTTCATCGTCACCGGGGCGGCCTGAGCGGATCGTAGCGCGGCCCTTGAAGCCCTGGGCCACGACGTACCATTCTGACGAGCTCTTGCGGCTGGCGGGAGGCTTGGCGTGCTTGACCGCTGTGAAGTGTCGCTTAAGCTCCGCGACCAACGCGTTGTCGGCGCCCCCGGCGAGCACCTTGGCGACAAACGCGCCGCCTGGCCGGAGCACTTCGATCGCGAACTCGAGCGCAGCCTCGACCAGTCCCATCGTGCGCAAATGGTCGGTCTGCGGGTGGCCGACAGTGTTCGCCGCCATGTCGGACAGGACGAGGTCGGCCGTCCCCTCGAGCGCTTCACGCAGCTTGGCCGGAGCCGCCTCGTTCATGAAGTCCATCTCAAGGATGATTACGCCGTCGATCGGATCGGTCGGCAGCAAGTCGATCCCGACGACGCGCGCGCGGGGCACGCGGCGGCGGACGACTTGCGCCCATCCGCCCGGCGCGATGCCGAGGTCGATGACCCGGTCGACGCCCTTGAGGAAGCCGAACCGCTCGTCGAGCTCAGTCAGCTTGTAGGCGGCGCGGCTGCGGAACCCGTCGGCCTGTGCGCGGCGGACGTACGGGTCGTTGAGCTGGCGCTGGAGCCACATGATCGAGCTGTTCTTGCGGCCCTTGGCGGTCTTGACCCGCTGGCGTGGCCCCTGCCCCGCCTTGCTCACAAAATGTAGCCATCGCGCGCCATCAACGCGCGCAAGATTCCTTCGCGAATGCCGCGATCGGCGATGCCCAGCCGCTCCGCCGGCCAAATGTCGAGGATCGCGTCGAGGATCGCGCAACCGGCGACGACCATGTCGGCGCGCTCGGCGCCGATGCACGGAAGCGCAGACCGCTCGGCCAGGTCCATATGCGCAATCATCGCGTTGATCTCGCGCATTGATTCGATCGGCACCTGCAATCCGTCGACTGCCCGCCGGTCATAGCTCGGCAGCGCGAGATGAACGCTGGCAAGCGTCGTGACCGTCCCGCTGGTGCCGAGCAGGCGGATGTCCTGTGGGTCCTTTGGGAGCATCTCGATGAAGCGCGCGAAGCTGCGGAAGACGCGTTGGCGCATCCGTTCATAGGCGGCAACGCGGTCCCTGCCCTCGATCGCCTCACGTCCCTCGGTCTCGGTCAGTGACACCACTCCCCACGGCGCACTCCACCATGCGCGGATGCGGGGTGCGGCGTCGCCGGGTTCGACCAGAATGAGTTCGGTCGAACCACCGCCGATATCGAAGATCAGCGCCGGCCCGTCGCCGGGCTCGAGCAATTTATGACAGCCCAGTACGGCGAGCCGCGCTTCCTCTTGCGGCGCGATAATCTCGAGCGCGAGCCCGGTCTCGACGCGCACTCGCTCGATGAACTCCGCGCCATTCTCCGCCCGGCGGCAGGCTTCAGTAGCGACCGAGCGGGACAGCCATACATGGCGGCGGCGGAGCTTCTCCGCGCAGATCGCCAGCGCGGCGACCGCTCGGTCCATCGCGGGTTGTGACAGCCGTCCGGTCTGACCAAGCCCCTCGCCCAGGCGAACCACGCGGGAGAAGGCGTCGAGGACTGTGAAGGTGCCGTCGTCGGGGCGCGCGATCAGCAAGCGACAATTGTTGGTGCCAAGATCGACAGCGCCATAGGTGTGGCGGTTCGCACCCTTGGGAGGTGGCAGCGGAACCCCGGCGCCACGCGGCGCGGGGGCAGTGGCGGCAAGCAGCGCCATGACGTCGCGACCAATCTACTCTGCACCGCGAGACATACTCGCGGCTGACCTGCTTCCGGCTTAATCCGGATTGAGCTCAATTTGCAACGGTCGAGGCGGGACCGGCAACGTTGACATGGCAACGCGCCCTACCCTATCTGACGACCGCTGGCAGTTGCCCTGTCGTCTAATGGTAAGACTACGGACTCTGACTCCGTTAATCGAGGTTCGAATCCTCGCGGGGCATCCAGCCTGGTGACGGCCCAAGCTAACCATGTGGGCTGCTACAATTCAAATCGGGTAGAGCCAGTAGAGCTTCGGGCCTCGCTCCGGTGTCGGTTTCCATTCGTCTGCCTCAAATTGCGGTACCCTGACTCGCTCGGCAAGGTTGCTATACGTGAACTATGTCAGTTCCGATCTCGAGAATCACTGTCGGATTGCGAGAGCGATGACTCTAATTGTGGCTGGTCGAATCCTCCATATGAACACTGGCGCCACCTGCCGGAAACGGATGATGCAATCGTGTATTGCGCCATTAGCGGTCACTGTCGGCAGGATCGCGCGGCCCGAAGAAATACATCCGCCCAGACGACGAACTAATGTCGCTTTCCGACCCATTGCGGACATTAGCTGTTCTGTTACGGTCCCGGTTCAGTTTGGGGTCACCGGCATGCATTTTCACTTACCCAAACCCCTGCATGGCTGGCGCGAATTCGCCGGCGAGGTGGGCATCATTGTCCTCGGTGTTCTCATTGCTATCGGCGTCGAGCAAACGGCTTCCGCGCTCCACGACCGTGCTATTAAGCGTGAGGCGCATAAGTCGGTCTACAGCGAAGTCAGCCAGAATGTTTCCTACATGAGGGGCCGTATGGCGACGCAGGGATGCGTCGAACGTCGGCTTGATGAAGTTGGATCGCTGTTGGCGAGAGCAGGCGACGGGGCGATCTCGCCCGAGCCCAAATGGATTGGCCAACCAGCCATCTGGTTTAATTCGGACGAGCGTTGGCAAGCGGCGACAGGGAGCGGCCGAGCCAGCCTATTCAGCCCTGACGAGCAAAGTGACTTGGCCCGTATTTACGTCGCGACAAAGCGGTTCGTTGACGCAGAGGAGCGAGAGCAGGCCGCTTGGGCGCAGCTAAGGGGGCTGGAGACGTGGACCGGTCCACTCGGTGCCGCCGGTCGAGTGCATTTCGTTTCAGCGTTGCAGGCGGCACGGCTCGAGTTGTGGGACACGCGCGTCACGGCAGAAGTTGCGTTCGAGCGCGCGACGGCCTTGGGACTTGGCAAAGCACCTTCCAAGACCATGGTCGCGGGCTATAGCATTCCTCACGCGGTTTGCCTCCCAATCGACACGCCTCGCGACAAGGCGCTTCAACTCCTCAGTGCCAACAGTCCACCCTGGGGGCAGCCGAAGTAGCTCAGCACCAGATGATCGAATGTCTGCTTTCGACCCAAAGCGGACATTCAGCGACGGCAGAAAAATATCAGCTAACGACCCAAACGCGGTCGCTCGAAGCTCGATTGCCGATACCCGAAAGCGGACGCCTCATCGCCGTCGACGTTTCGGCTCAAAGTGGCCGTCGCACGAACCCGGTTCTCGGGATTGGTTCGGGTGGCGAGGTAGCGCCAGGGACGCGAGCGCCGCGCCTGGATTGAGCGGCCGCCGTCGCAGGCAGGACATTTCGACTCCTTCAACACGAGGAGTCGAACGATGAACGAGCTCATACCCGTTATTGCTACAAGCCCGCTTCGCCAGCGGCTGATTGACGACATGACGATGCGCCGGTTTTCACGCGAGACGCAGCGCAACTATCTGCGCGACGTCTGACGGTTTGCGACTTGGCTGCAGCGCTCGCCGCATACCGCGACCGCCGAGGATATTCGCAAGTTCCAGATCGAACAGCCGGAGGCAGGCGTCCCGGTGCCGACCATGAACAGCATGGTCGCGGCGCTGCGGTTCTTCTCCACCCACACTCTTGATCGGCCCGACCTCGCTCGCAAGCTGGTCCGCACTGCACACGCTCGCAAGATACCGGTGGGCTGACCCTTGAGGAGATGAAGCGGCTGCTGGATGCCACGACGTGCCTCAAGCACCAGGCGGCGCTGTCGGTCGCTTATGGCGCGGGGCTGCGCGTCGCCGAGGTCTCGGCACTCAAGGTCAGCGACATCGACAGCGAGCGCATGCTGCTGCGCATCGAGCGCGGCAAGGGCGGGCGATACCGCAACGCGATGCTGCCCGAAGGCCTGCTCCCATTGCTGCGGGAGTGGTGGCGAGCCGGACGGCAGCAG
>JANXUU010000087.1 GCA_025356055.1 Sphingomonas sp. | reverse complement strand
CTCGGAAGGCATCGGCGCGGGTTTTCAGCGCCATGACGACATCCTCGAGCGCGCAATTGCCGGCGCGCTCGCCAATGCCATTGACGGCGCATTCGATCTGGCGCGCGCCGCCACGCACGGCGGCGAGCGAATTGGCGACGGCCATGCCGAGATCGTCGTGGCAATGGGTCGAGAAGATCGTGGCTTCAGGGCGATCGACATGCTTGCCGAGGAACTGGAACAGCTCGAAAATCTCGTCGGGGGTGGTGTAGCCGACGGTGTCGGGGACGTTGAGCGTGGTCGCGCCGGCGGCGGCGGCGGCGGAGAGGCACTCGACGAGGAAGTCGCGCTCGGTGCGGATCGCGTCCTCGGCGGAGAATTCGACATCGTCGACGAGGGAGCGGGCATGGGCGACCGAGGTGCGGATGTTCTCCAGGACGGTCTCGCGGCTCATGTGGAGCTTGCTGTCGCGGTGGATCGGGCTGGTGCCGAGGAAGACGTGGATGCGCTTGCGCTGCGCTGGGGCGAGCGCCCTGGCGGAGGCCTCGACGTCGCCGCGGGTGGTGCGGGAGAGCGAGCAGATGATCGGTCCGTCGATTTCGCGCGCAATTGCCTCGATCGCCTTGAAGTCCCCGGGCGAGGCGGCGGCGAACCCCGCTTCGATGACGTCGACGCGCAGCGCGGCGAGGGCGCGCGCCATGCGCAGCTTGGCGGTCTCGGTCATCGAGAAGCCGGGCGCCTGTTCGCCATCGCGCAACGTGGTGTCGAAGATGCGGACGATATCGGTCATTGGACGGATCCTGACGGGATGGAAACGGAGGAGACGCCGATCAGGCGTTTCAATTGCAAATCGAGGACATCAAGACGGCGGCTGGCATCCCGTGGCTCGAGGTCGAGGGTCATCGAGGCGGCATCGCCCGCCTCGTGCATCGAGAGGCCGCGCAGGATGAACCCGCGCCGCTCGACGAGCGTGACGATGCGGCCGATCGCGCCTTCACCGGGGTCGAAGCGGATGGTGATCTGGGCGGGCTCGGTCACCAGCGGGTTTCCAGCATCTGGACATTGGACGAGTTGGGCGGGACGAGCGGCCAGACATTCTCGCGCGGGTCGATGCGGACGTGGCACAGCACCGGGCCGCTGGTCGCCAGCAGGCGGTCGATCGCGCCGTCGACCTGCGTGCGGTGGTCGATGGTGAACGCCTCAATCCCGAACGAGCGCGCGACTTCGGCGAAGTCGGGATTGTCGCTCAAATCGATCTCGGAGAAATTCTCGTCGAAGAATAATTCCTGCCACTGGCGGACCATGCCCAACTGGCTGTTGTCGAGCAGCACGATCTTGAGCGGCAGGCGGTAACGGCGCAGCGTTGCCAGCTCATGGATGTTCATCATGATCGAACCGTCGCCGCTAACCGTGATGACAGTTGAGTCAGGCTCGGCGATGAGCGCGCCCATTCCGGCGGGGATGCCATAGCCCATCGTGCCCAGCCCGGCGCTGGTGAGGTGGGCCTGCGGGCGGGTAAAGCGGCAATGCTGCGCGACCCACATCTGGTGCTGGCCGACGTCGCAGGTGAAGATCGCCTTGTCGCCGGCACGCTCGGACAGGGCCTTGAGCATGGCGGGGGCGTAGACGCCGTTGCCGGGGGCGTCGTAGGCGATTGCCCACAGTTTCTTCTGAGCGGCGCACTGGTCGCGCCAGGCTTGCGCGTCGTCGGGGGCGGCGGTGAGCGCGTTGAGCATGGTTGTCAGGTTGCCCGCGAGCGCGACTTCGGGGCGGCGCAGCTTGCCGATTTCGGCGGGGTCGCCGTCGAGATGGATGACCTTTGCATTGGGGGCGAAGGTGTCGAGCTTGCCCGTGGCGCGGTCGTCGAAGCGCGCGCCGACGCAGATCAGCAGGTCGCAATTGTCGATCGCGACATTGGCGCCGCGGGTGCCGTGCATGCCGAGCATGCCGAGATAGGAAGCGGTGTCGGTCGGGATCGCGCCCAAGCCACGTAGGGTGGCGACGGAAGGAATTCCGGTGCGTTCGGAAAAGGCGCGCAGGGCGGCTTCCGCGCGGGCAATGCCGATGCCGCCGCCGAAATAGAGAATGGGCTGGCGGGAGGCGGCGATGAGCGCGTTGGCTTTCGCAATTGCTGGCTTATCGAGCGGGGCGGCGGCGACTGCAGGGAGCGTTACCGGCGCGGGCGCGGCGGTCATGATCGTGACGTCCTTGGGCAGGTCGATCAGCACGGGGCCGGGGCGGCCCGAGCGCGCGATCTCGAACGCTTCGGCGAAGATGCGCGGGATGTCGGCGGTGTCGCGGACGACATAGCTGTGCTTCACGATCGGCAGGGTGATCGCGAAAATGTCGACTTCCTGGAAGGCGTCGGTGCCCATCAGGTGCGATGCGACCTGGCCGGTGATGGCGACCAGGGGAACGCTGTCCATGAACGCGTTGGCGATCCCGGTAACGAGGTTGGTCGCGCCGGGGCCAGAGGTCGCGAGGCACACGCCGGGGCGGCCGGTGACTCGGCCATAGGCGTCGGCGGCGAGCGCGGCGGCCTGTTCGTGGCGGACGAGGATGTGGGTTAGCGAGGATCCGGGCAGCGCGTCATACACGGGCATGATCGCGCCGCCCGGATAACCGAAGATGTGGGTCACGCCTTCGCGCTCGAGGGCTTCGACGACCAGCCGCGCCCCGCTGAGCGGCGCAGGCTGGGGAGCCGTGGGTGCGTCGTCAGGGCGGGGAGCGGCATTGGTCATCTCAGGCGGCCTTTGCTTCGGTATTTTGGGCTTCGGTTTTCGGTGCTTCGGTTTTCGGTTCGGTGTTGAGCCACGCCATGTGGCTGCGCAGTTCGGCGCCGATCTTCTCGAGGGGCAGGTCGAGATCGGCCTGCATCATCGCGTCGTAATTCGTCTTGCCGGCCTCGTTCTCGGCGATCCAGTCGCGCGCGAACTGGCCGGACTGGATGTCGGTCAGGACCTCCTTCATTCGAGCGCGGGTCTCGGCGTTGATGACGCGCGGGCCGGAAACGAGGTCGCCGTACTTGGCGGTCTCGGAGATGAAGCTGTGCATCTTCGCGAGCCCGCCCTCGTAGAGCAGGTCGACGATCAGTTTCAGTTCGTGGAGGCATTCGAAATAGGCGACTTCGGGCTTGTAGCCGGCCTCGACCAGCGTTTCGAACCCGGCGTTGATGAGCTCGCTCGCGCCGCCGCACAGGACGGCTTGCTCGCCGAACAAGTCGGTCTCGGTCTCTTCCTTGAAGGTCGTTTCAATCGCACCGGCGGTGGTGCCGCCGATCCCCGACGCATAGGCCATCGCCTTGTCGCGCGCGCCGCCGGTTTTGTCCTGATGGACGGCGAACAGCGCAGGGACGCCGCGGCCGATTTCATACTCGCGGCGGACGAGGTCGCCCGGGCCCTTGGGGGCGACGAGGATGACGTCGATGTCCTCGCGCGGGGCGATCTGGCCGTAGAGCACCGAGAAGCCGTGGGCGACGAGCAGCGCGGCGCCGGGCGCAAGGTTGGGGGCGATGTCGTCGGCATAGACCGAGCGGTGCGCCATGTCGGGGGTCAGTAACGCGACGAGCGTCGCTTCCTTAGCGGCGGCAGCGGGGGTTACGGTGCGGAAGCCGTCGGCGCGGGCGGTGCGGTCGGCCTTGCCGCCGGGGCGGGCACCGACGATGACGTCATGGCCGCTGTCGCGCAAGTTGCGGGCATGAGCGCGGCCCTGGCTGCCATAGCCGATGATCGCGATTGTCTGGCCCTTGAGCGCGGCGCGATTGACGTCGGCTTCCGTGTAAATCCGTTCCACCCTTTGATCTCCCTGGTCTGTGTCGTTCGATGGTCAAAAGAAAACCCCCACTCCGGGGGAGCGGGGGTCGGTCTGTTTCCGGTCCTTCGTGAACCGATCAGCCGATCGCCGCCCCGCGATGCGAGGTAATAAGTACGAGCGTAAGCAGGGGGCGCGGGAGGACGAGCGTGGGCAGGGCCCGCGTCACGTCGTCGTTGCTGAACGCCATCATTGTCACGGTTGCGAATCTCTCTGATCGGAAACCCGTTTGGGATCCCGTTGGACGCAGTCTTAGACACAGCGACGTTAACGAAGCAAGCAGAAACCGTCTTGTGGACGCAATTTTGGGGACTATGGAGTGGGCGCAACAGCGGCTCCGGGGCGGAGTCACGGTATCCCGAACGCAGGAATTTGTCATGGTTTCCGATAATTGGCCGTCGCGCGAAATGGTCGAGGGTCCGGCGCGAGCTCCGGCACGCGCGATGCTTCATGCGGCGGGCTATGATGCCGATGCGCTGGCCAAGCCAATGATCGCGATCGTCAACAGCTGGTCGACGGTGACGCCGTGCAACATGCATTTGCGGGGCCTTGCCGAGCATGTCCGGCGGGGGATCCTCGAAGCGGGAGGGACGCCGGTCGACTTCAACACGATCGTCGTGACCGACGGGATCGCAATGGGCACCAAGGGGATGAAGGCCTCGCTGATCAGCCGCGAGGTGATCGCCGATTCGGCCGAACTCGCGGTGCGCGGGCATTCGCTCGACGGGGTGGTGTTCCTGGTCGGGTGCGACAAGACCATCCCGGCGGCGGCGATGGCGGCGGCGCGGATGGATCTGCCGTCGGTGATCCTTTACGGCGGGTCGATCATGCCGGGACGGCTCGGCGACCGGAAACTGACGATCCAGGACGTTTTCGAAGCCGTCGGAGCGCATAGCGCGGGGACCATCGACGACGCCGAGCTGAAGGCGGTCGAGCAGGCGGCGTGTCCCGGCGCCGGAGCGTGCGGCGGGCAGTTCACGGCGAATACGATGGCGCTGGCAATGACCTTCCTCGGCCTGTCGCCGATGGGCTTGAACGACGTGCCGGCGGTGCATCCCGACAAGCCCGAGGCTGCGGCGGAGGCTGGGCGGATCGCGGTTGCGGCGGTCAAGGCCGGGCGCAATGCGCGCCAGATGATCACGCCCGAGGGCCTGCGCAATGCGGCGGTGGCGGGATCGGCGACGGCGGGGTCGACCAACCTCGTGCTCCACCTGCTGGCGATCGCGCGGGAAGCCGGGCTGGGCGAGGATCAGTTCGCGCTACCGATCTTCGACGAAGTGTCGCGGCGGACGCCGGTGATCGCCGACTTGAAGCCCGGCGGGCGGTTCATGGCGCCCGACATGAGCGCGGCGGGCGGATCGGCGCTGCTCGGCCAGCGGCTGCAGGAAGCGGGGCTGCTGACCGA
>JANXUU010000153.1 GCA_025356055.1 Sphingomonas sp. | reverse complement strand
CGACCTTCAGGCCGCGATCAACCGCTTCATCAAGGAGCATAACGAGGAGCCACGACCGTTCGTCTGGAAGGCCGATCCCGACAAAATCATCGCCGCCGTCAGGCGGGGGCACCAAACGTTGGAATCAATCCACTAGCGGTTGGCTTTTGAGGAGATGCACCCGGTTATGCAGCATGTCGCCAAGCCATCGCGAGATCGGTGGGGCGTCATATGAGCCTAGGTTGCTACGCATAAGGCGCCGTTTGCGACGAATCCTTGGGGGTCAAGCACGGATAATCATTTGGGGTCCGGGGAGCACCGCTGCCATGAATTTTTTGCGCACCCCCCGAACTCACAATCTCATACGTGACATTATAAGCCCGCGAGGTCATTTTGTGCCAGGCACTACGGCATAATAGGAAGCCGCAAGGACGATCACGGCGAACCCGGCCAACGCCAGATAGGGTAGCATCCCGGCGCGCGGCACGACCGCGCGCTCATAGCCTTCATAGCCGCTTTCGCCATGAGCCGCCGGAAAGTGCCCGCGGTCCTGCACGTAATGACGAAACAGGAAGACCGGCACGATGAGCGCCGCGGCAACCAGGCCGTTGCGCAACGTCCCGTCGCCCCACACGTTCGCGCCGGCTCCCATAAACACGATGTTGAGGAACCCGAACCCGGCAGCGAGGGTCAGCAGCCAGGTCGGACAGCGATAGGGTCGTTCCCAGTCGCCGCGATCGATGCGGTGGATCCAGCCGGACTGAAGATTGAGGAAATTGAAGATGAAATAGCAGACGTTGGAAATCATCAACACGGCGAAATAGTCCGACGCCAGCAGCAGCACGAGGTTGAAACCAAGGTCGGTCCACATGGCGGCCGTCGGCGCACCGTGACGATTGACGCGCGACAGGTAGCGCGGGAACCAGCCATCGACCGAGGCCTGATAGAGCGTGCGCGACGATCCCATCATCGACGTCATGACAATCAGCAGCAGCGACAGGATGAGCGTCGCGACGAAAATGTTGGTGACGATCACGCCGCCGTTGACGATCCGCGCCAGCGCCAGCGCCACGCCCGAGCCATCGTAGATTTTCGGATCGAGCAACGCGCCGAGCCCGAGCGATGCCTGAAAAGCGAGCGGGACGAGCGTGAAGATGACGATGCACAGGATTCCGGCGGCGAGGATTGCCTTGAACGTATCGCGCTTGGGATCCTTGAATTCGCGGGTGTAGCAGACGGCGGTCTCGAACCCATAGGTCGACCAGCCGGCACCGAACATGGCACCCGCCAGCAACGTCAGTCCAGCGGCGTTCCAGCTGCCGAACGCAATATGGCCCGCCGCGTCGCGAACGATGGGGAGCAAAGGGAAAAGGTGGTTCGACGGCAGGTCGCCCGTCACCAGGGGTACAAGACCAACGAGGATCAGCGGCGACAGGCAGACGAGGCCGATGATTTTTTGCGCCGCCGCCGCGCGCGCGGCGCCGTGATGCTGAAGCGCGAAGGTCAAGACCAGGAAGCCGGCGGCGATGATCGAGACCATGTTGACCCGCAAATGCAGCCCCTCGCGAATAAGGCTGAGGTCGAGCAGGTTGACGTTCCAGACGTTGATTGCGGCGCCGGGCGCGAACAGGCTCGTCATCACGTAACCCGCGCCCAGGCTGGTGCCGAGCGCGAGCACCGGCGACCACGCCAGCCAGTTGCACCAGACCGACACCGGCGCGATGAACTTGCTGTAGGGAAGCCAGGCGGCCGCGCCATAGACCGACGCCCCGCCCGACTTGTGCGGATAGAGTCCGGCGATCTCGGCATAGACGAACGACTGGACGAACCCCATCAGGATCGAGACGATCCAGATCACCCAGGACGGCTGGCCGATGACCGTGGCAATGCCGCCCATCGTCAGCAGGACGCCGGCGGGCACTCCGCTCGACGCCCAGAACGCGTCGACCCAGGTCAGCTGCCGCTGAAGTGCGTGCGGCGCTGGCTCGCTCATTCGCCGCCGAAGCGGACTTTGGCCGACAAGCCCCAGGTGCGCGGCTTGGCATAGACGCCGAGCGAGTCACCCCAGTATAGCGACCCGTCGAAGGCGTAGCTGCGATAGGCTCCCTGGAAGATATTGTTGACGAAGATCGCGAGATCGATCCTGCGGCCCGCCGGCGAGAAGCCGATGCGGGCGTTCTCGACATGATAGGCCGGTTCGCGCTCGACCGGCGCGCACAGGACGGTGAAGCAACTCTTGCCCTGATAGAGCGAGTCCGCCTGGAGGGAGGCCCGTCCGCTCGCCAGGTCGAATTCATACCGTGCGAGGGCATTGCCCGAAAACCGTGGAGCCTGTGGCAGCTTGTGCGTCTGGACCGTCACGCCGTCGGGCAGCAGGACGTTCCTGACCTCGCTGTCCTGAAGTGCACCGCTCAGCTGTAACGTGAGGCCACGAACCGGACGCGTGGTGAGATCGGCTTCAATCCCTTTTACCTTGGCGGGCAGGTTGCGGACGACCTGCGTGGCAAAGACCTGCACATAGGCCTGGTAGTTTCGATAATCATAATAGAAGGCGGCAAGATTGAACGTGGTCCTGGGGCCGACTTTGGTCTTCAGGCCCAGCTCGTAGGCATTCAGCGTTTCGGGCCGGTATGGAATGTTGTTGAGCGTATCGACGATCTGCCCAGGAAACGGCGTTCCGGTCGAGAAGGTGAAGCCGCCCGACTTGCTGCCGCGGTTGTAGCTTGCATAGAGCAGGGTGCCGGGCGACGGTTTCCAGTCGATTTCGGCGCGCGCGGTGAGACCACGATAGCTTGGCCTAGCCGCCGCCGGAGTCACGGTGATCAGCGCCGGATCGGCGGTGCCCGACGGATCGATGAAGTTGATCCCGCGGCGACCGAAGTTGACCGTCAGGCCCGAGATCGACTCGACCGCGTGATAGTCCCCAATCTTGTGATCATTCCAGTAGCGCAGGCCTCCAATCAGTTTCAGCTGGTCGCTGATCTTCAATTCGTCCTGCGCGAAAAAGGC
>JANXUU010000131.1 GCA_025356055.1 Sphingomonas sp. | reverse complement strand
AGTGCGGCGGGGGCCGGTTACTGGGAGAGCATGATCATGGCCAACGACCGTTACGAAAATCCGCGAGACGAGCAGTTCGGCGCTCGCCATCGCTCCGACCGCGAGCGCCAGCCGGAAGGTCACAGCAGCGGCGGACGCGGCTTTTTCGAACGCGCCGGCGAAGAGATTTCAAGCTGGTTCGGTGACGATGAAGCCGAGCGTCGGCGTGATCGCGACGATCGTTCGGTTGGATCGCGGCCCAGCGAACCCCCGCGCGGCAATTATGGTGCCTCGTCGTCGACCCGCCAGCCTGAGTGGGATCGCAACGAGCGCGGCCAGTTTGATCGTTCGCAGGAGCGTCCGCGCGACGACTACCGGCCGTTCGCGGGCGATTATGGTCGCGGCGGCGGCAATCCGGGCGAGCGGTATCGCGAGGAACGCCAGCGTGGCGGCGGATTCGGATCAGCGGTCGGCGCGGCAGCCGGCGCCATGTTCGGCGACCGCTCTGGCCGGCCGGCCCCGCGAACCCGCGATCACGACCCGCACTACAGCGAATGGCGCCAGCGCCAGATCGACGCGCTCGACCATGACTATGATGAATATCGCCGGGAGCATCAGTCGAAGTTCGACAATGATTTCTCGTCATGGCGCGGCACTCGCCAGACCAAGCGCCAAATGCTGGCCCAGGTGCGCGAGCATATGGAAGTGGTCGGGTCGGACGAGCAGAGCGTCGGCGTGGTCGACAAGCTGCGCGGCGACAAGATCATCCTGACCAAGGACAGTCAGGGCGGTGTGCACAAGTCGCTTGGCTGTGCGTCGATCGACCGCATCGAGGGTGACCGGCTGTTCCTCACGCAACCCGCCGATGAGGCAAAGCGAGGGCTCACCGAAGAGCGTTCGTTCGACGAGCGCAACGCCAGCGACCAGCGTCAACACGGGATCGGCCACGGAGAGGATCGCCAGCAATCGCAAATGAGCGAAGGCCCGCACAACCTCGAGCGCAGCTTCTCGGGCACTTATCCCGACGACAAGCGCTAACCCGCTTCGGCCCGCCTCCACAGGCCAGGCCGCAGAAGGAAGCGTCGGTGGAGCCCCCCTTCCTCCGGCGCTTTCTTTTTGCGCCGCGCGGGGGCAAGGCGGGCGTCAACCAACAACCAGACTTCAGGAGACAGATATGGCCCGCGCCTGGCATTTGATGAGCCGCCCGCAAGGAATGCCCACCGCCGAGAATTTCGCCCTCAAGGACATTGCGCCCGAACTTGGCGACGGCATGGTCCGCGTCAAGAACAGCTTCCTGTCGGTCGACCCCTATATGCGCGGGCGGATGAACGACGTGAAATCTTATGTCCCGCCGTTCGCCATCGACGCTCCGATGGAGGGCGGCGCAGTCGGCGAAGTGATCGAAAGCCGCGCTGCAGGCTTCGCGGTCGGTGACAAGGTGATGCACATGCTGGGCTGGCGCGACGAGGCGGTGGTCCCCGCGGCGGCGCTCAACAAGCTGCCCGAACTTGGCGTGCCGATCGAGGATTTCCTCGGCAACCTCGGCCTGACCGGCGGGACCGCCTATTTCGGCCTGTTCGACGCCGCTTCGGCCAAGCCAGGCGATGTTGTGTTCGTTTCAGCCGCAGGCGGCGCGGTCGGATCCGCAGTGGTCCAGATTGCCAAGGCCCGCGGCATGACCGTAATTGGCTCGGCCGGTGGGCCCGAGAAGTGCGAATTCGTCAAGTCACTCGGCGCCGACAAGGTGATCGATTACAAGGCGGGCAGCCTCGTCAAGCAGCTTGGCGAAGCCGCGCCGAACGGCATCGACGTGTATTTCGACAATGTCGGGGGCGATCATCTCGATGCCGCCTTTGCCCATGCCAACAAGGATGCACGCTTCGCGATTTGCGGGATGATCGCCAATTACAATAAGGGCGAGCCCACCAGCTTCCGCTTCATCATGCGGATCATCGCCATGCGGATCCGCGTGCAGGGCTTCATCTACACCGATTATGTGGCGCAATTCCCGAAGTTCTACGAGGAAATGGGCGGCTGGATCGCGGCCGGAAAGGTCA
>JANXUU010000129.1 GCA_025356055.1 Sphingomonas sp. | reverse complement strand
AGCGCGTTGAAGAGGGTCGACTTGCCGACGTTGGGCAGGCCGACGATGCCGCATTTGAAGCCCATGGTTCGCTTTCAGGTAAGAAGGAGTTGGCGCGGCCCTACACGGGGCTCAGGCGAAATTGAAGCTGATGCTGAGGCGCTCGGCTTTAGCGGTGCCGGGGAGGACTTCGTGGCGCAGGTAGCTTTCCCACAGGAGCAGTTGGCCGGGGCGCGGAGCGACGGTGACGAAGGCGCGGCGGTCGTCGGGGGCGTCGGCACGGCGCGCAGGCGCGGCCATTTGGCTGGCGAGGCGCGGGTCCTCGAAGCGGATCGCGCCGGCGTTGGCGGGAACCTCGACGTAGAGCGTGCCCGAGAGGATCGAGTGGGGGTGGATGTGCCCACTATGCTGTCCCCCGCTTTTCAACAGATTGACCCACAGGCTGTCGAGCTTTGGCTTTGCCGCAAGGTCGAAGGCGAGGTCGGTGGCGAAGATGGCGGCGTGCTTGACCAGCAGTTTGGCGAGGTCGGCGAAGGCCGGGTCTCGGCGAGGGAGGTCGTCGAGCGAGGCGTAGCTGGTGTAGCCCTTGTAGCCGTGGTCGCGGCTCCAGCGGCGACCGGCGGTATCGTCCAAGGCCAGCGTGCGGATCGAGTGAGCGAGGTCGGCGAGGAGGGCTTCATCGGCAAGATCGGCTTCGTAAAGCAGGGTCGGAAAGAGGGCGCGGGTGGTCATGGCTGGCCGATGGGTAGCGAAAAAATGGCGGGATTGCGTGCCGAGTAGACACGGTTGACAGTGTGGCACGGTTTTGAGGCCGTGATCTTGGGTGTGATCCTTGGCGAGCGGGCCGGAGCTGAGGCTGGGCGGAGAATGGCGTCGGAAAACATCGATGAACCCAAGCATATTTGCCGGGCTGTAGGACAGGAAAATCTCGTTGGCCGACTTTGGAACCATTACGCGCGTCGTCTCTTCTCTTGCGGTAAATACGGCCGGGACTATCCGGTGATGACCGTTGCCGTTCCGGCGCGGGGCGTTCGACAGGAGTTGATGCGATGATCGTGAAGAAACTGGCGCTTCTGGGCAGCGCGATCGCGATGGTCGGCGCGTGCAGCAAGCTTCCCTCGGACGATGTGAAGGGCAATTCGGCGACCGCCAATACTGCCGCGACCACCGCAGCATCGACGCCGGCAACCGCCGCAACGCGGACGCGCGGCGTGCTTGAGTCGGTGGGGAAGGAGTCGCTCGCGCTCAAAACCTACGATGGCAAATCAGTCACCGTGCCAATCGGTGCTGACACCAAGTTCGCGTGGGTCGTCGCGTCGAGCCTGGCCTCGCTCAAGTCGGGCGATTTCGTCGGCACCGCGACGTCCGGCCCCGACAATGCGCTGCGCGCGGTCGAACTGGTGATCTTCCCCGAAGCGATGCGCGGAACGGGTGAGGGTCATTATGGCTGGGATGTGCCGGGCGTGGTCGCGTCAGCGGGCGGGGGCGCAAATGCCTCGAGCGGCATGACCAATGGCACTGTTCAGCAGCAGAGCGGAATGACCAACGGGACGGTCCAGCAGCAGAGCGGGATGACGAATGGAACGGTGACGGGCGGTGCCGGGAAGCCCGGCGAGACGGTGCTGACGATCGGCTACAAGGGCGGAACCGCAAAGGTGCTGGTTCCCGTCGGAACCCCGATCGTGCGGTTCGAGCCGACCGAGCGGACGGTATTGGCGAAGGGCCAGAAGCTGTTCGTGGTCGAGGCGCCGGGCGCGAAGGGGGCGAAGTTCGTCGCAGTCGGCAAGGACGGGATTACGCCGCCGATGTAGGGTGGGGATGCGGATGGTCGGCTACCGACCCGATTGCGGACATCTCCTGCTGATGTAGGTTGCCGCGTTAGATTGGGTTTTACGGAGAGCTGAATATGCGGATCGAAGCCAAACTCAAGGAGCTTGGTCTGGAGCTCCCGGACAAGATGCAGACGCCGCCAGGGTTTGAAGCAAAGTGGACGCAAATCCGCACTATCGGCACGCGCGCAATTATTGCCGGTCACGGACCGCGCGCAATTGATGGCTCATTTGCGCCTCCAGCGGGAAAAGTCGGGAGCGACTTGACGTTGGAGCAAGGAAGGCTCGCTGCGGCCAACGTGGCATTGGCAGTGCTCGGTGATCTCAAGCGGACGATCGGCGATCTGGATCGAATTGTGACATGGGTGCGTGTATTGGGCCTAGTCATCGCGGCACCTGGCTTCACGGCGCTTCCCCAAGTAATAGACGGATTTACCGACATAATGATCCAGCTTTTCGGTCACGACGCCGCAATGTGCCCCAGAGTGGTTCTTGGCGCTGCGGAACTTGCGCTAAATGCACCTGTCATCGTCGAGGGTGAGGTTAAAATTGCCTGACTTTTGTCGACTAAACACCACCTTTCGCTGTTCGCGCTGATGGCTTCTAACCCTGCATCCTGAGTGCCACATCGTTCATAAAGCGGATGTCGTCGCCGGCGGCGAGGGCTTCGGCTTCGCTGGCGATGGCGGCGAGGAGGTCGCTTAGCGGCTCCATCTCGCTCTTGGCGTAGTTGCCGAGCACGTGGCCGGTGACGCGGGCCTTGTCGCCGGGGTGGCCGATGCCAATGCGCAGGCGGCGGAAGTCGGGGCCGAGGCTGGCGTCGATCGAGCGCAGGCCGTTGTGACCGGCGAGGCCGCCACCGGTGCGGACCTTGACCTTCATTGGCAAGAGGTCGAGCTCATCGTGGATCGCGGTGAGGGCCGAGACGTCGAGCTTGTAGAAATGAAGCGCCGCCTGAACCGCGTCGCCGCTGTCGTTCATGAACGTCTGGGGTTTCAGGAGCAGCACGCGCTGCGCGCCGAAGCGGCCTTCGCTGATCAGGCTGCGGAATTTCTTCTGCCACGGGCCGAAGTCGTGGATCGCGGCGATGGCGTCGACGACCATGAAGCCCACATTGTGGCGGTGGAGCGCGTAAGCTCCGCCGGGGTTGCCGAGGCCGGCCCAGATTTGCATCGACGGACCCTTCCTCGCTTACGGTTGACCAAGACCGTCATCCCGGACTTGATCCGGGACCTACCTACTTCCTTGCGGTGGCAAGAAAAGGTGGGTCCCGGGTTAAGCCCGGGATGACGATGAGGGGTTAAGCGTCGTCGCCTTCGGTGGGCTCTTCGCCGACCACGGGGACGTCGCTCGCCGACGGCGCTTCGTCGCTATCGGCTTCCTCGGACTTGAGCGCCGACGGGGCGACGATCGTGGCGATGGTGAAATCGCGGTCGTCGATCGCCGACTTGGCGCCCTTGGGCAGGGTGACGTTCGAGATGTGGATCGAATCGCCGACGTCGAGGCCCTTGAGGCTGATCTCGATCTGCTCGGGGATTTCCGACGCGTCGCACACCAGTTCAAGGTCGTGGCGGACTAGGTTGAGTACGCCGCCGCGCTTGATGCCGGGCGACAATTCCTCGTCGATGAAGTGGACGGGGACGTTGACGTGGACCTGACTGTGCGCGCCGATGCGCAGGAAATCGACGTGGATCGGGCGGCTCGACACGGGATGGAACTGCACGTCCTTGGGGAGCGTACGGTGCGGCGTGCCGCCGGCGTCGACCATGATGACCGAGTTCATGAAGTGGCCGGTGGACAGCATCCTGGTGAGGAGCTTCTCCTCGACGTGGATGGACAGGGCTTCCTTCTTGTCGCCGTAGATTACGGCGGGGACCCGTCCGGAACGGCGAAGTTCACGGGAGGCTCCCTTGCCAGCCCGGTCGCGCGATTCGGCGGGCAGCGTCAGCTGTTCGCTCATGGTGGTGTTCCTTGTGTTCGTTGTGCCCGCCCCGACACCTCCAGGGATGGTGTTCGGTGGGCAGCTGCGCCCTTAACGAAGGGGGCGTGTTTAGGCAAGGTCGCGGAGGTGTTGGCAGGGGCTGGGCACTGTGCCACGACACGGTAAAGCTTGAGAGGGTGCGGATGTTTTCAAAAATCCTGATCGCCAATCGCGGCGAGATTGCTTGTCGGGTTATCCGCACGGCGAAGCGGATGGGGATCGCTACGGTCGCGGTCTATTCCGATGCCGATGCGCGGGCGCCGCATGTTTCGATGGCGGACGAAGCGGTGCGGCTGGGGCCGGCGCCGGCGACGGAGAGCTATCTCAAGGCCGAGCTGATCATCGCGGCGTGCCAGGCGACGGGCGCCGAGGCGGTGCATCCGGGGTACGGGTTTTTGTCGGAGCGGGCGAGCTTTGCCACCGCGCTGGCCGAGGCGGGGATCGCGTTCATCGGGCCGCCGGTCAACGCCATCGCGGCGATGGGCGACAAGATCGAATCGAAGAAGCTCGCCAAGGCGGCCGGGGTCAATGTCGTCCCGGGGTTCTTGGGCGAGATCTCCGATACCGACCATGCGGTCAAGATCGCAGGCGAGATCGGGTATCCGGTGATGATGAAGGCCTCGGCCGGCGGCGGGGGCAAGGGGATGCGGCTGGCGTGGTCCGAGACCGACGTCCGGGAAGGGTTCGAGGCGACCAAGCGCGAGGGGCTGGCGAGCTTTGGCGATGACCGGGTGTTCATCGAGAAATTCATCGAGCAGCCGCGCCATATCGAGATCCAGCTGCTCGGCGACCAGCATGGCAATATCGTCTATCTCAATGAGCGCGAATGCTCGATCCAGCGGCGGCACCAGAAGGTCGTCGAGGAGGCGCCGTCGCCGTTCGTGTCCCCTGAGATGCGGCGCAAGATGGGCGAGCAGGCAGTCGCGCTGGCGCGCGCGGTGGGCTATTATTCGGCGGGGACGGTCGAACTGATTGTCGCCGGCAATGATCCGACGGGGGACGGGTTCTACTTCCTTGAGATGAACACGCGGCTTCAGGTCGAGCATCCGGTGACCGAGGAGATTACCGGGCTCGATCTGGTCGAGCAGATGATCCGGGTCGCGGCGGGGGAGACGCTCGGGTTCACGCAAGGCGAGGTGAAGCTCGACGGCTGGGCGGTCGAGACGCGGGTCTATGCGGAGGACCCGTATCGCGGATTCCTGCCGAGCACGGGGCGGTTGGTGCGCTATCAGCCACCCCTCCCCGTGTGGGGAGGGGCCGGGGGTGGGTCTGTGCCCACTTCCGATGGGGGGTCA
>JANXUU010000097.1 GCA_025356055.1 Sphingomonas sp. | reverse complement strand
CGGGCGGCGATGATCGCCTCGAGCCGAGCTTTGTCCGAAGGGGTGATGTCGAATATGATCCCGCTGCGCATCCCGCAGCCTCGCACACCCCTCGACCAATAGGAATCTATCAGGACTCCTTTGTCTCGATCAATCCACTAGCGCCGAATTGATGGTGAAGGCAAAATAGACGAAGTCAGAATCACCGCAATTCTCGAGGGCCGCCAGCCTGCGAACCTGACCCGAACGCGCCTTGCAAGCACGAAGGCACTGCTGCTCGACTGGAACGAGCAGCGCCGCATATTCGGGTTCGCTAAGTCCGTTGCATCGCCGCTGGTGCGCAGCTCGTCTGCAACGCATCCCGGGGGACACCGTTCGACTGCTCTGAGAAACGGCTTCGATCAACCAGTCGACTGCTCTGAGAAACGGCTTCGATCAACCAGCCAATCCCGGCAAGAACCGTCTTCGTCGCCCCCGCGGTCCGGCTTTGCATCACCAAAAAGTCCCGGAGTTACGCCGTTTCCAGCACCAGTCCATAGTTAAAACCAGCAGTCTTAGATACTTGGGACTGGGTAGTGTGACGTACACGACTCGAGCCTCTGACACCAGCTGTGCATCATGATGCGCAGCGCGGTCATGTCATGATGTAAAGCGAGTTCGTGTGACCGTCCCGAGAACGCCCGTAGCCCCTGCGGCTGCGGTCATCCTTGGCGTAAAACGGGGATCGATCGCCCGGTTTGCGGCGCTCGTCTCCGGCGGAATGGCACCGAAGACACGGGCCGCGCGAATACGACCGCTTTGGCGCTTTGTCCGAGCCCTTTGTTCATGCAGGAGTTAAACTCGCGTCGCTAGAAAGCGTTGTTCGAGCTTACCCAACCTCTTGAATGCGCCGGGGGAATACCGCCGTGAAGTATTTGCTTTCAGTTCTGACCTCCTTGTTGTTTCTTGGCGTAGTTCCCGCCCACGCCGCCGATCTGCCCGAGTTGATCGCTGGCCATCACTCGGACACGGCTGCCATGCTTCCGACGGCCAATCTCGCCGTCGACGCATTCATGGCCTACCGCCACGGCGCGCCGGTGTGGTTCCGCGCCGGCGGCAGCGAGGCGCCGGCGACCCTTGCCCAGATACTGCGTCGCGCCCCGCTTGACGGTCTGTCCTCGGGTCCGGCGCTGGCCGACGCAGTCGAAGCTGCGGCGCGCGACGCGGCGAGCGGCAATCCTCAGGCGATCGACCGCGCTGACCGCACATTGTCGGCGGCCTGGCTCGACTATGTCGCGGCATTGAAGGCGCCGCTGCCGGGGTTCACCTACTCCGATCCGTCGCTCGCGCCGCGCATGCCCAACCCGTGGGTCACGCTGCAGCTCGCGTCGACCGCACCGTCGCTCGCCGCTCACCTGCAGGCGGTGTCCAACGTAAACCCAATCTATGGTCCGATCCGCAACGCCGAATGGCTGGCGATGCAGCGCTCGGGCAGCACGACGCCTGATCCTCGCGCCCTCGCCAATCTCGGCCGGGCGCGAATCCTGCCCTCGTCGGGCCGTTACCTGGTCGTAGAAGCCGCGACCCAGCGACTGCTGATGGTCGAGGACGGACGCATCGCGGATTCGATGAAGGTCATCGTCGGCCGTCCCGACTCGCAGACGCCGATGCTGGCGAGCATGATCTGGTACGCAACACTAAACCCTTATTGGTATGTGCCGACCGACCTCACGCAGAAAATCGTCGCCAGGAAGATGCAAAGCCCCATCGCCAAAGCCTATTGGAAAGAGAAGGGCTATGAGATCATCTCCGATTTCGGCCCGACCCCGACCTTGCTGCCTTTGTCGAGCATCAACTGGAAGGCCGTCGGCGAGGGCAAGCAGACCGTTTATCTCCGCCAGCTGCCGGGGCCAGGCAATTCGATGGGGGTGATGAAATTCTCCTTCCCCAACGACATCGGCGTCTATCTCCACGATACCGACCTACACGTCCTGTTCGCACAGAAGCAGCGGACGCTGTCGAATGGATGTATCCGGCTCGAAGACGCGAAGCGGCTTGGATTATGGCTGGCCGGCCGCGATCTCAGCACGGAGTCGACGGCGCCCGAACAGCACGTCCAATTGCCGCGTGGTGTGCCGGTCTATCTGACCTACATCACCGCCATGCCGCAGGGTAGCGAGCTGACCTTCCTGCCCGACGTTTACGGCCGCGACGGAGCCGGACCGCACGAGGCAGTCGCGACCGCGTCGGCAGTTCGTTAAGCTAGCCGCACCGAGGGGAGATCTGGTGCAGAAACTTCTCGACAGGGTACCAGGGGTTACATGCAACCTGTCGGTTGCAGGGGTTTTGAAATGACAGCAATTGAGGTCGTAGATCGGAAAAGCCGGTACCGCGCTGCCAGTTTCTATTTCTTCTCCAAGTGATTCCCTGCGAGGATTGTGGGCAGGGCTAACCTTGCCACGGCTGCTAACCTTCTTCCTCTCGCACGCTGGATCAAGCCGCGCAGTGACGTTGTGCGACTTCTCGACGATGACGGGGTCCGCGAGCATCGGCAGATGAACTGCACAGCAGGGTTCTGGACGGCGGTCGTGTCGTCACTAACGATATCAGTTGCGCTAGAATTGGCAGAGCCGCTCGGTTCGTTCGACGCGGTGCGGGTGGTAGCCACGTCCGTGATTGCGGCAGCGCTCGTCAGTTTCGCGACGCTGGAATTGCGCGCCGCTCGTGCGTGATCGCCTTCTCAATACCCTCAAGTATGAAAGAGAGCGGCTCGGCCTGACGCAAGCAGCGTTGGCAGAGGCGGTCGGAGTTAGTCGCAAGACGATCAACACGGTCGAGAACGTCGTCTTCTTGCCATCGACCTTGCTCGCGCTCGAGCTTGCCCGCGTGCTCGATCGCCCCGTCGGGAAGTTGTTCCAGCTTAACGATTGAGCCATTGGTTCGCTCGCGAAATCAATGCGCTGGAGAGCATGATGCGCAGCATACAAGCAACGCATCCGGGGGCTACATTACAGTGAACCCCAGAACAGGCCAGAGACGGGCGCCGCGATGTCCAGAATTCGTCTGCGTGGTCTCCGAACCCCGAAGCGACCCTTCCGAAAAGTCCCGGAATTGCGCATATTTCTAGTCATTCCGGACAGAAATACTAATGCTCTCAGCTACTTAGGTGTCAAACGGCGTCCAAAAGGGACCCCCGATCGGCGTCCAAAAGGGACCCCTTGGCACAAGGTGTAGGTCGATCGAGTGGTGCGCTTTTTGCCCTGCTTGCGGCGTAGGGAGGGCGTAGCCCGACCGGAGGCGCAAGCA
>JANXUU010000061.1 GCA_025356055.1 Sphingomonas sp. | reverse complement strand
TCTATTCCGTCTGGTGGGATCCAGTACAGCCGCGCTCGAGGGCTATCTTGGCGTCAACAGCGCACTCGGGCGCACGCTCGACGCCAAAACCCGCGAGCGAATCGCGCTCGCCGTCGCCCAAGCCAATGGCTGCGACTATTGTCTTTCCGCTCACACTTATCTCGGACTCAATCTGGCGAAAATCGACGATGCCGAGATCGCGTTAAACCGCGCTGGCCACTCGGGCGATGCCAAGGCCGACGCCGCATTGGTGTTTGCACGCAAGGTGCTCGATACCCGCGGCCGCGTCAGCGATGCCGATCTTGCTGCGGTTCGCCTCGCCGGCTTCAGCGAGCCCCAGGTGATCGAAATCGTCGCCAGCGTCGCGCTCAACGTGCTTACCAATTACGTCAACAATGTCGCTCAGACCGATATCGACTTCCCCGTAGTGCTGGCCGCACAGGCGGCATGATCTGGTGCCGCCGGCGGACCCGAGGCACCCCGCCCGCCGGCGGCAACGCGCATAGGAGCCTGGTGATGACGAAAAGCTACCTCGATATTGCAACGACACCTGCCGTTCGTTCGGCGCAGGAAGCCAACGGCAGCGCTCAGCTTTACGACAGGATCGCAGCCAAGCGCCGTACCGATCGCTTGAGCGTCGTGGAGGCTGAGTTCATCGCGGCGCGCGACAGCTTCTACATGGCGAGCGTATCGGAAACCGGGTGGCCCTACGTTCAGCATAGAGGCGGTCCGCCGGGCTTCCTGACCTTGCTTGACGACACGACGTTAGCGTTCGCTGACTACAGCGGCAACCGGCAGTATATCAGCTTGGGCAACACCACTGGGAATGATCGCGTTGCCTTGATCATGATGGATTATCCCCATCGTCGCCGACTTAAGCTTTACGCGCGTATCGAGGTCCGCGACCTGGGCACCGATCCTGCACTTGCCGCGCGCCTCGCGCATCCTGAATATCGCGCCGTTTCGGAGCGCGCATTTTTTCTTCATTTCGAAGCGTCGGACTGGAATTGCCCGCAGCATATCACGCCCCGCTACAACGAGATCGAGATCGCGGCCGCCAGCGCGCCGCTGACCGCCCGCCTTGCCGCGCTCGAGACCGAGAATGCCACGCTGCGTGCAGCGCTCGCTAACTAAAATTCCCAAACATAACGGCAATCAAATCTGCGCACGCAATCTCATCAATTTGGCAAGCGCTCACAACACCGTGCGTTTTCGGAGACGCCCGGCGCAATCGCCATCTCATTGGAACACAATATGACACGATTGCATCACAATCCCGCATTCGGCGCACTCAGGTGCGCACTGCTCGCTTCGGCCTTCTTGCTGAGCACGGCATGCTCCCCGTCGCCCCGTGGAGACCCGCCGGTCAAGGCCGGCCCAGCGGCACTCGCCGCGCTCCCGGCCGCTTTTCGTAACGGCCTGGTGTTCGTGAAGGTCGCTATCAACGGCGGTCCCGATGCCTGGATGGATCTCGACACCGGCACTTCGCCGTCGATCGTTGTGCCCGCTTACGCCCGTGCAGCCGGCCTCACACTTACAACCAAAGGCAAGGACACCGAGGGTTTCGGCTCACAGAAAATCGAGACCTTCGCGACCAGCGCCGCCGTATTGTGCGTCGGACACGAGAGGCCGCGCGCAGTCGAATTCGAATCGATCGAACTTCCCGGCATGAGGGGCCCTGAGGCCCAACCCCTGTCGGGCTTGCTGGGTCAGAGCTTCCTGGCTGGCAAGATCGTCGTATTCGACTATCAAAACCAGAAGCTATTCTTCCGCGGCACGCCCGAGGCAAATGGCGGCATCGACGTTCCCATGACCTTGGTCGGAGGCGTGCCGTTGGTGCGCATTGCCCTGGATGGCCATGAGGTGACAGCCTTGGTCGATACCGGCGGAACTTACGGCCTCCTTGTGACGCCGAAGGCTCTCAAGCAGACCGGATTGCAACGCTATTTGAAGCTTTCCAGAAAGGTTCGCACTACTGGCCACGGCGGCGAACAAGCCGCGACCGTCGACAAGGCGCCGACACTGACCTTCGCAGGCATGGTAATCCCCGGTCTCTCGGCGGTGTACACTTCGCTCGGCACTACGACCATCCCAGCCGTCGCGTCCTTGGGTAAAGATTTCCTGAAACATTATCGAGTTACGTTGAACTATGCCGCCGGCACGGCTCGGTTCGAGCCGAACGAGCTTCGTAGATAGGCCGTGTAGTCGGCCAATTTCGGGACAATGCCCACTGACACTGCAAAAGCAGTAGTTGTACAC
>JANXUU010000018.1 GCA_025356055.1 Sphingomonas sp. | reverse complement strand
AGCTTGGTAATGGCCATGCTAGTCGATCACCACCAGCGGCTGGTCATATTCGACCGGCTGGGCATCGGCGACGAGCATCTGGCGAACCGTCCCGGCCCGGGGCGCGAGGATCGGGTTCATCACCTTCATCGCCTCGATGATCATCAGCGTATCGCCCGCCTTGACCGCATCGCCCGGTGCCACGAACGCCTTGCCGCCGGGTTCGGCCGACAGGAACGCCGTGCCGACCATCGGCGACTTGACCGCATCGAGCGGGGTCGCGGGAGGGGCCGCCTCCGCCGCAGCAGCAACCGCGGCGGTTGGCGCCGGAGCGAACGACGGGGTCGGCGGATAATGCGCAACTTGCACGGGCGCAGCCTCGCGGCGGACGCGAATCTTGCGCGCGCCGTCCTCGACCTCGATCTCGGTCAGCTCGTTCGCCGAAAGCAGCTCCGCGAGTTCGCGCACAAGCGCCGCGTCGATCCGCATTCCGCCCTCGGCGGGCTTCGCCTTGTCGTCGGCCATCGTCACATCCCTATCAAGATCAGGCGGTTCCCTGTCAGAGCCGCGCCGCCGCGTCCAGTGCGAGCGAATAGCTCGACGCGCCGAAGCCGCGGATCGACCCCCGGCATACCGCGCCGACTAGGCTCTTGTGGCGGAAATCCTCGCGCGCGTCGGGGTTCGACAGGTGAACCTCGATCACCGGCACCGTGATGGCCGCGACCGCATCGCGCAGCGCAACCGAGGTGTGGGTGTAGCCGCCCGGGTTGAGAAGCACCGCCTTGGCCCGCACCGCCTGCGCCTCGTGAAGCCAGTCGATCAGGTGACCCTCGTGGTTCGACTGGCGCAGGTCGATTGCGAGGCCAAGCCGTTCGGCCTGTTCGCTCAGCGACGCACCGATGTCGTCGAGCGTATCGTGGCCATAGATTTCGGGCTCGCGCGACCCCAGCAGGTTGAGGTTGGGCCCGTTGAGGACAAAAATCGTTTCGCTCATCGCCCCGCCGATCGTCAGTTGCGTCGCCGGACTGCGCCACCTATCTCGTCTAAGTCAATGACGATCGAGTTCACCTTGTCCCTCCGCATCAACGGCGAGCACCGGCGAGCCCCCGAAGGGACGACGCTGGCCGAACTCATCAACTCGATCGGGCAGGACCCGGGCCGCGTTGCGGTCGAGCGCAACCTCGAGATTATCCCGCGCTCGAGTTTCGCGACCCTGTGCGTCGAGGATGGCGACGATTATGAGATCGTGCACTTTGTCGGCGGCGGGTGAGTTGAACGCGCATCCGGCGATTGCCGCCGACACCTGGACCGTCGCCGGCCGGACCTTCTCGTCGCGGCTGATCATCGGCACCGGCAAGTACAAGAGCTTCGAGGAGAACGCCGCCGCGGTCGCTGCGTCGGGGGCGGAAATCGTCACGGTCGCCGTGCGGCGGGTCAACGTGACCGATCCCAATGCGCCGCGGCTGAGCGACTTCATCGATCCGAAAAAGATCGTTTACCTGCCCAATACCGCCGGTTGTTTCACCGCCGAGGATGCGATGCGCACGCTCCGCCTGGCGCGCGAGGCGGGGGGGTGGAACCTCGTCAAGCTGGAAGTGCTGGCCGAGGCCAGGACGCTCTATCCCGACATGATCGAGACCATCCGCGCGACCGAGCTCCTCGCCAGGGAAGGATTCGAAGTGATGGTCTATTGCACCGACGATCCGATCATGACGAAGCGCTGCGAGGATGCCGGCGCGGTCGCGGTGATGCCGCTCGGCGCGCCGATCGGGTCGGGGTTGGGGGTCCAGAACCCGGTCACCATACGGCTGATTGTCGAACAGTCGAAGGTCCCCGTCCTGGTCGACGCCGGCGTCGGCACGGCGAGCGATGCCGCGGCGGCGATGGAACTTGGCTGTGCCGGGGTGCTGATGAACACCGCCATCGCCGAAGCCAGGGAGCCGGTGCTGATGGCCGAGGCGATGCGGCACGCGGTCGAAGCCGGGCGTCTGGCCTATCGGGCCGGACGAATGGCAAAGCGGCGCTACGCCGATCCGAGCAGCCCGCTGGCGGGGCTGATTTAGCGGCGGACGTTGAATCGTCGGATGGCCGCTACCGACCCATTATGGACATTAGTGCGTTTGCCTGTTCCTTGCCTGATCCAGCGCGGGATAACGGCCATGCGGCCGTAACCTGTCGCTATTGGGATAAATCCGAAGACATCTCACGAAGGCAGGGATTTTCCTCAAGCAGAGCCAGTGCGACACAATCTTCCGAGTAAAACCCAGTTTCTCTTTTCGGTATATTTGCGACAGCAACCCCATTGAGGGCACGTGTCCGGCGGTTATTGCCGTTCTGAGATGCAGCACTGCTTCAGGAACCGATTTGTAGCCCAACTCGCCGCCATAAAGTAGCCGCGCCAGATGATACATCGCTGGTGAATAACCTTGCCCGGTTAGTGCCCTCAACTCGGCCAATGCCTTTCCCCAACTTTTCTGCCGCTCGTAATAGTGAGAAAGTCGAAGACGCCCTTCGATTGATCCAGCGTTGGCAGACTTTATCAGCCAATCCTCGCCTAGCATCGCTTCCTCGCGATCACCGCTAGAAACGTAATCATGACCGAGATACATCATCGCTAAAGCAGAGCCACGGTCCGCAAGGTAGGTCAGCCTAGCCGAACCCGAATCCCAATCTTGCTTACGGTTTTGAAGAGCCTCCCAAAGTTCGTCTGCGAGCGGTTCCTTGTCCCACTCGCGGTGTATATTCTCACCCATCCTCGTCATGGCGCGACGTTAACACGACGAGTGCCGCCGCCAAAGGGAATGTCAGCTTTCCAACCAAAAGCGGACGACGTCGATTTCGCTGTCCTACAACTTGCCCCCTGTGAGATCGTCAGCGCCAGAAACTGTTCGCTCTTTTTCATGCTCTTTCTCGCTCCGGGAATCGCCCTCGACGCAACGGCGACGGCACCGTAAACATTGGGAACGTTCGCGGGGTCGGGGCGGCTTCGCGCGATCGCCGACGTGACCACCAAATCCGCTCCGTCAAGACTGAGCAGGGGTTAGCTTCGAATGCCTATTTCCCCCAATTGCCGCCTCAATGTCGCAGTTTTGTTGCGTCAAGCGCATGCCCCGCTCGCGCCTCGATCCCGCCACCCTCGCTTCGTCGCTCGCGCAGAAGCAGCACCACGGTGGAGACGAACGCCACGCAGCTGAGGATTGCAAAAAAGCTCAGCATTCCGTCATACCCACCGACGTTGAGCGGTCCCGCCTTGAACCGGTCATTGAGCCATCCAGCGGCATAGTTGGAGAGGGCGAGGCCGAGGCTCTGCAACATATTGACGAGGCCGAACGCGGTTCCGATCCGACGACGCTCGACAAGCATTGCCGTGGCTGGCCAGATGACGGCCGGAATGACCGAGAAGCTCACGCCCATCAGCGCTGTCGAGACCCATAGCGGCCAGTCGGTGGTGACCAGGATCAGGAAGGTGAGCGGCATCAGCGCCGCTCCGACGGCCAACAGGGAGGCGCGTTTGCCGAACCGGTCGGCAATCAGTCCGACGATGGGGGTCGCGAAGATTGCCGCGAAAAACACCCAGCTGTTGGCGATGCCGGCCTGCGCCAGTGTGATCCCTTTTGCATCCTGGAAATACTGGATCGAGAAGGTGGAACGGAACGGAAAGAATACCGAGGCGAACAGGACGTTCAGCCAGAGGATGAGCCAGAAGGATCGCCCGAAGCCGACCAGGCTACGGGGGTCGAACCGCTCCGCAGGCTGGCCTGCGCCGCGCAGATCGGCATGGCGCCTGTCGATCACATAACAGGCGAATGCCGTTACCAGGCCGCTCGCGGTGAACGCAGCCGCCAGCCACAGCGGGGGTTGCCATCCCATGGCATAGGCCGATGCTGCCCATTGGGTCGACGTATCGGCGGCGTAGGAGCCGACCCGCGCCAGACTGAAGAATATGGCGATGGCAAGCGCTGCTCCCCCGGCATGAAACCATTGGGAAATGCCGACCAGCAGCGCGATGCAAAGCGTCTCGTTGCCCAGCCCGAACAGCAGCCGTCCGATGACCATCAGCCCATAGGGATCTCCGATCGCGGTGAGCGCCGCGCCGACCGTGCACAGCGCGGTGGCCGCCAGCGCGGCGCGGGCCGCGCCGATGCGGTCGATCAGGATCCCGCCGACGATCGCAAGCGGGATATTCGGCAGGCTGAACACCGCGTTGAGCGAGCCGATCTGTTGCTGGCTAAAGCCGCGCTGCTGTCGCAGCAGGTTAGCGATCGGGGCGATCGAATCGTAGGTGTAGTAGCTCCCCATGATCGTGAAAGCGGCCAGGGCGAGTACGATCCATTTCAGTTTTCCCTGCATGATCGACATGTCTTTCTTCGCTCAGTGCAACCGTGCGCCCTGCCGTCTCAGTTCCGCTTGCACTTGGGCGATGTTGACCGTCTCGAACGAAGCGCGCGATTTCAGGGACACGGCCGCTGCGACCCCGGCGCCTTGCCCGGAAACCGCGCAACACATCATGTTGCGCACCGCGGCATGGCTGGTCTTGTCGCCGCCGATCGTCCGGCCAGCCACGATCAGATTGCCGATCCCTTTCGGCAGTAGTGACCCATATGGCACCTGAAAATATCGCCCGGTCGTCGGCAGGATCAAAAGGCCGTAGCCGTCGATGAATTCGGGAAAGATACCGATCGAATCCTCGAAGCGCCCCTCACCGCGAACGTCGCCCTCGCGCAAATTATAATGTGCGTCGATCTTGCGCGTATCGCGAATGCCAAGCGTCATTCCAAAGTTGCGCAGCTTGGCGTCCTCGCATCCGGGCATGAAGCCCTTCAGTGCCGCGACCGCCAGCATCGCCTGTCGGCGCCCGGCCATTTCGCCCCGCGTCAGATCGTCCGGGTCGGTCCCATCGACGTTGAGGTGAACCATGTTGAGATAGGTCAGGTCGCCCTGGTCTGACACGGTGCCCCAGGTGCCCGCAATGGTCGCCAGGTTCGCGGGCAGGATGCCCGCCGCCAGCGCCTGCTTGAACGGCTTTCTGAGGAACGGCGAGAACATGTCGTCCTCCTTGCCGTCGGTGGTAATGTCCCATTCGCCATTGCCCGCCCAATCCTTGTAGGTCTGCGGATCGGCCTTGACCTGCTCGATGAAGCGCGACTTGTTGACGCCGCACATCGAGAACATGACCGAGGCGGACATCATCTCGCTCTTGGGCGTGAAGAAGGTCGGTGCGCCACAGCGGGCGACGACATCGGCGTCGCCGGTCGCATCGATCACGCGTTCGGCCAGGATTGCTTCCCGCCCGGCCTTGCTCTCGACGATGACGCCGCGGATTATGCCCGATTCCACGATCGGCGCCACGAACATGCGGTGGAGCATCGGATGAACCCCCGCTTCCTCGACAAGTACGTCGGCGACATGCTTGAACGCCTCGGCGTCGAGCGCATGGCTGATCGATTGCGGTTCGGGCAGCGCCGCTCCCATTGCTTTGGCCCGATCCTCGAACTCGCGTCCGATGCCCTCGCTGTCGATGGTCGCGGGGTGCCGGTACCATGCGAAGCCCTCGACGCCGACCTGGGTGATGTTGCCGCCGAAGCAACCTTAGCGTTCGAGCAGCGTCGTCTGCGCCCCCGCCCGCGCCGATGCCATCGCTGCCGCCAGACCGCCAGGACCGGATCCGATCACAAGCACTTCGGTTTCATGAATTACGTCGACGCTACGCGCCGGTTCGAGAATGGCGCGTGTCATGAGTGTGCATGTTCACGACTGGCGGCAAGAACACAAGCGGTGCAGGCCGACACTGGCGGCAGAGTTCGATTTTGACCGAGTTCAATCAAAATCCATAATGCGGCTTTCAAGGTCGCGGCGAGAAAGTCCGCTAGCCGTCTTGCGACGTCCGGAGGCCGTCAGACCGATGACCACCTAAATCCGACGTCGATTTCGCTGTCCTACGGCTTGCCCCCATGTAAGATAGTCGATGCCAGAAATCGTTCGTTCTTGCTCTCGCTCTTTCTCGCTCCCGTAATCGCCTCGACGCAATGGCGACGTCACCGTGAACATTGGGAACATTCGCGGGGTCGGGGCGGCTCCCCGACAAGCCGCCAGGGGCTGACGTCGGACTGACCTTCCAGCCGCCGCTCCGAAAAAACGGGTGGGCAGCCACATGCACGGCTACCCATTCTTCCCCTAGTGAGTCGTAACGATTGCCGTCGTATGGACCGTGTGGCGGGCCGGGTGGTGGTGGTGGTGAGCGGCAGCCTTGCGAACCACGCGGCGGTGAGCCGGCGCAGCCGCAGCTTCATCGGTGGTAGTGGTGCTTACAGTCGTGGTGGTCGGAGCTGGGGGCGCGGGAGTCTGGACCACGACCGGAGGGGCGGCGCGCGCGGCCGCTGCGTCGGCCTGGGCGCGGGCAGCGGCGGCCTGCGCATCGGCGGCACGCTCATTGGCGTTAGCGGCTTGGGCCTGCGCGGCGTCAGTCGCAGAGTGCTGCTCGTTGGTCCGCGCGCGCTGCGAGGCGACGAGTGCCTGGTCGGCAAGTTCCGACGCCCGCGTCGCGTCACGCACCGCGTCGAGCTTGGCATGATGGTTGAGTTCGTCCTGCGCGATGTGCAGTGCTCTCACTGCCTCGGCGTGGAGCCGCGGGGCGTCGCCCGCCGCGCCGACGATGTTGACCGCGTCGATCTTGGCCTGCGCCGCGGCGATTGCCTTGCGCGCCTGGTCGGTCTTGCCCTCGGCCGAAGCCGTCGTGGGCAATGCGAGCAGCGCAGCAGCGGCGATGCCGGCGACCAAAGTTTGCTTGAACGTCATGATTTCGTCTCCGTTACGGTATCGCTCTTCAACGAGCGGGCGAGCGGAGCGTTCCGCCATCCGCCGATGCAACGGGAACCACGCTCGTTCGTTGTACCCCCGAAGGAGAAACGAGATGGGTGAGTTCACTGACAAGGTCAAAGGCGCGATCAATAATGCTGTCGGCAATGCCAAGCAGGAGTCGGATAATCCCGACACCCGCGCCGAGGGTGAGCGTCAGGAACTGAAAGGCGACGTTCAGAACACCAAGGGCAAGATCAAGGGGGCCATCAACGATCTTTGATCGTGCCGCTCATGATTCAATGATGGGCCGCTTCCTACGGGAGGCGGCCCTTTTCATGTCGTAGTGGCGGCTGTACGCCCTGCGGTTATGAAAGCCCTTCGCTCCCACGCCCCCGGCGGTCCCGACACGCTCGTCATCGACGAGCTCCCCGAACCCCTGCCCGGCCCGGGCGAACTTGTCGTTCGCGTCCATGCGGCGGCGGCCAACTATCCCGACGTGCTGATTATCGAGGACAAATATCAGTTCAAGCCGCCGCGGCCGTTCTCCCCGGGCGGGGAAATCGCTGGTGAAGTAAGCGCGGTCGGCGAGGGCGTCGAGGGCTGGGCGGTCGGCGACCGACTGATCGCGGTTCCGGGGCATGGCGGGTTGGCTCAGTCGGTAGCGATTTCGGCCAAGTCGGCGTTCCGGTTGCCGGCCCATCGCAGCTTTATCGAAGGGGCGGCGCTGCTGCTGACTTATGCGACCTCGATCCATGCGCTGTACGATCGCGGGCGGCTCGAGGCTGGGGAGACGGTGTTGATCCTCGGCGCGGCGGGAGGGGTCGGGCTGGCGGCGATCGAGCTTGCCAAGGCCAAGGGCGCGCGGGTGATCGCGGCGGTGTCGAGCGACGAGAAGGCCGCGGCGGCAAGCAAGGCCGGGGCGGACGCGGCCATGGTCTATCCGCGCGGACCGTTCGACCGCGACGGACAAAAGGCGCTGGCGGAAGCGTTCAAGGCGGCGGTGGGCAAGAACGGCGCCGACGTAATCTATGACCCTGTCGGGGGCGATTATGCCGCGCCGGCGTTGCGCTCGATCGCGTGGGAGGGGCGGTACCTCGTCGTCGGCTTTCCGGCTGGCATTCCGAAGCTGCCGCTTAACCTCGTCCTGCTCAAGAGCTGTGACGTGTGCGGTGTGTTCTGGGGCGCGTTTGCGGCGCGCGATCCGGCGGCCAACGCGGCGCATGTCGCCACGCTGTTCCGGCTGTGGGACGAGGGCAGGATCGCGCCGGTGGTGAGCGCGACTTACCCGCTGGAGCGCGGCGGGGACGCGATCGCCGACCTTGCGGCGAGGAATGCGATCGGCAAGCTTGTCGTCACGCTCGACTGACGCGCGCAGCGTGACGCGGCAGCATTTCGTCGCGCTCGACGGGTTGCGCGGGATCGCCGCGCTGCTGGTGATGGCGCATCATATCGGGCTGGCGAGCGGCTATCCGCAGATCGCGCCGCTCGGCTTCCTCGCGGTCGACCTGTTCTTCGTGCTGAGCGGGTTCGTCATCGCGCAGGCTTATGAGCCGCGGTTCGCGGACGGGCCCGTCGGAAAGGGAATGGGAGCCGGACGGTTCATGGCGATCCGGCTGGTGCGGCTCTACCCGCTGATTTTCCTCGGGTTGCTGCTCGGGGCGAGTTGGTCGCTGATCGCCGGAGACGGCAATTTCAATGCCGGCTCGGCGATCAATTTCCTCCTCCTGCCGACGCTACTCGGCGGCGCGACGATGACCTTCGCATTCGATACGCCAGTGTGGTCGCTGGCGTTCGAGATCGTCGCGAACTTCGCGCACGCGACGCTGCTGTGGCGGATCGGTCGGGCGGGGCTGGCCGTCATCGCGCTGTTGTCGGGCGCGGCGCTGCTGGCGGCGATGATTCATTTTGCCAGCCCGAGCCTGGGGTGGGAAACGCGGACCTTTGTTGTTGGCTTCTTTCGCATCGGGTTCAGCTATGTGGTGGGAATACTGCTTTACCGCATCGTCCGCGGTGGCGCCGTCGGCGAGTGGCGGGTTCCGCTGATCGTGCCGATCATCGTGCTGATCGCGGTGCTGCACGGGCCGCTGCCGCCGCTGTGGGCGGTCGAGCGCGGAGCGGTGATCACGTTCCTCGTGTTCCCGGCGATCGTCGTGGTGGCGATCCACCAGCGGCCGACGGGACGCTGGGCGGCGGCGATGACGTGGCTCGGGCAATTGTCCTTCCCGCTCTATGCGATCCACCTGCCGATCGTGACCTTCGCCGCACGGCTGATCGTCAACCAACCGGCGGCGGCGCGGCTGCCGCTGTGGATATTGTTCGTGTTCGTGATCGTCGCTGCGGCGCTGGCGCTCGAGCGGCGGGTCGACCTGCCGCTTCGGCGCTGGTTGCGGCCCAGGCTGGTCAAACGCGGTGGGGGGCGGCGCGAGCCCGCGGTTAGCTGAGCGCGCATTGCGCCGCCCGGCGCTGCACCCTATCTGGGCTCCGCAATCAGACAGGACGTCCGCCATGACAAATTTCGACGACCGCGAGCGCGCGTTCGAAACCAAATTCGCCCGCGACGAGGAGATGGCCTTCCGTATCTTGGCGCGGCGCAACCGCCTGCTCGGCGAATGGGCGGCGCGGGCGATGGGGCTGACCGAGGTCGAGGGCGATGCCTATGCCAAGGAAGTCGTTCGCGCCGAATTCGAGGAAGCGGGCGACGAGGATGTCGTGAGGAAATTAGTTGGCGACTTGACCGCGGCGGGGGTCGAAACCGACGAAGCGAAAATCCGCAGCGAAATGGCGCACAAGGAAGTCGACGCCCGCCGCCAGCTGATGGGCACCGAATAATGGTGATGGCGGCGGACGAGATCGAAGCGCTGATCCGGACTGCGATCCCCGACGCGGGAATTGAGATCACCGACCTTCGCGGCGATGGCGACCATTATAAGGCGCGGGTCGTGTCGGCGAGCTTTGCCGGCCTGAACCGGGTCAAGCAGCATCAGGCGGTATATGCCGCGCTGGGCGGGCGAATGGGGGGCGAACTTCATGCATTGCAGCTGGAAACGGCTGTGCCATCAGGAGACCATGAATGACCGACCCCCAAACGCGCATCGACGCGCTGGTGAAGACGAATGATATCTTGCTGTTCATGAAGGGTACGCCGCTGTTTCCGCAATGCGGCTTCTCGAGCCGGGCGATCTCGATCCTCGACCATCTCGGCGCGCGCTATGAGACGGTCGACGTGCTCGCCGATCCCGAGGTGCGCCAAGGGATCAAGGCGTATAGCGACTGGCCGACGGTGCCGCAGCTTTACATCCATGGTGAATTCGTCGGCGGATCGGACATCATGATGGAGATGTTCGAGAGTGGCGAGCTTAAGGAACTGGTCAACGCTGCGCCTAGCGCTGCTTGATCTTCTCGCACTCGCAAGAGGTGGATGATGAAAAAGGGACGGTGGAGCGGGACCAGAAACCGCTGCACCGTCCCTTTCATTGGTCGTGGAACCAAGTGGACAATACCAGTGATGCAATCGCCGTGCCAATTGCAGAAAACAGCGGAAGATAGAGAAATTTCCGGTTGCGGCTGGCGGCGCGGTGTCGGGCAGCGTCAAATTCCCCGACAAGACGGCGGGGCGCGGCGATGAGCGGACTGCTCTATGCCGACGTGACCCAGAGCTGGTCCGAGAAGGGCGGTGGGATCCGCGTCTATCTCAATCGCAAGCGGCGCTTCATTCTCGAACGTACGCAGGACCGACATCTGCTCGTCATCCCTGGCAGGCGCGATGAAGTAGTCGAGGAGGCGCGCGCGATCACGGTAACACTGCGCTCGCCCAAGGTGCCGGGAAGCCCGAATTATCGGCTGCTGCTGCGCAATGGCGCGGTGCGCGAGGCGCTTCGACGATTTCGGCCCGACCTGATCGAGTGCCAGGACGCCTATAATCTGCCGTGGGCGGTGCTGCGATATCGGCGCGATCATCCAGAATGTGCGTTGGTGGCGTCGTTCATGACCGACTTTCCGACTGCCTATACAAAGCGGATCGGCGACGGGCTGGCGGGCGACCGGTTCGGCAGCGCGGCGGCGAGAGTGGCGTATCGCTACCTCGCAGGGCTCTACCGGCGGTTCGATGCGGTGATCGCGCTGAGCGAGCATGGTGGGGCGAACAAGCTTCGCTCGATCGGAGTGGAACGGGTGTTCGTCGCGCCGCTTGGGGTCGATGTCGAAGAGTTCAGCGAAGCCGGGCGCGCCGAGGTGTTGCGCGCGGAGGCGGGTTGCGTCGGGAACTCGCCGCTGCTGATCTATGTCGGCCGCCTCGACGGCGAGAAGCGAGCCGCGACGGTGATCGAGGCGTTCGCGCGGTTGCCGGTTAACCTTGGCGCAAAGCTGGTGCTGATCGGGGATGGGCCGCTGCGTAAACAATTCGCCGGGCTGTCGGGGGTGCATTGCACAGGCTTCATTCGCGATCGCGGGCTGCTGGCGCGGTGGCTGGCGAGCGCGGACCTTTATGTGTCGGGGATGGCCGACGAGACGTTCGGCATTTCGGTGATCGAGGCGCAGGCGGCGGGCCTGCCCGTGGTCGGCGTCGCGGCGGGGGCGATGATCGACCGGGTGCCGGCCGGGCTGGGGCTGCTCGGGCCGGTCGACGACGCGAAAGCGATGGCGGCGAATATCGTCGCGCTGCTGGCCGATCCAGGGAGGGCAGCGATACGCGGGGCGGCGGCGCGCATGCCGCGACACTGAGCTGGGACAAGGCGATGGAGCGCCTGTTCGAGACGGTCTATCCCGCGGCGATGGCGGCGCGCGGCGATGTTCAACGCGGGTTCAGTCGCGCACACGTCTGATGGGGGCGGATTTTTTTAGAGGATCGACGATGCGGACCGGATTGATGGCAGCGGTGGCCGTCTTTGGGCTGGCAATGCCGGCTGGCGCGGCGACGACGGTGCACAAGGTGGTCGTGCGCAAGACGGTTTCGTCCAGCGGCAAGATGCGGACGGTGGTCAGCGGCGATCCGGCGGCCAAGGCGATCATCGCCGGTTGCGGCGAGCGCCGGTTCGAGACGAGCGCCGAAGTGATGGACCAGGGCCAAAAGCGGATGACCAAGATCAAGCTGTGCGCCAAGCCCGGCGAGGATGACGCGATGTGGGTCAAGTCACTGCGGCAGGCGGCGACGACGATCAAGGGGACGGCGCAATTGCCGGACGCGAGCCGGACGAAGATCGTCGCCGATCTCGACGCCGAGATCGCGCGGATCGAGGCGGGCGCGGCGGCCAAGGTCGCGGCGCCCGAGGTCAAGCCCGCGAAATAGGCTACACTCTTGGGGGCGGTCATGGCAGGAGCACGCCCGTGGACGCCCCCATTTTAACCGACCAGCCCTATGCTCTCCTCGACCCGGTCGAACCGGGGATCGCGCGCGTGCTGGCGCGCAACCCGTCGGCGTTTACCTATACGGGGACGCAATCCTACTTGGTTGGCGACGCCGAGGTTGCGGTGATCGATCCGGGGCCCGCCGAAGCCGAGCATGTTGCGGCGCTGGTCGCGGCAGTCGGCGGGCGGCCCGTCGTGGCGATCGTCTGCACGCATACGCACCGCGATCACAGCCCGGCGGCGCGGCCCTTGGCGCAAGCGACGGGCGCGCCGATCATTGGCTGTGCGCCGCTCGCGCTGGACGAGGTCGGGCCACGGGCGGATGTGAGTTTTGACGGGGACTATGTGCCCGATCGGGTGCTGAGCGATGGCGAGGGGATCGTGGTCGACGGGCACGAACTGACGGCGGTGGCCACGCCGGGGCATACGTCAAACCATCTCTGCTATGCGTATCGCGGCGCGCTGCTGACCGGGGATCATGTGATGGGCTGGTCGACGACGGTCGTGGTGCCGCCTGATGGCGACATGGCCGATTATATGGCGAGCCTCGACAAGCTTCGCGGACGCGAGGACCGGATCTACTATCCGGCGCACGGGCCCGCGGTGATCAAGCCCCAGCAACTGGTGCGCGGAATGATCGGGCACCGGATGCAGCGCGAGCGGCAGATCCTGCGGCTGGTCGGCGAGGGGCGGGAGACGGTCGCGGCGATCGTCACGGGTGCCTACCCGGGGCTCGACCAAAGGCTGGTGCCGGCGGCGGGGGGGACGGTGCTGGCGCATTTGGTGGACCTGGAGCGGCGCGGGATTGTTCGAACTTCGGGAGAGACATGGACACGCCTGTAAGCCGCAGCCGATTGGGACCGTTGATGGTCGTCGCAATCATCGTCGCGTTGCTCGTCGGGCTGGCGATCGGCGGGGGGATTAATCTAAAACGCAAATTATTCGGTGGCGACGTCACGAGCATCGCCCGCGCGAGTCTCGAATCGATGCGGGCGCAGAACCGGCTGGTGCCGTTTGTGGCGCGCTACGTGTCGGTGGTGACGTCGAAACAATCTCAGCTGATGTTTACGTCGGAGCGGACGTTGGTGCTTCCGGGGGACGTGCGGTATGAGCTCGATCTCGCCAAGCTGAGCGAGCGCGATGTCAAGTGGGACGACGGCACCAAGGTGCTGAGCGTGACGCTGCCCGAGATCGAAATCGCCGGGCCCGAAGTCGATCTTGCCGCTGCTCGGGAATATGGCGGGGGTGGGGTGCTCGGTGCATTGACCGATGCGCGGACCACGCTCGACGAGGCCAACCGGGCGAGCGCGGTGGCGGACTTGCGCAAGCAGGCGCTGGCGGCGACGCCGATGCGGCTGGCGCGGGAAGCGGCTCGGCAGGCGGTCGAGCGGAGTTTTGCGCTGCCGTTGCGCGCGGCGGGGATCGGCGACGCGAAGGTCGTGGCGCGGTTCGCATCGGATGCGCGGGATGACCCGTCTTTCATCGATCGGTCCCGGTCGTATAATGAGGTCATGGCCAATCCGTCGGGCCGGTGAGGAGAATGTCATGACCGCCCAGTCGATCCTTCGCGGACCTGCCCTGCTCGACGAGATCGCGCGCCTGAAGAAGGAGCGCAATGCGGTCATCCTTGCGCATTATTACCAGCGGCCCGAATTGCAGGACCTCGCGGATTTCGTCGGCGACAGCCTCGACCTGTCACGCAAGGCGGCAGCGACCGACGCCGAGGTGATCGCGTTTTGTGGTGTTCGGTTCATGGCTGAGACGGCGAAGATCTTGTCGCCGGAAAAGATTGTCATCCTGCCCGACATGGACGCCGGGTGCAGCTTGGAGGACAGCTGCCCGCCCGACCAGTTCAGGGTGTTCCGCGAGGCGCACCCCGACCATATCGCGCTGACTTACATCAACTGTTCGGCCGAGGTGAAAGCCCTAAGTGACATCATCGTGACGTCGTCGTCGGCGGACATCATCCTGTCACAAATCCCACCCGAGCAGAAGATCATCTTTGGTCCGGATCGGCACCTTGGCGGCTATCTGTCGCGGCGGAGCGGGCGCGAGATGCTGCTGTGGCCGGGGATCTGCATCGTTCACCAGGCATTTTCAGAGACCGAGCTGCTCAAGTTGATGGCCGAGCATCCCGGCGCGCCGGTCGCGGCGCATCCCGAATGCCCGCCCCAGATCGTCGATCATGCAACGCTGGTCGGATCGACCAAGGCGATCCTCGACTTTGCGCTGACCTCGGATGCTCAGACGATCATCGTCGCGACCGAGCCGCATATCATCCATCAGATGGAAAAGGCCGCGCCGCACAAGCGGTTCATTGGGGCGCCGGGCGGCGACGGCAATTGCAATTGCAACATGTGCCCGTACATGGCGTTGAACACGCTTGAGAAGCTTTACGTGGCGTTGCGCGATCTAAAGCCGCGGATCGAACTTGCGCCGGAATTGATGGACCGGGCACGGGTGCCGCTTGAGCGGATGCTGGGAATGGCCGGGCGGACCGTCGGGCAGGGTGATGTCGGACGGCCTGTTTAGCGCATGGAATCAGATGCGTGCAGCCATTGAGGAGATTAAGCCGATGCCCGGTATGGCCGTAGCTAGCGGCAAGCAAGCTGCCACCGCATCCCCCGCCGTACCGAGCCAGGTGCGCGAATTTGCCCTTCAACAAAGCCGCAATTTGTTCGTCGAAATTTTGGTGATGCTGGCCAGTTCGATCGTTTGCATCGTGCTGTATTTCGGCGGAGACGCTAATGCGGCGAACTATCTGGCACCCGCGACCGTGCTTGTGGTTGGGGGGATCGCCAATATTCATATGGTCCGTCAAGACCCTAACACCTTGCTGACGCCGCTGTTCGCGACCCGACTGATCGCTCTTGTTGTGTTTGGCATCGGCGCCTTGTCGCACAACTGGCTTTCCGCGATCGCGCAGTCATCGGCCGATTACATGATGGTAACTAGCCCCGAAGAAGCGGCGCGAGTGAATATGCTGTGGCTCGGCGGGATGGACGTCATCTTGATTGGCGTTTTGGCATCGCTACAATTGTTCAGCGGAATGCAATTACGTCCGAAGGTTTTTGCAACCCATTTTTCGTTCAATACTGCCTTGGCACTGGTGTTATTCGGCTTCGTTCCAGTCTTTTTTATACTGACCTCTTACACTCTGCCAAACTTAATCGCAAATTTATTTTTAGCTTTGCAGTTATCCGGCATGTTTCTGATGGCCAGAATTTCCTCTAATAAGATCAGCGCCTATATCTGGATTTCGCTAAGCATAGGCGCTTTGATTATGCTCTCATTGTTTTTTATGAACAAAACTATAGTTCTTTATCCAGTTCTGGCGTTAGTTTTAGGTTTCATTTCAATTAAGGCTAGTTTTACTAGAATTGCACTAGGCTCGGTTACGGTTTTGGGTCTATTCATATTTATCGCACCAATCGTCACCCAGCTTCGGGAAAACCACGTCGAACAACATGGTTCTCTCGGCGATATATCGGTCGGTGAGCAGATTGAGGCTATTTCGGCGCAGGACTTTTTGCATCGAGAGCAGACGGAACAGCCCAACTCGGCAAATTCAAGACTGGATTATGTGGTTCCAGCGGCGTTTGCGATGAATCAGTACGATTCGGGCTTCAAGATCGACACTATAGAAAATTCAGCGGCAGCCCTGGTTCCGCGCTTCCTGTGGCCGGACAAACCGGTGCTTACCACCGGCGATCAGGTCAATCATCGTATGGGTTTTCAAGGCACTAACAGTATTGGCGTGACTGTTTTTGCAGACATTTACTGGAACTTAGGCTGGGTAGGCCTGATTCTAGGCTTCGGTATGGGGATTTACACAGGACTGATCACAATCGTTTCACGCGAACTGATGCGAATGGACGACTGGTTCATGCTGCCTTTCGTTATGGCTGCTTTCCGTATGGGGGTCAGTCTCGATGGAGAGTTCGTGGCCTCGATACTGGTGCCGGCTGTTCTCAATCTGGTGATTTTCTTTGGTCTTCGGATTGTCGGGAATTTTCTTTCCCACCGAGTGTGACGGGCACGGTTCATTTTCCGCCAGCTATGCCTCGTTGACGGGCGACAATCGTCGATTGAGCTGTCCTTTAATGATCTTGAGGTTGCGGCTATTCGAACGGAACAGGAAGTCGGGGACAGCGCCGATCCACGGGATCAAGCCGAGCAGGAAATCGATCCCGACATTGCCCGCCATACGGCTTATCTGCCATTTCGACAGCCCAAGATTGCGCGCTTCCCAGATCATGTAGCCGCCAAGCGCAGCGCCGACAACGTCACCGCCGACGGGAACGAGGTCGAGGATGACGTCGAGCCCGATCTTGCGATTGGTGCCGGGAATGGTGAACAGGCCTTCGAGCAAATGCTCGAGCGCCTCGACGCGCTGGCGGACCGATTCGGGATCGGTGGAGGTGTTGAGGCCGCGGATAGTTGCGGGAAGGGTCATGGATCTTACCTTTCGCTGGCCGCTTTTCGGCCGAGTTCGATCAACGTGTGGCGAGCGAAACGGTTCTCGGTAAAGCCGGGGGCATCGTTGCCGACAAGCGACCAGCGGACCGGGGCGGTGAGCGGAATGATTAGGAATTCGCTGTCGATACGCCGGGCGGCGCCAACGAGGAATTGCGCGCGCTGGTCGGCCGACTGGGTGGAGCGTGCGGCGTCGGAGAGGTCGTCGACTTGCGCGTCGCAGATGGCGACTCGATTGCAGCGCAGGCGGCGGACGAACCATGCAGGGGACGTCGAGGGAGCGACCTCGTCAATAAGACGCAGATCGACCGGATCGCCGGCAGCGGCCGGTCGCAGGGTCAGGCCGATGCGCGCGAGGTCGTCGGCGAGGCGATGGAAGAGAAGAGTCGAGCCGGGGCCTGCAGGGAGGCTGATAGTCAGCACAGGGTGAGGGCGGCGGCCGAAGAAGCGGTTGGCCTCGGTCACCAATGGCGACGCGCGGCGGGCAAAGGGAACGGTGGACCATGGCGGGGCGGGGAGCGCGTTGACGCCGTCCAGCCCGGGCTGCAGCAGGGTGTAGCGCGGGGCGAGGGCGTCGACCCTCAGCGCGGCGACCAGCATATCGCGGTCGATCGCGCGGCTAAGGAGGCTACGCAGCGCGCGGTCAGCGAGCGGCCCGCCCTTGCGCCCGGGAATGAGCGCAAACAGGCCTGCAACCGGATCAAAGCGGAGCGAACCGCGCGGCGGGTTTGCCTGAAGCGCAACGGCGAGGTCAGCAAAAGTGCCGCCGACAAGGAGGTCGCTCCTGCCTGCGATGAAGGCGGCGACGGCTGACTGGGCCGGAAGGGCGGCGAGGCGAACGTCCTCGCGCACCTCGGTATCGCCGTCGGCACCGGGCATGAGGCGGCGCAAGTGAAGCGGTTCGGTATCGCCGGTCGGGAGGAGGGTGAAGGGGCCGGTGCTCTGGCCGTCACGAAGGATGGCGAAATCGGGCTGGGCGAGCAGTTGAAGGAGGTGGGGGCGGGGAGCGGAAAGACGGATCTCGATCACTCGGTCGGTCATCGCGACAATCTCGTCGATCGCGCCGAGCGTGTCCTTAAGCGGATCGAGGCTCGTCTCGCGGCGGGCGCGGTTGAGCAGGCGGACAACGTCGCGAGCGTCGATCTTGCGGCCCGACGGCCATTTGCCCGACTGGAGGCGGAAGATGTAGCTAAGGCCGTCGTCGCTGACATTCCAGCGCTCGGCCAGCCCGGCCTCGATCTGGCCGCGCGGGTCGAAGCGGACGAGGCCCTGCGCGGCATTTTCGAGGAGGAGCGCATCGGCGGAAGAGAGCGGACCGGCGGCGGGGTCGGTGAGTTTGGGGCGATCGCCGATAACGGTGACGTCGAGTGAGCCGGTCCTAGCGCGGTGGCAGCCACCGGCCAGGAGGGTCGCGGCGCACGCCATGATCAGTCCCGCTCGGTGATGAGAAAGCGCTCGCATGATCCGATTGGTTTAGTGGCTGTGCACGGTTCGTAAACCGTCTGGATTGGTGAAGCGAAGTGTTTTACTAGGATAAGGCAGTAGCGCGACACGCTTGATGCGTTGAGGAGACGAATGGCCGACAGCGACCAGATCTGGCAGCGCGGTGGCGTGAATGTCGAGGAGTTACCTGATCCTCTCGCTCCGGGGGTTCCGCCGGTCGTCCCTAATCCGCGGCGGCGGCGGATGCTGGTCAAATATGGCGCTTATGGTTTGTTTACGCTGTTGGTGGCGACGATCCTGTGGCTGGTGGTGACCGCACCGCTGTCGCGCGCGCTCGAGCCGCTGCCGGCACCGGCGATGCTGCTGTTATCCGAGGACGGCCAGCCGATCGCTCGGCGCGGGGCGGTCAAGGAAGCGCCGGTCGAGGTGGCGAAGCTCAACCCGCTGACGCCGGCGGCGTTCGTGGCGATTGAGGACCGGCGGTTCTACTCGCACTGGGGGATCGATCCCCGGGGGATTGCGCGTGCGATGGTGGCAAACATGCAAGCCGGGGGCGTGCGCGAGGGCGGGTCGACGATAACCCAGCAGCTGGCCAAGACAAGCTTCCTGTCGTCTGATCGAAGCATCAGCCGCAAGGCGCACGAAGTGATCATCGCGTTCTGGCTCGAGGCGTGGCTGACAAAGCAGGAAATCCTCTCACGCTATATGTCGTCGGTGTATTTTGGCGACGGCGTCTATGGACTGCGCGCTGCTGGGCATCATTATTTCGGGCGCGAGCCCGAGGACCTAAGCCTAGCGCAATCGGCGATGCTGGCGGGGATGGTGCAGGCGCCTTCGCGGTTGGCGCCGACGCAGCATCTCGCTGCGGCGCAGGCGCGATCGCAGTTGGTGCTTCGCGAAATGGTCGAGACGAGGAAGATTAGCGCTGCGCGGGCTCAGGCGACGGTCCTCGCGCGGCCAAGCGGGGTCGCCAGCAAGGTGCCGACCGGGACCTATTTCGCCGATTGGGTGGCGCCGGCGGCGGCAACGAGCTTCACCGCCGATTATGGCCAGACGCGGGTGCCGACGACGCTCGATACCGGCCTCCAGCGTCTCGCGGTGCGCGCAGTGGCGGGAGCGTCGGTAGGCGATGCTCAGGTCGCGCTGGTGGCCATGCGGCCAACCGGCGAGGTCGTCGCGATGGTCGGCGGGCGGAGCTACAAGGAAAGCCCGTTCAACCGCGCGACGCAGGCGCGACGCCAGCCGGGATCGGCGTTCAAATTGTTCGTTTATCTCGCCGCGCTTCGGGCGGGATATACGCCTGACACGATAATCGAGGACACGCCGATCACGATCAACGGGTGGAAGCCGGTCAACAGCGACGGGGTTTATCGCGGACGGATCACGATGCGCGAGGCGTTCGCAAGGTCGTCGAATGCGGCGACGGTGCGGTTGGCCGAGCGGGTCGGGCGGGGGAATATCATCCGCGCGGCGCGGGAGCTTGGGGTGAGCAGCCCGTTGGCCGATCGGCCGAGCCTGTCGCTGGGGGCATCCGGGGTGAGCTTGATTGAACTGACTTCGGCTTATGCCGCAGTTGCCGGGGGGCGCTTTCCGGTGGCGGCGCGCGGGATTCCGGCGAAGGGCGAGGCGCCGCAGTCGATGTTTTCCGGGATTCTTGAGCGCGGCGGACGGCTCGATCCAAACCGTGACTGGGCGCCGATGCTCGACTTACTGTGGGCGGCGGCGAACAAGGGGACCGGGCGGCGGGCTGCGCTGAACGTGCCGACGTTCGGGAAGACTGGCACGACTCAGGAAAATCGTGACGCGCTGTTTGTCGGGTTTGCAGGCGACTTGGTGGTCGGGGTGTGGGTCGGGCGCGACGACAACAAGTCGCTCGGCAAGGTCAGCGGGGGGACGTTGCCCGCGGCGATCTGGAAGAGCTTTATGGGGCCGGCACTGGCGATCGACCATCGCGCGGGGCCGGTGTTGCCGCAGGCGTTCCATGTGCCGGAACCGGTGGCTCCACCGCCGTCGCCGAACGAGTCGCCCCTGCCGCAGGAGTGGAGCGAAGGGTCGAAGGCGATCCGCGACATTGCCGACGCTGTCGATGAGTTTTTAAAGGGGCTTTAGGCGACGAGCGGCGCGTGGGCGGAGGGTTCGATGCGGACGAGAAGCGCATCGACCTGCACCTGCGCGCCGGTAGATGTGTTCAGTTCGCCGACGGTGCCGTCGAACGGAGCGACGAGGCCATGCTCCATCTTCATTGCTTCGAGCGTGAGCAGGCGCTGGCCCTTGGTGACGGTGTCGCCCAGCGCGACGTCGACGGCGGTGACCTTGCCGGGCATGGGGGAGAGGATGGCGCCGGAGGATGCGGTGGCGCCGACGTCACCGCGCGCGGCGAAATCGAAGCCATGGGCCTGACCTTCGTGGAAGACGACGACGCGGGCGTCATCGCGGAAGCCCGAGGCCGGAGCAGTGTTGCCGGGATCGTCGAGCGAGATTGAACGGAAACCGCCGCCGCGGCCGAGGGCGACGCGGTGGCTAACCGGGGCATTAAGGCGGAAGCCGGCGAGCCATGCAAAGGGTTCTTCGTCGTCGTCGTCCTCGGTGAGTGCGACCACTGCGGCGGCGCGCCAGATGCTGTCGTCGGGATCGGGGTCGGGGACAAGTACGTCGAGTTCGCGCTCGATGAAGCCGGTGTCGATCTCCGAGGCTTCGAAGGCGTGATGGAGGAGCGCATTGAACAGGAAGCCGGCGTTGGTCCGGACAGGCCAGACTTCCACTTCGCCGAGGATGGCAGCGAGCGCGCCGATGGCTTCTTTACGGTCGTCGCCGTGGGCGATCAGCTTCGCGATCATCGGGTCATAGAAGGGCGAGATAGTGTCACCTTCCTCGACGCCGGTTTCGATGCGGCCTTCTTCGCCGAGATCGAAATGGTCGAGGAGGCCGGTGGAGGGAAGGAAGTCGCGCGCTGGGTCTTCGGCGTAAAGGCGAGCTTCGATGGCGTGGCCGTTGATGCTCAGGTCGTCCTGTTGCTTGGGTAGCGGCTCGCCGCTGGCGATGCGGAGCTGCCATTCGACGAGGTCTTGGCCGGTGATCTCCTCGGTGACCGGGTGCTCGACCTGAAGCCTCGTGTTCATTTCCATGAACCAGATGCGGTCGGCGCGCAGGCCGTCACTGGCGTCGGCGATGAACTCGATCGTGCCTGCGCCGACATAGTCGACGGCCTTCGCGGCCTTCACCGCGGTCTCGCACAGCGCCGCGCGCGTCGCCTCGTCCATGCCGGGCGCGGGGGCTTCTTCGATGACTTTCTGGTGGCGACGCTGGAGCGAGCAGTCGCGCTCAAACAAATGGACGACATTGCCGTGGGTGTCGCCGAACACCTGCACTTCGATGTGGCGCGGCGAAAGGATGTATTTTTCGAGGAGCACGCGGTCGTCGCCGAACGAGGAGGCGGCCTCGCGCTGGCACGAGGCGAGCGCGTCGGCGAAGTCGGCGGGGGCCTCGACCCGGCGCATCCCCTTGCCGCCGCCACCGGCGACCGCCTTGATGAGGATCGGATAGCCGATCTTGCCCGCTTCGGCGGCGAGGGGCGCGGAGGACTGGTCGGCGCCGAGATAGCCCGGAGTGACGGGTACGCCAGCGTCGATCATGCGCTGCTTGGCGGCGTCCTTGAGGCCCATCGCGCGGATCGAGTCGGGGCGCGGGCCGACCCAGATCAGCCCGGCGGCGAGCACGGCCTGCGCGAAGTCGGCGTTCTCGGACAGGAAGCCATAGCCGGGGTGGATCGCCTCGGCATTGTTCGCCTTCGCGGCGGCGATGATCTTGTCGCCGACAAGATAGGATTCGCGTGCGGGGGATGGCCCAATGTGCACCGCCTCGTCGGCCATACGGACATGCAGCGCCTTGGCGTCGGCATTGGAGTAGACCGCGACCGTGCGAATGCCCATCCGGCGCGCGGTGCGGATAATGCGGCACGCGATCTCTCCGCGATTAGCGATTAGGAGGGACTTCAGCATTGCGCGCTACATCCGGAACACCCCGAACGACGCGCGTTCGGGGATGGGGGCGTTGAGGGTGGCGGCGAGAGCGAGGCCGAGGACGTCGCGGGTTTGGGCGGGGTCGATGATGCCGTCGTCCCACAGGCGCGCGGTCGCGTGCCACGGGCTGCCTTGCGCTTCATAATCCTCGCGGATCGGTTGCTTGAAAGCTTCGGCTTGCTCGGGAGTCCAAGTATCGGCGTCGCGGTGGACGGTCGCCAGCACCGACGCCGCCTGCTCGCCGCCCATCACGCTGATGCGGCTGTTCGGCCAGCTGAACAGAAAACGCGGGGAGTAAGCCCGGCCGCACATGCCATAATTGCCCGCGCCAAAGCTGCCGCCGATGAGGATGGTGATCTTGGGCACCTGCGCGGTGGCGACGGCGGTTACGAGTTTCGCGCCATGCTTGGCGATCCCTTCCGCCTCATATTTGCCGCCGACCATGAAGCCCGAAATGTTCTGCAGGAACAGCAAGGGGATGCGGCGCTGGCAGGCAAGCTCGATGAAATGGGCGCCCTTCTGCGCGCTTTCGCTGAACAGGATGCCGTTGTTGGCGAGAATCGCGACCGGCATTCCCCAGATGTGGGCGAAGCCGCAGACGAGGCTGGTCCCATAAAGCGCCTTGAACTCGTGGAATTCCGACCCGTCGACGAGGCGGGCGATGACTTCGTGGACGTCGTAGGGCGCGCGCACGTCCTCCGGGATGAGACCGTACAATTCGTCCGGGTCAAACAGCGGCGGCCGGGGTTCGCGGGTGTCGATCGCGGTGGTCGAAGCGGGCAGCGTCGAGACGATGTCGCGGACGATGGTCAACGCGTGCTCGTCATTTTCGGCGAGGTGATCAACGACGCCCGACTTGCGCGCATGGAGGTCGCCGCCGCCGAGTTCTTCCGCGCTGATCTCTTCGCCCGTTGCCGCCTTCACCAACGGCGGGCCAGCGAGAAAGATCGTGCCTTGTTCGCGGACGATCACGCTCTCGTCGGACATGGCGGGGACATAGGCGCCGCCAGCCGTGCAGCTCCCCATGACGCACGCGATCTGGGCGATGCCCTGCGAGCTCATCTGCGCCTGGTTGTAGAAGATGCGGCCGAAATGGTCGCGGTCGGGGAAGACTTCGGCCTGATGTGGCAGGTTGGCGCCGCCGCTGTCGACAAGATAGACGCACGGCAGACGGTTGGCCTCGGCGATTTCCTGAGCGCGCAGGTGCTTCTTGACCGTCAGCGGATAATAGGTCCCGCCCTTCACCGTCGCGTCGTTGCAGACGATCATCACCTGCCGTCCGGACACCCGCCCGATGCCCGTAATCAGTCCCGCACCGGGGACTTCGCCGTCATACAAATCGTTAGCGGCGAGTTGGCCGATCTCGAGGAACGGCGAGCCGGGGTCGAGGAGGCGTTCGACGCGGTCGCGCGGGAGCAGCTTGCCGCGCGCGGTGTGACGGTCGCGCGCCTTCTCGGTTCCGCCGAGCGCCGCCTGAGCGACGTCCGCGCGCAATCGTTCGGCAAGCGCGCGATTATGCGCGCCGCGGGCAGTCGCTTCGGGCGAGCTCAGGTCGATCTTGGAGTCGAGGCGCGGTGCGCTCATCGGCGGCATCTTCCCGTTGGTCGAAACAATCGTTGATGCGCGACTAGCCGCTCCGCTTAGCCATTGAAAGCGGCGCCCGATCCGCGCCATAGCGAAGCCACAAGATCATGATCGAGAGGAATGTCCGATGAAGCGCTCCATCCTGCTGCTGTGCGTGTCGAGCCTGGCCATGGCCGCGTGCAGCAACAACGGCGGCAACGATGCGGCGACCCAGCAAATCAAGCCCGGGAGCGTCTCCGGTATCGACCTCTCCAGCCTCGACAAGAGCGTCAAGCCGGGTGACGACTTCTTCGCCTATGCCAACGGCAACTGGGTCAAGCGTACCGTCATCCCGGCCGACCGCTCGTCGGTTGGGGGCTTCTACATCGCCGACCAACAGCGCGAGAAGAACACGCGCGAAATGATGGACGCGCTACTCAAGTCGAACCCAGCGACGGACAGCGACGAGGGGCGGATCGTCAATTACTACAAGGCCTATCTCGACACCGCCGCGATCGACAAGGCGGGGATGGCACCGGCTAGGGGGGACCTCGATGCGATTGCCGCGATTGCGGACAAGCGCGCGCTGGCGAGCGCGATCGGCGGAACGCTGCGCGCCGACGTCGATCCGTTCAATTCGACCAACTACAAGACGGACCATCTGTTCGGGCTGTTCGTCACGCAAGGGCTCAAGACCCCGGGCGAGACGCTTCCCTACCTGCTCCAGGGCGGGCTCGGCATGCCCGAACGCGAATATTATCTTTCGGGCGACGCCAAGATGGCGGGGCTGCGCGCGAAATATCGGACCTATGTCGAAACGGTGATGAAGGCCGCCGGCGTTCCCGATCCGGCCGCCGCCGCCGCCCGCGTCATCGCGCTCGAGACCAAGATTGCCCAGGCGCACGAGAGCCGCGCCGACAGCGAGGATTTCACCAAGGCCGCCGAAGTGTGGACCCCTGCCGACTTGCAAGCCAAGGCTCCGGGCATCGACTGGAGTGCGCTGCTCGACGCCGCCAAGCTTGGCTCCGCGCCGAAATTCGAAGCCTATCACGCCGCCGCGATCCCGAGGCTTGCAGCGCTCGTGGGCTCGGAGCCGCTCGACGCGTGGAAGGACTGGCTTGCCTTCCATACCCTCAATGAACGCGCATCGGTCCTCCCGGCGGCGATCCGGGACGCAAGCTTCGCCTTCACCGGCACGGCGATCAACGGCATTCCGCAGCAGCGCCCGCGCGAAAAGCTGGCGATGAACGCCACCAGCAGCGCGCTCGAGGACGCCGTCGGAAAGGCTTATGTTGCCAAATATTTCCCGGCCGCCGCCAAGGCTGAGATCGAGAAGATGGCCGAGGGCATCAAGGCTGCGTTCGCCAAACGGGTCGACGCGCTGACGTGGATGGCTCCCGCCACCAAGGCCGAGGCGATCAAGAAGGTCAGCTCGATCATTGTCGGCGTCGGCTACCCCAACCAGTGGCGCGACGACAGCGGACTCTCGATCAGCCCGACCGACGCTTATGCCAATGCGAAAGCTGCGAGCCTCGCCAAGACCAGGGTCCAACGCGCCAAGGTCGGCAAGCCAATGGATCGCGCCGAATGGTGGATGCCGCCGCAACTCGTCAACGCGGTCAATCTGCCGGTCCAGAACGCGCTCAACTTCCCGGCGGCGATCCTGGTCAAGCCGTTCTTCGACCCCAATGCCGACGCGGCCTTCAACTATGGCGCGATCGGCGCGGTGATCGGCCACGAGATCAGTCACAGCTTCGACAATAATGGCGCGCTGTTCGATTCGACCGGAGTCATGCGCAACTGGTGGACCCCGGCCGATTTCACCCACTTCACCCAGTCGGGGAAGGCGCTTGCCGACCAGTATGACCAGTACAGCCCCTACCCCGGAGTTCACGTCAACGGCCCGCTGACGCTGAGCGAGAACATCGCCGACGTCGCCGGCCTGTCCGCAGCGCTCGATGCCTACAAGGTATCGCTCGGCGGGAAGCCGGCGCCGGTCATCGACGGCTTCACCGGCGACCAGCGTTTCTTCATCGCCTATGCCCAGGCGTGGGCCGACAAGGCGCGCGAGGAGGCGGTCCGCAGCCGCATTGCCACCGATGGCCACTCGCCGGACCAGTATCGCGCGCTGACAGTGCGCAATCTCGACGCGTGGTACGATGCGTTCGGGGTCAAGCCGGGCGACAAGCTGTATCTTGCGCCGGACAAGCGGGTCCACGTTTGGTGAGTTAAGCCCCGATCAGCTCGCGGCCGATCAGCATGCGGCGGATTTCGTTGGTTCCGGCGCCGATGTCGAGCAGCTTGGCGTCGCGCAGGAAGCGTTCGACCGGCCAGTCCTTGGTGTAGCCCGCGCCGCCGAGGGCTTGCACCGCTTCGCCGGCGACCTTGAAGGCGGATTCGCTGGCGAGCAGGATCGCGCCCGCAGCATCGAAGCGGGTGGTCTTGCCCGCATCGCAACTGCGCGCAACGGCGTAAACGTAGGCTCGGGCGGAATTGAGGGCAACGTACATGTCGGCGATCTTTGCCTGGATAAGCTGAAAGCTTCCGATTGCCGAGCCGAATTGCTTGCGCTCTCGGACGTAGGGCAGGACGACGTCGAGGCACGCCTGCATGATGCCGAGCTGGATTCCGGCGAGGACGGTGCGCTCGTAATCGAGCCCGCTCATCAGCACACCGACGCCGCCATTCTCGGGTCCCATGATTTGGTCGTCGGAGACGAAGCAGTCGTCGAACACCAGCTCCGACGTCGGTGAGCCGCGCATCCCCATCTTGTCGATCTTCTGGCCGATCGAGAAGCCGGGGGTGCCTTTTTCGATGAGGAAGGTGGTGATGGCGCGGCTGGCCTTGGCGTCCGGCCCGCCGGTCTTGGCATAGACCACCAGCACATCGGCATAGGCGCCGTTAGTGATCCAGAACTTCGTGCCATTGAGGCGATAGCCGTTTCCCGATTTCTCGGCCTTGAGCTTCATCGAGACGACGTCGGAGCCGGCGCCAGCCTCGCTCATCGCCAGCGCGCCGACATGTTTGCCCGAGATCAGCTTGGGAAGATATTTGCGCTTCTGGTCGTCATTGGCCCAGCGGCGGACCTGGTTGACGCACAGGTTCGAGTGGGCGCCGTAGGAGAGCCCGACCGAGGCAGAGGCGCGCGCGATTTCCTCCTGCGCGACGACATGTTCGAGGTAGCCGAGGCCGAGGCCGCCCCATTCCTCCTCAACGGTGATGCCGTGGAGCCCGAGCTCGCCCATCTGCGGCCACAGCTCGATCGGAAAGCGGTCGGCGGCGTCGATCTCGGCAGCGAGGGGGGCGATCTTGTCGGCCGCAAAGCGCTGGGTCGTTTCTCGGATCGTGTCGGCCATCTCGCCCAGTGCAAAGTCGAATTCCATGTCCACTCCCGAAGACTTTGGTGCTGGTTGGTTGTAGCCGTCGGCTAATACTCGGCTACCCGACAATTACCAATTGTCAGAAAATGCGATCCAATGCGGTCTAGCGGCGTAACACCGATTGCGATCGAACAGGATTATCGATGTGGGTGACCTCCTCGTGAACGGCAACGCCGAGGCCGAAATCATGCACGATTCATCGCGACTACAGGTGCCGGACTCAACCGCCGGTCGATGGATCAGGTCGCTGCCGCCTTGCCAGCGTGTTGTCCTGCGCGCTGCGGGATGACGAGCACCAGCACGATGATCGCCACCGCGAGCACCGCCGACGCGAGAGGCCGGCTGAACTCGAGCCCACCCTTGGCAACTGGCTTGTCGAGGAAATCGCCGACCGTCGCGCCGAGCGGGCGGGTGAGTATGAAGGCACCCCAGAACAGGGCCACGCGACTGACGCCGGTCGCATAATAAAGCATCACCAGCAACATCAGCGCCGCGCCGAAGATCAGCGCGCCACCGGCATAGCCCGGACCTGAATCGGCGACCCAGTCGCCAAGCGCGGTACCGAGCGTCTGTGAGAAGGTGATCGTGATCCAGTAGAAGGTCTCCGCCTTCGGACTGGTGACAGTGTTGACATCGACCGTGCCGAGCGATCGGTGCCAGGTGAACAGCGAGATGAGGACGCAGGCGAGCAGCAGCAGCGACCCCCCTGAGTAACCGATCCCGAGCGAACGATCGGCGAAGTCGGCGAGCGTCGTGCCCGCGGTGGTCGAAGCGATGATCGTCGCCCAGTAGAGCCAGGGATTAAAGCGGCTCGTTTTTATCTGGATCCACACCAGCACCGCGAGGATCAGCCCGAGCACCGCCGTGCCGATGAGGTAGCCGCTGAGCCACGACTGGGTCGCATGCGGAGTGGTCTCGCCTAGCCAGGTCATGCTAAGCGTATCGCCCGCGGTCTCGCCTAGCGTCGTGGCGAGGATCTTTATTAGCCAGAAGCCCAGCGTGATCGCCGGCACCTTGCTCAGCGTGTCCTGAATATCGTTTCGCACCATTCTTTTTTCCTTCTGAGTGCGCGCTCAGGCGCCGAACTTGGCGAACCGAGCCAACGCCAGCGTGACCATGATGGCTCCGCCGACGCGCATGGCTAGAGTCGAAATCGAACGGAGACCGCAACTCCGGGATGGTGGTCGGCGATGGACAGCTTCGCGTGGTGGAGGCGGGCAACCGCTGCCGCGAGCGACAAACCCAGTCCCGACCCCGGCAACGCGCGGCTTCGTTCGAGCCTATAGAAACGCTGAAGAACCTTCGTCCATTCCGCCGCCGGAATGCCCAGACCATTGTCCGCTACGACGGCAATAATCGCTTCCGGCTCGCGATGGAGAGCGATGGTGATCAAGCTATGCGGCGGGGTGTGAACCAGCGCATTTTCGACGAGGTTGTTGAACATCTGCGCCAGCAATTCCGCATCACCTTCAATCGCGATGTCGGGCTCGATCGACAGCCGCAACGCTTTCGCCTGATCCTCGATCGCGGGTTGATACGCCAACGCCACGCGCTCGAGCACGTCGCAAAGATCGACCCGCTCAAACCGGTCGTTCCCAATTCCAGCCTCGAGTGACCCGATCCGTAGCAGCGCACGGAACATTCCGAGGACTTCGTCGACCTGGCTGGTGGCGTCATCGATCGCTTGCCGATGCGTTTCAAGCGACGGGCTTGCCCGGATGGCTTCGAGCCGTTGCCGAAGCCGTGTCAGCGGCGTGCGCAGGTCATGCGCGATGTCGGTCGAAACCTGGCGCATCCCGATGACCAGCGCCTCGATCCGTTCGAGCATGAGGTTGAGATTGGCGGACAGGCGGTCAAATTCGGGACCCATGCCCATTACGGGCAGCCGTTCGGAGAGGTGGCCTGCCATCACGACATTGGCGGCGACGTTGATCCGGTCGAGGCGTCGGACGAATATCGCGGCAATCAGATAGCCTGCTCCGAGCGCGAGCAGGGTGATCCCGAAGCCGCTCCACAGCGCGACCATGTCGAGCCAGTCGCGCAGTTCAGCGACATCGAAACTGTTCGAACCCACCGCCAGCAACGATCGATCGCGAAGTGCGACGCCATAGGTTCGCATTTCCACTGTGGCATCGGGTGGGTCGCCTGGGCTTGCGCGCTCGGCGATTTTCACTTCGCCCCATCCGATTGGGGCTGACGGCAAGTCGCCGGCGATCCGGTTGCCCCCGCGATCGGTCAGCGCATAGCGAAATTCGCGCTCAACGCCGGTTGCCCCGCGAATCACATCGACGACCGCACGACGGCCCTCCCGCCGATCCTCGCTCTGGAGCCGGGTCGCCTCGGTCACTAGCGTATCGGTCGTGACCTGTTCGGCATAGCGTGAAACCGCGGCATCGACAGCGACCACCAGCGCAATCCCGCCGACCGCGAACACCGCCGCGAAGAACAGCGCCAGCCTGAACGCGCCACTGCGAAATATGCTATTCACCCGCGTCGATCCGGTAACCCGATCCGCGCACGGTATGGATCAGTTCGCTCGCAAACCCGCGGTCCACCTTCGAGCGCAGGCGGCTAATATGGCTTTCGATTACGTTGGTGCGCGGGTCGAAATGAAACGACCAGACATTTTCAAGTAGCATCGTTCGCGTCACGATCTGGCCAGCGTGCTGCATCAAATATTCGAGGAGCTTATATTCCTGCGCCTGCAACTCGATGCGTTGACCCGCCCGGGTGGCGGACCGCTTGAGCCGATCGAGTTCGAGATCGCCAACCCGCAACGTCGTCACGTCGCCACCGAGCGGCGGACGCCGGCCGAGCGCGTTCACGCGAGCAAGCAGTTCGGTCATTGCGAACGGTTTGACCAGATAGTCGTCACCGCCCGCCTCCAACCCTTCGACGCGATCATCGACCCCGTCCATCGCGGTCAGGAAGAGCACCGGGGTGCGGACTCCGGCGGCGCGGACTGCTTTGACCACGCTCAGCCCGTCGATCGCCGGGACCATGCGATCGATGATCATTACGCTATACGATTCGCCGGTGGCATGGAAAATGGCATCGCGGCCTTCGCTGCAGGCATCCACGACATGCCCTGCCTGGGCAAGGCTTCGCACGATATACTCGCGGGTTGCGGTATCATCTTCGAGGAGCAGGATCTTCAACGGTCTGCTCCTATTATGCAGTCAGGGTATGTGCCCTTAACGCGCCATCCTACCTCGCGGGCAAGTTGGGAATAAATTAGGTTGAGGCCACGATGGGCTGATCGTGAAGCGCCTATTGACCTTGTCCAAGGCATTCCGCCTTCGGAGTTGCGTCATGAAAACCATTCTCAATCTGGCAACCATCGCGTCGCTGGCAATCGTCGGCGGCTCCGCGCTTGCGGCTGCCCCTGCTACCCATGCCTATGTCGGCCAGAAGCTTGCCGCCAAGGCAAAGGTCACGATGGCCCAAGCCACTGCGATCGCCCTGAAGGCGCATCCGGGCCGGGTCACCGACAAGGAGCTCGAGAACGAAGGCGGGGGCAGCGGACTTCGTTACTCGTTCGACATCGCCAGCGGCGGGAAGACGTTCGAAGTCGGTGTCGACGCGAAGTCCGGCGCAGTGCTCGAGAACAAGAAAGAGGGCAAGAACCCCGATTGATCGCATGAAATCTGAAAATGCCCGGAAACGAAAGCGTTTCCGGGGCATTTTATGGTCTGGCCACGCTCTTGTGGCTGCCGTCAGGCGCGCAATCCCTTCGCAAACCGGAGCGGACTTCTATCTCAAGGTCGAAGCGAATGTTCAGTCGCGTTCACCAGCGGGCTTTAGCGAATCGGCATTGCCAAGCAACCGCATGCCCAGCAGGCTCGAAGCAATTGCATTCATCTGTCCACCATGCGCTTTATCGGGAGCAAAATTGATTGCGGTGACGTTGATCGCGGGCTTGCCACCGCGTTCCAGTGCCGCGTTAAGCGCCTTGAGATCGCTCGACTGGAGCGCAGCGAACTCGGCCTCGACATCCGTCAGCTCGCGTTCGAGCGCCGCGACCCGCGCTAGCTGATAATTGGTCGGCGCAGTCTCGCTTCCTGTTATCGCGCCGTAGACGGTGTCGGTATGCTCGCGCAGCCGTTCCTCGCCGGTGATCGCTCCGCCCTCGGTCGTCGCGGCGATCTTCTTGCGAAGCACATCGCCGCGTGACGCAACCTTTTCAGCCAGGGCGCGGGTCGCTGGCGTTGTGGTCTTCTCGTCTGCAATTTTCTCCGCACGTTCGCGAGCCGTGGCGATCCTGGCGGCAAGGGTGCTCATCCGGGAGAACAATGCTTTCGTTCGCTCGGCAGCGACAAATTGCGCCGTTCGGTCGGCCAGCGTGTAGGTCACGCGACGATCGAGGATCACGTCGAGCGGCATCGTTTGGACGGCGCCATTCTTGGTGATCCGCACCGTGTAACGGCCGGGCATGACCCGCTGACCCTGGGTCGAGGCGCCGGCGAGCGAGGCCGCCGGGGGAACCTGGGGCGGCTTGGTCAGCATCGACCAGCTGATCCGGTTGAGTCCCTTGCGCCGCGAGGCAGGCAGTTCGTCGACGAGGGCGCCGTTCGGGTCAAGCACCTCGACCTTCATCCGGCCGATGACGTGGCGGGTGCGCTGATAATAGCTGATCTGCGCGCCGGCCGGAGGGTTCTGCCCGGCGTAGGTCGCGTCGCCCTCGGCCCAGCCGCCATTGCCGCGGATGCGCTGTTCGATCGGGCGGGACGGGATCAGCCTGAGGTCGCTTGCAAGCGTCGTGCTGTCGAGGCTGCGCAAGGGCGAGATGTCGTCGACGATCCAGATGCCGCGGCCGTGGGTTGCCAGCACCATGTCGTCGTCGCGCGTCTGAAAGACGATGTCGCGCACCGCCACGTCGGGGAAGCCGGTCGGACGGAACCGCGCCCAGCTTGCGCCGCGATCAAGCGAGGTGAACAGACCCTTTTCGGTGCCGAGAAACAGAATGTTACGGTTCTTGGGGTCTTCCTTGATAACCCAGGCGTAGCCCGTCACCGCGGCGGTTGCGGGGCCGACAATCGGCTGCCAGCTGCGGCCATAGTCAGCGGTGCGGAAGACATAGGGTGCGAAGTCGCCATAGGTGTGGCGGTCAATCGCGGCATAGGCGACCGCCGCGTCGGTACGGCTAGCCTCGACCCACGACACCCAGCTTCCCCCAGCGACGCGCAGGTTGCGTGTGAGGTTGGTCCAATGTGCGCCGCCGTCGCGGGTCAGCTGGAGATTGCCGTCGTCGGTGCCGACCCAGATCTGGTTCGCGGCGACCGGGCTTTCGGAGATCGAGTAGATCGTCGCATTGGTTTCGGCCGCGCTATTGTCGACGGTTATGCCGCCCGACTGCTCCTGCTTCTGGCGCATCGGGTCGTTGGTGGTGAGGTCGGGCGAAATGCGATCCCAGGTTGTGCCATGATCATGACTGCGGAACAGATATTGCGACCCGATGTAGAGCGCGGTCTTGTCGGTCGGCGACAGCGCGATCGGCGTATTCCAGTTGAAGCGCAATTTTTCCTTGTAGCCGGGCAACGGCTGGATCGACGGGCCGTCGTGGGTCTTGCGGTTGATCCGGGAGATCGTCCCACCCTGATATTCAGCATAGACATAATCGGCGTCAGTTGGATCGGAGAAGATCCACATGCCATCTCCGCCGTACAGATTCTCCCACCGCGAATTGGTGATCCCGCCGGGATATTCCTGGTCGCCGACCCAGCTCGAATTGTCCTGCAGCCCACCATAGACCTGATAGGGATCGCGGTCATCGACGCTGACATGATAGAATTGGCTGATCGGAAGGTTGTAGCCCTTCCACCATTTGTTGGCGCCGTCGTGGCTGAACCACAGACCGCCATCGTCTGCGCCGACCATTTCCTTGCTGTTCGTTGGATTAATCCAGACGTCGTGCCAGTCGCCATGGCTGGCGCCGACGGCGTTGGCGAAGCTCTTGCCGCCGTCTTCCGAGGCGATCACCGAACCACCCATCTTGTAGATTTTCTGGTCGTCCCTGGGATCGACCACCAGGTGGCTGAAGTAGAACGGACGCCACACCATGCCCTGGCTGCGGTCGCGCTCCTCCCACGTCCTCCCGCCGTCTGCCGAGGCATAGAGCGCCGAGCGGACATTCTCGATGAAGGCATAGACCATCTTCGGGTTGGACGGCGCGAACACTACCTCGACCCGGCCCCATGGGCCCTTGGGGAGGCCGCTGCGGGTGGCGGCATCGAGGGGAGTCCAGCTGGTGCCGCCATCATTGCTCTCCATCATCCGGCTGCCCGAAGGCGCGGTCGGGCCGTCGCCGCCCGAGCGGAAGGTCCAGCCCTTACGGCGGAAATCCCAAAGCCCGGCAAGCAGGTGACGCGAGTTTGACGGGTCAAGCGTAACGCCTGAACAGCCGGTCGAGAGATTCGAGCCCTTGAGTATCTGGCTCCAGATCGCGCCGCCATCGGTCGTACGATAAAGTCCGCGGTCGGCGCTGTCGCTCCACAACGCGCCTGGTGCGCAGGCGTAGACGATCTGGCTATTTGACGGGTCTACGACGATCTTGGTGATGCGCTCTGTTTTGGCCAAGCCCCTTCGAGTCCAATTCTCGCCACCGTCTGTCGATTTCCAGATGCCGTCTCCGACCGAGACCGAGTTTCGGGTCCAGCCCTCGCCGGTGCCGGCCCAGATCGTCTTGGGGTCCTTAGGATCGATCGCCAGGGCGCCAATCGATTGGGAGCCAGCCTTGTCGAACACGGGGTGGAAAGTCGTCCCGCTATCTTCCGATTTCCAAACGCCGCCGGACGCGGCGCCGACAAACAGGGTGACCTTGCCGTCCGGCTCCGGATGCCGGCAAGTGCGGCGATACGGCCCGACATGGTTGCCGAGCCAATGTTGCGGATGCCCAGGCCCGACACAGAGCCACTGTCCACGACGGGCGCGGTCGAGGGCGCGGAAGCGGCCAGTGCTGCAGGGCTGACGGCGATGAGGAGCAGGGCAATCGACGAGTTGCGCATGGCGGTCATCCTTCTCAACGTGCCGACGTAGGCGTGGGGGTGGACGTGGGCATGGCTGCAGGGACCGTAGCAACTGGTGCGCCGGGCTGGGCGAAGCTCGATGGATCGAGCGGCGAGTTGGCTGCGGCCGAAGCAATCAGGGTGCGCACGCGCTGATCGGGGTGTGCTGGCTGCCAGCTGTCGATCGCCATCGGAAAATAGACCCCGCCGACCTTTTCGTAATCGCCATATTCATAATCGGTGACCGTCTGCGCCCCGCGCACCTGACGTGTTTCGGTCGACCGGATTTCGAGGAAAGTGTCAGGGTCGAGCAGATAATCATATTGGTCGCCGTCCTTCTGGCGGACCTGCAGCTTGTAGGCTTCGGTGCCGTCGAAATCCTCGCGACCAAGGTATCGGACATTCGAGCCATCGTGGAGCGATGCGAGCAGCACGCCGTCGATCAGGCTGGCATCGGCCTGCGCTCGCGATTCGTCGGCTGACATTCGCTCGGCATCCTTGCGGCCCTGGAACGGATTGATCTTCCACGCCAAACGGCCGTCAAAAGCCTGAACGATGGTCAGGCCTTGGACGGTCAGGTCGTCGCGCATCCGATCTCCGCCGGGGTTGCGAGCGCGGGTGCCGTGATAAGTCAGCTGGAAGTCTCCCGGCGCAATGAATTTGCCATTGAAATCGAGCGTGCGGATCGCTGCCAGCGCCGTCGCCCCGCCCCGCGCCGAAAGATTTTTCGCAACGAGTTCGGCGGCGGTGAGTTCGGGCGCAGCGTTAAGGTGAGAGGCGGTGGTGGCAAATAGCAAGGCCAAGCCGGCTAAACGAAAACCCATCGATACTCCCCCGTTTGAAACTGGTTGATATTGGCTGCCATTTTGACGCGCGCCAGAAATTCTGACGACCGACGAGATATTGAAGGTCAAGCCGCCTTTGCCGATCTTTCGCACTAGGGCAACGGCGCGCTGGGTGCCATAAGTGACACTGTTCAAATTTACGTCGAGCTGGCGAATCCAGTCGGCATCTTTGAACTCACTTAACGGCTTGGGGGTTACGATCCCGGCGTCGTTCGCGAGCACGCCGAGTTAGCCATGATTGCATTCACTCGTGGTGAAAACTTCGTTCCAGGCGTTGGTGCTGATGACATCGTTTGTCGCCGCCGAAGCTTTTCCGCCCGCCGCGCGGGGAGGCTTGGCACGCGGTCGTCACTTATCCAGAGGTGGCTCGGCAAATCTGGACAGTGCGTTAAGTGGAGTTTCTGCCTGAAGGTGGCCAGGATGGCTGTCGAACAGGAGAGATGATGACGAAGCGAACGCGCCGGAACCACAGCCCGGCATTCAAGGCGAAGGTGGCA
>JANXUU010000015.1 GCA_025356055.1 Sphingomonas sp. | reverse complement strand
TAAATCTCGCGCCGGAGCTGCTCGGTCCAGATCTCAGGGTTCTCCTGCACGAATTCCCGGAACAGCCGGATGATCGACAGGCAATGCAACGTCTCGTCACGCACCGACCAGCTGATGATCTGGCCCATGCCCTTCATCTTGTTGAAGCGCGGGAAGTTCAACAGAATCGCGAATGAGGCGAAAAGCTGCAAACCCTCGGTGAACGCGCCGAACGCCGCCAACGTCTTGGCGATCTCATGCTTGTTGTCCACTCTGAAGGACTGCATGTAGTCGTACTTGTCCTTCATCTCCTTGTATTTCATGAAGGCAGTGTATTCGCTCTCGGGCATGCCGATGGTGTCGAGCAGGTGGCTGTAGGCGGCGATGTGGACCGTCTCCATGTTCGAGAAAGCGGCGAGCATCATCTTGATCTCGGTCGGCTTGAACACGCTGCTGTATTTTTCGTGATAGCAGTCCTGCACCTCGACGTCGGCCTGGGTGAAGAAGCGGAAGATCTGGGTCAGCAAATTGCGTTCGTGGTCGCTGAGTTTCTGCGCCCAGTCGCGGCAATCCTCGCCGAGCGGCACTTCCTCGGGCATCCAGTGGATCTGCTGCTGACGCTTCCAAAAATCGAACGCCCACGGGTATTCGAACGGCTTGTACTGCTTGCGGGCTTCGAGAAGGGACATGGGACTCTCCTATCTTATCGGTTGATATGGGGGGTCGCGGTGCTTCGTGCACGGCGGCGGAGGATGGCAACGCTGTTGGGGCCAAGCGGGGTGTCGTGGCCGTAGTGTCCCTGCAGCGCGATTTCGTGGGCCCGCTGGGCTAAGGCTCGGAGCTTCTCGACGAGGCCCGGGCCGTGGGCCTGGTTGCCGAGATGGACTTCATCGAACGGGAAGCCACCGGCAAGCTGGCGCATGATCCCGGCCGATAGGGTCGCGCGGTGGGTCATGTCGCCATGCTGGTGGACGCGGCCGAATGGCGACTGGCCATTGGGATAGCGGGCAATCAGCAGGCCGCCGTCCTCGAGCAGCCCGGCGATCGTGGCCAGCAGCGCGGGAAGCGCGGCGATCTCGATATGCTCGAACACGTCGAATGCGGCGACAAGCGCGAATTTTTTGCTAGCGTCGGGAAGAAGGGTCGCGATGTCCTCGGGCTCGACGATGATCCCCGCGGCGGCCCCTCGGGCGGCAAGCTCGGCCTGCAATTCGGTACCGTGGAGTACCGCGCCCTGATCCTTCGCCCAGGCGAGGAAGCCGCCATTGCCGAACCCGAGCTCGAGGATCGGCTTTCCGGCGATGGCGTGCCCGCGAAGCTCGGCGGCGTAATAGGCGCACTCATCGACAGCGGGCGCCATGAACGCAGCCGCGTCCCACGACTTCCAGTCGGTGTAACCGGCATAATCGCCGGTCGTGGGCGTGGCGGGATCCGTCACCAGAACAGCTTCCTGCCGTCGTGATGCTTGTGGCTGCGGCGGGGGTACATGACGAAGTACAGCCACATTCCCGAGACGGTGAAGAACAGCATCGCGAGGCCGGCGAGGGTCTGGACGATCGTCCCGAACGGGCCGAACCATTCGCCCGAGTGGAGGTGCTGGACGAGTTCGTGGAGCTGATGCGCCTTGCTCTGCTGCGGGCGCGGCGGGACTGGCGTGGCGGAGGCGGCAGCGGCGGGAAGGGACGTGACCAGCGCGGGCCGGTCATCGTCGTCGCCGAACAGGCCCTTGTCGTAAATCTCCAGCCCCTGCATCGCGATCCCGGTCAACGCGACCCACAGCAGGATCAGCCCGAACGGAACCGCCAGCCAGCGGTGATAGCGCCGCCAGTTCACTGGCTCGCGCCCAGGTTCATGTCGAGCGGCTTGACCGTCGAATAGCCGATCGCGAAGCCGGCAAGCAACGTTCCGAACGCGGCGAGCATCATGCCGGCAATAAGCAAGCCATGTTTTGCGGGTTCGCTGTCCTTCATCCCAAACAGCGCGCGGACCAGCGACGGGCGCAGCAACGTAATCAGCCCGGCGATGAGCACGGCAATACCAACGATCGTAAAGATGAGATTGGCAGGGGTCATCGGTCGATCACTGACACGCCAGAGTGTCTCGTCCAATGATCCCCCGGATCATTGGCATGCGAGACACTCGTCATAATCGGTCGTAGGAAGCTCATACTTGGCCGGCTCGGCGGTGTTGTCGGCCTCGACCCCGCCGGCAAACCCGGCCCGCTGGACCGACTTGGAGCGCAGATAATAGAGCGACTTGATGCCCAGCTCCCATGCGCGGAAGTGGAGCATCATCAGGTCCCATTTGTCGACGTCGGCGGGGATGAACAGGTTTAGCGACTGCGCCTGGTCGATGAACGGGGTGCGGTCGGCCGACAGTTCGAGCAGCCAGCGCTGGTCGATCTCGAACGACGTCTTGTAGGTGTCCTTTTCCTCCTGGCTGAGAAAATCGAGGTGCTGGACCGACCCGCCCTGCTCGAGGATCGAGTTCCACACGTTGGCGCTGTCTTTCGACTTCTCCGCCAGCAATTTCTCGAGATAGGGATTCTTGATCGACCAGCTGCCCGACAGCGTCTTGTGGGTGTAGATATTGGCCGGGATCGGCTCGATGCACGCGCTCGTCCCGCCGCAGATGATCGAGATCGACGCGGTCGGCGCGATCGCCATCTTGCAGCTGAACCGCTCCATCACGCCCATGTCGGCGGCGTCGGGGCACGGTCCGCGCTCCTGCGCCAGCATCATCGAAGCCTCGTCAACCTGTGCGCGGATATGCTTGAAGATCTTCAAATTCCACGACTTGGCCATCGCCCCTTCGAACGGCAGGCCGCGCGCCTGCAGGAACGAATGGAAACCCATCACGCCGAGGCCAACCGACCGCTCGCGCTCGCAGCTGTACTTGGCGCGCGCCATTTCGTCGGGGGCGCGGGCGATGTAATCCGACAGGACATTGTCGAGAAAGCGCATCACGTCCTCGATGAAGTCCTTGTCGCCGTTCCACTCGTCCCACGTCTCGAGCGCGAGGGAGGACAGGCAGCAGACTGCGGTACGCTCGGCGCCGAGGTGATCCTTGCCGGTGGGAAGCGTGATCTCGCTGCACAGATTCGATGTCGTAACTTTCAGCCCAAGGTCACGGTGATGCTTGGGCATCGAGCGGTTCACCTGGTCGATGAAGATGATGTACGGCTCGCCCGTCGCCAGCCGCGTCTCGACCAGCTTCTGGAACAGCGAACGCGCATCGACCTTGCCCCGCTCGGTCTGGTCGCGGGGGCTGCGCAGGATGAATTCATCGCCGTTGCGGACCGCTTCCATGAACGCGTCGGTGATCAACACGCCGTGGTGCAGGTTCAACGCCTTGCGGTTGAAATCGCCCGATGGCTTGCGGATCTCGAGGAACTCCTCGATCTCGGGGTGAGAGACGTCGAGGTAGCAGGCCGCCGACCCGCGCCGAAGCGAACCCTGGCTGATCGCGAGCGTCAATGAGTCCATCACGCGCACGAACGGGATGATCCCGCTGGTCTTGCCGTTCAATCCAACCGGCTCGCCGATACCGCGGACATTGCCCCAGTACGTCCCGATCCCGCCGCCCTTCGACGCCAGCCAGACATTCTCGTTCCACGTGTCGACGATGCCGTTGAGGCTGTCCGACACCGAGTTGAGATAGCAGCTGATGGGGAGGCCGCGCCCGGTCCCGCCGTTCGACAGAACCGGGGTCGCGGGCATGAACCACAGCTTCGAGATATACTCATAGACCCGCTGGGCATGGTCCTGGTCGTCGGCATAGGCCGAGGCGACCCGCGCGAACAAATCCTGATAGCTTTCGCCCGGAAGCAGATAGCGATCCTTGAGCGTCTCCTTGCCAAAATCGGTCAGCAGCGCATCGCGGCTGGGGTCGGTGACCACGTTGAAGGCGCGCGTATCGATCGACTTGCTGTCGCGCACCGGCGCCACGTCGCCCGCGTCGACCGTGCTGCTGCTTGCGAAATCCATCACCGGCTCCTGTTCTTTCGCGGGAGCGCGATGCCCCCCTTGTTCTATGTCTGTTCGACTCGCGACCATGGGTCGGAGCCTAGCCCAATTCGCACCGTCGCGGGGCTTTTTCTGGCGCTCGTCCCCGATATCCACAGGGCGCGCGCGGACCCGTTCCGAATATAGCTATATTCGGCCCCAACTACTAGGTGTTGAGAGAGCCCCCCGGCGTTACACAAGGGATAGTGTTTGAATCGGGGGCGGAGCGCAAGACCAAATTTACCGAAAGTTAAAAAATCCGTCCCCTAGTGGCGCGAATGCGACAAACCGAGCGCGGCGCGGAAGGCGCGCTCCTCGGCCGCGAAGAAACCGCCCCGGCCGCGTTCGGGATGGTCGTTCAGACCGGTGACGTAATAGGCCACCCCGCGCCCGCCAGCCCATAGCGGCAGACGAACCAGCCATCGGTATCGCCGTTGCGGCCGTCATAGCTCCACAACAGGCGCGATCATCGTCTCGACCGAGGTGAGCGACAGTTTCCGCACCCCGTCGAGTTCGACCGCATGGGCGAGCGCCGCATCGCCGCACGTCGGCCAATTATAGCAGGCATCGAGCTTCAACGGATCGATCACCGGCCGCTTCATCAACCGGTCGAACCGCTCCCCCGTCGCGCGCTCCACCACGCTCGCGACGATCGGAAGATCCATGTTGGAATAAGTGTAATACCCATCCCCCGGGCCGTGCGCCCGATCAAAGCTGTTCGGATCGGCCATCGCCCCTTGCACGCTGGCATCGAGCGGCAGCGCATCCGCGGCGACCGCTTCATCGCTTCGGCGGTTCGACGATCGGTGCCATCACGCGCAGCGCGCCCTTGCGGATCTTGTAGGTGAGCGGCGACGGAAGCTGCTCGGTCTCGCCGTCGATCGACACGGTCAGATGGCTCCGGTGGCTCTCGACGCGCAGTTCCTCGACCGCATCCAGCCGGATCATGTCGTCGTCGCGGCTCCACCCGAGCAGTGCGCGCACCGCCGCGGCAAACATCCCGCATCGCCCCTTCTTGCGCAGCGCCAGCACGCAAAGTTGGCCGCTGTCGAGCGTCTCGCGCTTGCCCGCCGTGGGCAGCGCCACGTCATAGTCATTATTGCCGATGAACAGCAGCGGAGTTTCGATCGGCAGCCGGTCGCCGTCGGCGCATATCGTCACCCGGCTGTGGCGGAAGCGGACGATTGTCCGTGCGGCGGCGACCGCCATCGCGACCTTCTTCGACCGCCCGAGCCGCTTCTCCTGCGCATCGCGATCGACCACCATCAGCGGGTAGAGCCCGAGCGCGCTGTTGTTGACGAACACCCGGCCGTTCAATTCGGCGACGTCGATCCGCCGCTCGTCGCCCCTGCCGATGATCGCCGCCGCCTGGTCGATATCGAACGGGATGCCGAGGTCGCGCGCCAGATGGTTCAATGTACCCAGCGGCAAGATGCCGAGCACCGTCTCGCTTCCCGCGATCGCCCCCGCCGCGGCGCTGATCGACCCGTCGCCGCCGCCGGCGATAATCAGCTTCGCGGCGGCTGCGACTGCCTCCTTGGCGCGCTTCGCCACCCCTGCGCCGTCGAGCAGTTCGACCTCGCCCGCGATCCCCGCGGCGCGCATTGCCGCCTCGACCTTGGCCCCGATCTCGGGGTCGCCCTTGGCGGTCCCGCCGCTCCGGTTGATCAGGATGACAGCATTCATGGGCGGGCTAACGCTCGGGTCGGCGCTTCCGCTCCCTAGCTTTTTGCCTTCGGTGCCGGGGCGGGACAAGCTCCCATGTGCTTGCCGGTCACATTGGTTACCAGGACGTAATCGTCGGGCGTCGAGAAGCTTGTTCCCTCGGTTACCTTGGCGGTGAAGGCGTTGGCGGTGAACTGGCCGTCGACCGAATAGTTGACCGACCCCGCCCCGCCCTTCCGCGTGCAATTATACTGGATGTTGAGCAGGGCGCCGCGGGTGTAGCTCTGCGTCGCCCGGCACTGGTCGCCCGGGTGGACGAACAGGCTGGCATCGGGAGTCCCGTCGGCGGCGACGCAGCCCGCCAGCTTGATGATGTCGCCCGGCTTGGCCTTGCTCGCCGGCGGGCCCTTATCGGAGGCGGTCATGCTCTCGACCTTGGCGTCCACCGCATAGCCCCCCGCGGCAAGCTGTTTGGCTTCGCCAGCGCGCTTGTCGACCGGCGGCGCGTCGTCCGAGCAGGCGGCCAGCAGCAGGAACGGAATGATGACCAGATGACGCATGATAACGACCCCCTCAGACGCGACCCTTATCGCGCTTCATGATGCCGCGCACCATATGCGCAAAGTGGCGTTTGGCAATCGGGGAGAGCGACATCCCGCCTCGAACCTTCGAATGTCCGCTTTCGATTCAGAAGTTACCGTCCAATAGAATGAACGAGATCTCCATGGCTGTCATGCCCCCCGAATTTCCGGGGTACGGAGAAGTTTCGCGCAAATATGGAAATCCCCGCAGGTTGCCCGACGGGGATAACATGTCGCTTGAAACGCGAATAATCTCTATCCGCGCTCTCCTCGTGTAGGCGGAGGCGGCGGCGGCGGCGGCGGCGGGAGCGGGCATGACGCCGTGGCGTCGATGACCGACCCATCGGCGCACGTCTGGGTGGCGGGCGGAGGAGGAGGAGGCGGCGGCGGCGGCGGCGGCGCGACCACGACCGGTGCTGGCGGCGGAGCGAAGTTAAAGATCAGGCTCGCGAGCAACGAACTCGAACGGAACCGACCGTGATAATCGCCACCGACGGCGTCATGGTAATTCAGCTTTCCTACGTTGAAATAGCGATACTTGAGCCCAAGGTCGATATTTTCGCTAATGGGGAATGCGACACCCGCAATGCCCTGATAAGCGAACTTGGCTTTCCGAACGACTAGATTAGGAGTGCCCAACCCGAGCGAAGAGGCTGAGATGTCATACTTGACGCGGGCTACTCCGGCACCTCCGCCAATATAAAACCTCACACCACTTCCCGCCCCGAAATCGAGCAGAAGATTGCCCATCGATGAAAGGACCGAGGTGTGGCCATTCACATTGTAGGTGCCGAAGGCCTGGGTAGCATTTTTAAAGCCGGCCCGCTTGTATCCGATCTCTGCCTCCGCTCGGATCAACCCAAAATCATACCCGCCAATGACGTCCGCATCGATACCGGTCTTGTGCTTGATACTTACCCCGCCCGGAACATTGATTTGCGTGCCGTTCCGCACTGCGGAATAGTCGAAGTGCGTCTTTTGTGGGCGGATTGCCCCGCCCTCGACGCCGACATACCATTCGTGGTCGCGCGCAACTGCGGGCGATGCGATGGCCGCCAATGCAGCCGCAGCAAGCAGATAATGTTTCATAGCTGCTACCCCTTTTGAGCGCGAGGTCATGACTTTTTGAGCGCCAAGTCATGACGCATCACACAAAAAATCGTTCCGCTCATTTTTGTCGAGCGAATGATCGAAGCCCGGGTCAGCGTGCACTCGGTCGCCGACCCGCGACGATGCTCAAGCGCTATATCTACGGTTACCTCGACCAGATGCAGTCAAGCCGTAGGCTGGAGCGCGAGGCAGTCACGGCATCGTTGGCTGGGACCATCGGAGCTGCATGGGCATTGGCAACGAGGCTGATGAGCGCTCCGCTACGAACCTGGCTGCCGCTCACTTAGCGAGCGCCATTCCAGGGCCGATCACGACTTCGCCGGTGGCAGCGCTCCTGCTGGGGCTGCCGCCTGTGCCGGCGCCACGGCCGGCAACAATGCGGCACTTTCGATCTCGTCCAGTGCCCGATGCGCCGCGATATAACGCCGCGCGCTCGCCACCCACGGCTCCGCTCGGCTCACTCCCGGAAGCCGCATCGTCTCGGTCAGGGCGCCGTCTACCTCACCCCGCCGCAAGCGCATTTCGGCACGATCGAAACGCGCCTGCGGGCGGACCGAGGGCATGTCGGCGCGGCGAATGCTGACCAGCCCGCCGAGCTCGCTGCGAACTCCAGTCCACCAACTCTCGTCGGGGCCCGGCTGGCGCAGTGCGTCGCCGAGCGCATTATATTGGTCGATCAGCGCGTCGAGGCGCACCGGTTGGCGCGAACCGGTGATGATCGTCGCCACCGCCTGCTCATGCGCGCTCCCGAATCGCTCGACCAGCAACGGCTCGAGATAGCCCAACGCCAGCCCGCGATCGATCGCGCGCCGCGCGGCAAAGGCGACGAGCAGCGCGTCGGCCCGCCCCGCCGAACCCTGCGCGCGCTGGGTCGCATTTTCGACCGCCGCCAGTCGTCCCTCGACCGCGGCCAGGCGCATGGCTTCCTGAGGAGGAGGCGCCGCAAGCATCGATTGGGGTGTGGCGGCGGCCAAGGGGACTTCAATCGGCGCCCGTGGCGCGACCCCGAACAACTGCGCGGCAGGCGCTGATCGCGCCAGCACCCAGGTCGCCAGCGCCGCCCCGGCGATCAGCAACAGCAGCGCCCCGGCAAGGCGCGCGGTCCAATTGGGTCGAGCCGTCATTGACCGCTCTATAAGCACAGCTCGGCGGCAAGGGCCAGCAGCGCGGCGTCGCTTGCCCGCGGCGCGACCGTGATCGACCGCCACCCCGAGCCCAGCCCGGCCGCCGCTTCGTCGCTCAACGCCACCACGTCAGTCGATCTGCGATCCGCCACTAGTTCGGCCAGCCGCTCGCCCGCGCGACGCGAATGAACGGCCACGACCGCACCTCCAATCGATTCAAGGTCGCCAGCAATCAAATCCAACGTCGCCGCGCGATAGACCGTTAGCGGCGTGATGTGCGCGCCATGTGCTTGCGGCGCGGTCCGCTCTTCTCCGCCGAGATGAAGCAACCGCATCCCCTTCGGAAGCCCGGCGAGCAGCGCATCGACCCCCGCCCCGCCGACCTTTGCCACACTGAACTCCGCGCCGCGCGCCGCTTCGGCGGTCGCTTCGCCGACCGCTTGCACCGGCAGCCGCCGAAGCCGCTCGAGCCCCGCACCACCATGACTAATCGTGTTCGCGCTGGTCAGCAGCAAGGCATCGAACGCCGCCGGATCGGGCACCGCCCACGCCACCCGCACCACTTCGAACAGCGGCAGTTTGATCACCTCGATCCCCAGCGCCGCCGCTCGTCCCGCGCTCTCGCTGGTCCCCGGCTCGGGGCGAAGCAGGACGAGCCGCCTCATCCGGCGTCGAACAATCGCGCGATCTCGGGCGGGGCGCGCCCCAGCATGGCGCGCGCCAGCGCCGCCGGAGCTTCAAGGTCGCTTTCCGCAAAGCGCGCTTCGTCCGCAATCCCCTCACGCCCGTCCTCGCTATATAGTTCAGCGCGCAGGTGAATTCCGTCAGGCCCGATCGTCGCCAGCGCCGCCACTGGCGAATGACACGTCCCGCCCAGCGTCCGCGTGAAAATGCGCTCGGCGGAAACCGTTGCGAAAGTCGCCGGGTGATTAATGTGCGCGATTTCGCGGCGCATGTCATGATCGTCCTTGCGACACTCGACCCCGATCGCTCCCTGCGCCGGCGCGGGCAACAGATCGTCGAGCGGACTGCCGATATCGCCATGATGAAGCCGGTCGAGCCCAGCCGCGGCAAGCATCGTCGCGTCGCACTCTCCCGCCGCCAGCTTCGCCAGCCGCGTCTCGACATTACCGCGAATCGGTACGATCTTGAGATCCGGTCGAAGGGCCAGCAGCTGCGCCGCGCGCCGCGGCGACGACGTCCCGACCACCGCCCCCTGCTTGAGCGCCGCGATCGTTTCCGCCCCGATCAACCGATCGCGCGTGTCGGCCCGCTTCAAAATTGCTGCAATGCACAACTCCGGCGGCCGCTCGCTCTCGACATCCTTCATCGAGTGGACTGAAATGTCCGTCTCGCCGGCCAATAGCGCCGCATCGAGTTCCTTGGTCCACAGCGCCTTGCCGCCGATCTCTGACAACGGCCGATCCTGCACCCGGTCGCCAGTCGTCTTGACGACGCGAATCTCGACCGTCCCCGCAGGCCATTCATGCGCCACTTCCAGTCGCGCCACGACCTGCCGCGCCTGCGCCAGCGCAAGCGGCGAACCGCGAGTCCCAAGGATGATCGGGCGAGTCATGACGTGCCACACTAGCCCCAATCGATGGGCTGGGGCAAAGGCCGCGTCATGGCGCTGATCCTCGGCCTTGAATCCTCGTGTGACGACAGCGCCGCTGCGCTCGTCACCAGCGAACGCGTGATCCTCGCGCAGGCCGTCATTGGCCAGGACGACGCCCACCGTCCGTTCGGCGGAATCGTCCCCGAAATTGCCGCGCGTGCCCATGTAGAGATGCTCCCCGGCCTGATTCGCCGCGTCATGGACGAAGCCGGAGTCGTCCCCGCCGATCTCGACGCCATCGCCGCCACCGCCGGCCCGGGGCTGATCGGTGGCGTCATGGTCGCGCTGCTCGCCGGCAAGGGCCTCGCGCTCGCCACGGGCAAGCCGTTGATCGCGGTCAATCATCTTGAAGGCCACGCCCTCTCGCCGCGCCTAGCCGACCCCAACCTCGCCTTCCCCTACCTTCTGCTGCTCGCGTCCGGAGGCCATTGCCAGCTGCTCGAAGCGCGCGGAGTTGGCGACTATCGCCGCCTCGCCACGACCATCGACGATGCCGCCGGGGAGGCGTTTGACAAGTCGGCCAAGCTCCTCGGTCTGCCCTATCCCGGCGGCCCCGCGGTCGAGCAATTGGCGCTCGAGGGCGACCCGCGCGCCGTCCCGCTGCCCCGCCCGCTGGTCGGCACATCCGAACCCCATTTCTCCTTCGCCGGCCTCAAGAGCGCGGTCCAGCGTGCCGCGGCGAGCGGGGTCCACAAACCCGCCGACATCGCCGCCAGCTTCCAGCAAGCCGTCATCGACTGCCTCGTCGACCGCACCGCGCGAGCGCTGGCGACAAGCAACGCTCCGACCCTGGTCGTCGCCGGTGGAGTCGCCGCCAACGGCGCCGTCAGGTCCGCCCTGGCCGAGCTGGCCCAACAAAAACGCCGCGCCTTCTCGGTCCCCCCTGGCTGGCTGTGCACCGACAATGCCGCGATGATCGGCTGGGCCGGGGCCGAGCGATTCGCGCTGGGCCTGACCGATCCGCTCGATGCCCCCGCGCGCGCGCGTTGGCCGTTGGACGCCTCCGCCGACAAGGTGCGCGGAGCAGGAGTGAAGGCATGAACATAGACCGCATTGGCATTATCGGCGGCGGTGCGTGGGGCACGGCGCTGGCACAAGTCGCCGCGACCGGCGACCGCGAAACCCTCCTCTGGGCGCGCGAACCCGACGTCGTCGCGAGCATCAATTCGAATCACGAAAACAGCGTCTTCCTGCCCGCCATACCCCTCTCGCCCGCAATCCGTGCAACCAGCGATCTCGCCGATCTCGCGACCTGCGACGCCTGGCTAGTCGTCACCCCCGCCCAGCACATGCGCGCGGTCCTCGCCGCCGCGCCTGCCTGCGGCCTCCCGCTCGTCCTGTGCGCAAAGGGCATTGAGGAAGGCACCGGCGAGCTCCTCCACACCGTCGCCCGCCAGACCTGCCCCACCTCCGGCATCGCCATCCTGTCGGGCCCGACCTTCGCCCACGAAGTCGCCGCCGGCCTCCCCACCGCGGTCACGCTCGCCTGCGAGGACGAAGCCCTCGGCGTGGCCCTGCGCGCGCGGCTCTCGCTGCCCACCTTCCGCACCTACGCCACCGACGACGTCGCCGGGGCCGAGGTCGGCGGCGCGGTCAAGAACGTCCTCGCCATCGCCTGCGGGGTGGTCGAGGGCCGGGGCCTCGGCCAGAACGCGCGCGCCGCGCTGATCGCGCGAGGCTTCGCCGAAATGACCCGTTTCGGTCTCGCCATGGGCGCGCGGCGCGAGACACTCGCTGGGCTGTCGGGGTTCGGCGACCTCGTCCTGACCTGCTCGTCGACAAGCTCGCGCAACTATTCCCTCGGCAAGGGCCTCGGCGAAGGTCGCGCTGCGTCCGCACTGATGGCCGACCGCCGCACGGTAGCAGAAGGAGCCTTCACCGCCCCCGTCCTCGACCGGCTGGCGAAGGCAAAAGGCATCGACATGCCGATCGTCGCCGCCGTCGCCGCGCTCCTGTCAGGCGCGGCCGGGGTCGACGAAGTCCTCGAGGGCCTCCTCTCGCGCCCAACCCGTCCCGAACATCATTAGAAATCGATCGCGATGCCCTTCTTGACCCAGTCGCCATAGCGCGTCGGGTCGGGCTTCTCCTCTTCGCCCGCGGGTGGCGGCGGCGTTACCGCCTCGGGCTGGGGCACCGGCGGCGAGGGGGTGAGCGTCTTGAGGGCGACTAGATTATCTGGACGTTTCATAAAATGACAATTGGTGCGTAAAGGCTCCCATGCCAACCCCCAGCACTGATCCTGTCTCGCGCCCTGACCAAAACCCCGATGGCCTCCCCGCACGCGCCGCCGCGCTGCGGATGCTCGACGGCGTTCTGCGCCGTGGCCAGACGCTCGAGGCGGCGGGGCAGGGCGGGCCGCACCTTCCCCCCGCCGACCAGGGGCTGGCGCTCGCCATCGCCGGGGAGACGCTGCGTTGGCTGCCCGATCTCGACCTGATGATCGACAGCGCGACCCGATTGCCGCTCGCCGACGATGCCAAGGCGCGGATGGTGCTGCGGATGGCACTCGCTCAGAAGATCGCACTCGGCACTCCCGATCACGCCCTTGTCGCGACCGCGCTGCCGCTGGTCGACGGCGGCCCGCGACGGCTGGTCCACGGCGTGCTCGGCACCCTCCTCCGCCAGGGCCTGCCCCAGCTTCAATTTCCGCGCCTTCCCCTGATCGTCGCAGAGCGCTGGCGCCGCGCCTGGGGCACGCCAATGGTCGAGGCCGCACGCCGCGCCATTGCCCAGCGCCCGCCGCTCGACTTGAGCTTCAAGGACGAGGAGTCGGCGAACACCTTCCCCGACGCGACTTCGCTGGCCCCGCGCCATGCCCGCCTCGACCGCTCCTCCAACGTCGCGGAGTTGCCGGGCTTTGGCGAGGGCGGGTGGTGGGTCCAGGACCTCGCCGCCTCGCTCCCGGCGCGTCTCATTCCGTCCGATGCCAAGACCGTCCTCGACCTGTGCGCTGCTCCCGGCGGCAAGACCATGCAGCTTGCCGCCGCCGGCCACGCCGTCACCGCACTCGATCGCAAGCCGAGCCGACTAGCCCGCCTCCAGCAGAATCTCGACCGCACCGGGCTCGCTGCCGAACTCGTCACCGCCGACGCGCTCACCTGGGCGCCGGACCGCACCTTCGACGCAGTCCTGGTCGACGCGCCCTGCTCGTCGACCGGAACGCTTCGCCGCCACCCCGAGGTGATCTACCGCGCCCGCCCCGCCATCATCGAAGAAACCGTCGAGCTGCAAACAAAGCTGCTCGCCCACGCCGCGACCCTCGTCGCTCCCGGCGGCAGGCTCATCTTCGCGACGTGCAGCCTCGAGCCCGAAGAGGGCGAGGCAATCGTCGAAGCCTTCCTCGCCGCTCACCCCGGCTTTGCGATAGACCCCCCAAGGCCCGGCGAACTCCCCGATTTCGTGACCCCAACCGACGCCGGTTTCGTCCGCATCCTTCCCGGCCTCATCGAGGAGCAGGGCGGGCTCGACGGCTTCTTCATCGCGCGCCTTGTCGCCCCCCGGGAATAGGCGCTAATCGACCCCATGACGATCATCGCTCCCTCCATCCTGTCCGCCGA
>JANXUU010000013.1 GCA_025356055.1 Sphingomonas sp. | reverse complement strand
ATCGAACTTCGGCCCAAGCTCCGTCTCGGCCTTCCGCCGCAACCGCTGGATGGTCAGCGCACCGATCTTGTACGCCGTCGCCTGGCTCGGGATCGCGATATAGCGTTCGACCTCGGCGGTGGCGTCGGTCTTGCCCATCCCCGAATGCCCGAGCATGTAGGCAATCGCGGCCTCGCGCGTCCAACCCATCGAGTGGATGCCGGTGTCGACCACCAGCCGCATCGCCCGCAGCATTTCGTCGTTGAGCGTCCCGAACCGCGCATAGGGGTCCTTGTAGAAGCCCATGTCGTAGCCCAGCGTCTCCGAATACAGCGCCCACCCCTCGGCATAGGCGGTGTTCCCGCCGAATCGCATGAACGGCGGCAGCGCCTCATTCTCCTGCGCCAGGCTGATCTGGAAATGGTGCCCCGGCTCGCCTTCGTGCAGGAACAGCGTGGTGTCCTCCCACGTGCTGCGCGACGGCAGATCGTAGCCATTGTAATAGAAAGTCCCCGGCCGCGACCCGTCGGGCGTGCCCTGCTCATAACTGCCGCCTGCCTGGAATTTCTCGATCGTCGGGTCGTACGGCCGGATCGCTAGCTTCGCCTTGGGCATGGTCGAGAACAGGCTCGGCAGCTGCGTCTCGACCCGCGCCTGGATGGTATGGAAGTCCGCCGCCATCTGCTCGCGCGACTTGGGCTGAAATTTGGGACTGGTGCGCATATAGTCGAAGAATTGCGGCAACGTGCCCTTAAAACCAACCTCCTGCTGAACCCCCTTGAACCCGTCGGTGATCCGCGCAACCTCGGTTAGGCCGAGCCCGTGGATTTGCTCGGGCGTCATGCTGGTCGTCGTCGTCGAGCGAATCTGATAGCGGTACAGCGCATCCCCGCCCTTCATGTACATCTCGCCCGCCCCATCGCGGGCATGGCCCAGATATTCGTTGGCGAGGAAGTCGCGCAGACGTTTCGTCGCAGGGTGCAGCTGGTCGACGATCGCCGCCCGATACGCCGCGCTCAGCCGCGCCTTGTCGGCGACCGAGAAGCTCGCCGGGAATTGCTTCACCGGCCCATCATATTGTGACTCTTCGGGCTTCAACTTGAGCTCGTTGTCGAGCTGCTCGATGACGTTGCGAATGGTCAGCTTGGTCTCTACAACCCCGCTCGCTTCGCCTTCCTTGAACCGCGCAATTGCCCCGTCGATCCAAGTCACATAACCCGCGTGGCGCTTGAGGGTGTTGTCATAGTCGGCAAGCGTTGCGAACGGCGCTCCGCCCCTGCCGCTGGCGAAGGTCGGATAAGCACTTTGGAATCCGAAGAAATGGTTGAGCGGCCGCACCCGGGTCAGTGGCAGGATCGCCGGCGACAGCCCTTCGATCACATCGCGCGAGCTGTAGTCGAACACGTCATAGGCGATGCGGTCCGTCTCGTCGAGCTTGCTGCGATCGATCGCTTGAAGTCGTCCGAGCGACGCCTGCGCCTGAGCCCGCGTTGCGTCGTAATAGGCGTCGGTGACATAGTCCCCGAACTGATCAGCATAGCGCAAATCGCCGCGATAGATGGCGTTCATTGGATTAAGCTTGAGGCTCGCCTCGTCGTCGTCCTTAAACAGATGGAACAGCGCATCGTGCGGACTTTGCGCAGCGGTCTGCGCGATCGACGACGGTTGCGGAACGGGTGTCGCCATTGTCGTCGCGCAACCGCCAAGCCCCGCCGCAAGAGCCATCAGAGACGCGGTGGCGACGAGTGAGAGGCACATCGGAATTCCTCGAGACAAAGCATGAAAATGACGTCGTGCAAAGGGGCCACGGGTGCCGCCCGCAACGCCCTTTCGACCAACGGCTTTCCCGTTCTACCAGAAGAAGTTGGGGATTACCTCGACTATCCGGCCAGAGTAGAGGTCGACCAGCAGCGCGTCGTTGTAATAGCGCACCCAGCGATAAGGCCCATAAACCGGCGGAAGGCGATATCGCCACGGATCGTCAAGCCAGAAATCGCGTGAATAATAGCCCGCAAACAAGGTGAAGCCGACATTGACCCGGCGATAGCCCCAGCCGAACGGGTCGTAATAGCTGCCGATGCGGAACACTGAGCGGTTATGGTCACGATAGCGTCGCCAGTCATAGCGCGAGTCGCGCTGCCAATCGCTCGACCAGCGATGCTCGTCGGGATGGCTTGCCCAACGCTGGCTATCGCTCTGCTGCCCCGTCCACCGCTGGCCGCCGGGCTGCTGCACAAGCGGCGGCTGGCTCATCCCTGGTCGATTTACGGGCGGCTGATCCTCGCGCGACCGACCGTTCCACTGACGGCCGTCGCGCTGGCCGTTCCATTCTCGTGGATCGCCCTTACCAATGCCTTGCTGATCGTCAGAGCCGTGACGCGCCTGCCGCCAGTCGATCCGCGGCCGCTCCGCGCGTTGCGGAATTTGCCGGTCGGCCCGCGGGCGCTCAGAGCGAGACTGGTCGGCCCGAGGCTGCTCGAAGCGCTGTTGCTCGACACGAGGCTGCTCGACTCGCTGGTCTACCCTCGGTCGCTCGCGGGGAGCCTCGCTCTGTTCGGCTTGCGGCTCGTGCTGGCGCTGCTCGGCGCGCGCTGCACGGCGCTCGACCCGCACCTCGCGATCCTGTGCGAGTGCCGGAAGCGCAACCCCGACCAGCGCCGCTGCCAGAACCAATTTACGCATCACAATCTCCCACTCAGCTCTTGGAAAGCTTGTCTTCCGGTAGCGATGAGCTGGGGCTTAACGGACCTGCCGTGGTGTCATGCGAAGTGACCACCGCTCCTGCCATCATCGCGACTGCACGGGCGATCGCCAGTCGGACCCGCAAATAGGCACCGCATGGGCAGTGATGGTGAAGTTGTGCAATCGCCTCCTCGTCAGGGTCGGAATTGGCCTTCAGCAGCGCCGCGATCGCCATGATGAAACCCGGGTCGCAAAAGCCGCACTGGCTGACCTGCTCCACGGCCCACGCCTGCTGCAAGGGGTGTGACCGCCCTTGTGAAAGTCCCTCAATCGTCGTGACTTCGGCCCCCTCGAGCGACCCGATCGTAACCGAACAGCTCGTCACTGCCCGCCCGTCGACGATCACCGTGCACGCCCCGCAATCGCGACTGTCGCAACCGTACTTCGTACCCGTCAAATTCGACGCATCGCGCAGTGCCCAAAGCAGCGGCGTTTCAGGATCGAGTTTGTAGGCAATCGCTTCGCCGTTGACGGTCATGCTGGTCATGCTGGTCATGTCAGCGAAGTAGCGCGGGAATCCGCTTCACAAAAGCGGTCCCGTTGCCCATCAATCGGCAATGGCGAAAATCAACACTCCTTTCGGCGCAATTGGCTATCGTGAACAGGGAAGCGGCGGCATCCCTCTTGTTTTCCTCCACGGCGTCGGCTCGGACAAATCGGCTTGGGATCCACAGCTCGCGCACTTCGGAACCACACGCCGCACCATCGCTTTCGACTATCCCGGCTATGGCGCAAGCGACCCGCTCGTCGAACGAGACGGCGCCCCGCACGATCAGTTTGCTGAAGCAATCGTTGCCGCGCTCGACGCGCTCGCCATCGACCGGGCGCATCTTTGCGGCCTATCGCTCGGCGGAGTGGTCGCGATCGCGATCGCCCACCGCGCGCCACACCGCCTCGCCTCGCTGATCCTCGCCGACAGCTTCGCTTGCCACCCCGACGGCGAGGCAATCGCCGGGCGGTCGATCGCCGCGAGCCGCGATATGCCCGCGCTCGCAAAAGCCCGCATCCCGCATCTGCTTGCCGACGGCTCGGACAGCCCCCTCGCCTCCCGACTGGTGGCCGTCATGCAACGGATCGAGTCGTCAGCCTTCCGCTTCGCGAGCCGCGCGGTATGGCTCGCCGATCAGCGAGATCGCGCGCCGACAATTGCTGCCCCGACGCTCATCCTGTGCGGCGTTTCCGACCGGGTTACGCCGCCGGCCTTGAGCGAAGGACTGGCCACGCTGATCGACGGCTCACAGATCAAGCTGATCGCCGGCGCCGGCCACCTGTCAAACCTCGAGCAACCCGGTTCGTTTAACGCGGAAGCAGAGAAGTTCGTTTTCGGCATCGAAGCAAATACGGCCGAGTTACCAACCTTTTAACCAGAGCATTTAAGAGGGTCTTCTCCTTGATCTGCGAACAGCGGGTTCATGGAAATCCTCGTTGCTCACCGCGTCTGCCGTCGCCTTCTTGCCGGCTTCGCCCTCGTCGCCCTGCCGGCGATCGCCTCTGCCCAATCCGCCACCTCTTCGTCGAGCCTCATGACGATCAGCAAGAGTCAGGCGATCCTCGGCACGACGAGTGCGCTTGATCGTCTCCTGGCCCAGCAGGGTGCGCCGGTCTCCGTTTCGGCAGCGCCCGTCACCAACTTGTTCAGCACTGCAAGCCTCGCGGATATCAACGCACCCGTAGCAGACCTTGCCGTTCGCGCCATCGTTCGCGGTCCGGTGGCGATCGACCGCCCCGACGTGTTCGACAGCGTCGCGCTCCCGATCGGCTGGTCACCATTGCAATCGCGTTGGCTACGCATCGAACATGGTGCACCCGACGCGCCCGCCGCGCGCTTTGCAGCATCCCTTGCCGATCGCGATGCATTCCATCGTCTTGAGGCGGTCAATCTTTACGTCAACCGACGTGTTCACTTCGTCGCCGATCGCGTCCAATATGGCGTCGAGGATCTGTGGGCCCCCGCGGCCCAGACGCTCAGCCGCGGCAAGGGCGATTGCGAGGACTTCGCCATCGCCAAGCTCGCGATGCTGCGACGCGCCGGGTTCGCCGAACGCGACCTCTATCTGGTAATCGCCAGGGATTTGGTGCGTCGCCAGGATCATGCTGTCGCAGTCGTTCGTGCCGAGGGCAAATACTGGCTGCTCGACAGCGGTTCCGACGAGTTGCTCGACGCTTCGCAAGCGCATGACTATCGCCCGGTAATGAGCTTCTCGGGCCGGCGCAGCTGGACCCACGGATATCGCCGGGGAATGCCGCCGGTCACGATCGCTCAGCACGCGCAGCCGACCTACCAGCTGGCCTCACTTATCCGGCGTTAGCGCTCGCGAAGTGCCTCGCTGCGCGCCTTCAGCACCGGTTTCAACAAATAACTCAGCACGCTTTTGCGCCCGGTGATGATCTGCGTGTCGGTCATCATGCCAGGCGTGATGGGAAGCTCTCGACCCTGTGACATGAGATAGCTCTTGGTCGTCTCGACGATGACGGTAAAATAGGCTTCCTTGTCTTTGTCGTCATAGACCGAGTCCGCCGATACCTGCACGACGCGCCCATCGAGCCCGCCATAGGTCGAAAAATCGTAAGCGGTGACCTTGACCAACGCCTTGTCGCTGACCTTGATGAAGGCAATATCGCTTGGCTTCACGCGGGTTTCTACGAGTAATTTTTCGCCCACCGGTACAACTTCCATGACCTTCTGACCCGCTTGGACGAAGCCGCCGATGGTCGTCACCTGGACATCGTTGACGACGCCGTCAACCGGCGAGCGCAGCTCGGTGCGGTCGAGCTTGCCGCGGGCGCCGCGCAGCGACTCTTCGTTGACCGCAATCTTCTGGTTGACCTGGCTCGCTTCATTGAGCGCGTCCTGGCGGAAACTGAATTGCGCCTCAGCGGCCTGCGCCTGGGCCTCGCGGACTGCGGCCATTGCCCGCCCCTGCTGCTCGCGCGCGGCGGCGATCCGGCCCTGCAGGTCGTTGACCTCCTTGCGCTTGTCCAGCAATTCGGTCTGGGGTACGATATTCTTGACAGCGAGCGGTTCTACCATTGCCACTTGCCGCAGAGCGATTGCGAGGCTTCCGGTCAAAGAATTGATGGTCGCTTGCGCTTCGGAGCCGTCGCGGCGGCGCTGGTCGGCGGTGGCCTCGAGCGCAGCGACCTTGCTGCGCAGCGCCGACTGGCGGACCGATTTCAGCGCGGATTCGCTACCGCAATCGGCCCCGGCACAGGTCGGGCCGACGCCGGTACCCTCTGACTCAAGCCGCGACGAGCGCGCCGCGAGAGATTGGGTTTCGGCCTGGATTTGGCCCAGTTGCGAGCTGCTTTCAGTATTGTCGAGACGCGCCAGCAACTCTCCACGGCGAACCCGCTGGCCCGAGCGGACGAGCAATTCTGACACCCGAGACGGGTCCGACGCCTGGATCAGCTGCAGCTTGCTCGACGGGATGACCTTGCCCTGTCCACGCGTGACTTCGTCAACCTGAGCGATCATCGCCCACAGGATGAGGACTGCGAAGCCCGCCGCGACGATAACGATTACCCGCGCCGACGACGACATCGGCTTGCGGCGGCGCTTGCCGGTTGCGGAGGTGAACGGAATTGCGGCCATTGGCTTGTCCTAACGCGACGCGACAATTGTGACGGCGGCAGTCCCGACGGGGGTCGCCTGGGCGGCCGGTTTTGACTCCTGCGAAGCAATCAGCGCCGTCGCGCTGCCACTTTCGGAAGGCTTGGGAATGTCGAGCGTCCATCCCTTGCTCGTGTCGAGCAGCCCGCCGACATCGTTCGGCGCACGTGCGATCGGCGGGCCCGACGGGATTAGCGGAAGATCGACGTTGGCGGTTGTCCCGGCGACACCTCCCGCATGCGGAGGGGGACGAAGCGCGGCGGGATCATATGGCTCCCCGGCATAGTGGCCGGTGAACGCCGCGGGCGTGCCCCACGCACCGGGCCAGCGGTAGAATATGTGTGTGCCCAATTTTGCGACCTTGGCAAGCATCGGTGCCCAGCGCGGGGCAACATAATCGGCGTGATAATGCGTCGCTTCGCCGACCAAGCGTTCGACATAGCCGTCGAGCGCAGCCTCGGCGACGACTTCCGACTCGTTCCACGCCGACTGCGACGGGCGGCGGTAGAGCGCGCCGTCACAGACGAAGCTGAATTGGCATACCGCGCCGGTCGAGCCCTGATAGACTACGCCGCACACTGATTTGGGAAAGGCGGGGTGGCGCATGCGATTGAGCACGACCTGCGCCACCGCGCGGCGGCCCTCGACTGGCTCGTAGCCAGCTTCGTAATAGATCGCCTGCGTCAGGCACAAAAGCGCGCGGCGGTGGTCGAGCGATGAGTCCGCAACGGTGAATGAGCGTGCGGCCTGAAGCGGCGCGGCAGTGAACGGCAACGAAGCGTTGACCAGCTGCGCGTCCTTGCCGGTCGCTTGCTCGGCGGCTTGCGCGCCGGTCGTCGCCGCGACCAGTGCCTCGGCCTCGCGCGGGGGCATGACCATTGTCGTTGCCTCGGAGTGGGCAATGCCGCGCGTCGGCGCGAAGCCGAGCAACGCCGCAGCACCGATCGACAGCGCGCCGGCGATGGCGAGCGAAGCCTGCACGACGCGGTTCACTGGGACTTCTCCTGTTGCGCGGCGGCGTTCAGCTTGGCGATAACCTCGTCACGCGGGCCGTCGGCGAGGACGCGCCCGGCGTCGATCACAATCAGCCGGTCGACGATCGACAGCATCTGGTGACGGTGGGTCGACACCACCAAAGTTTGATGGGGGCCAAGCGCCGACTTTAGATGGTCAATAAAATAGGCTTCGGTCTGGGTATCCATTGCGCCGGTCGGCTCGTCGAGGAACAGCAGCTTCGATGGGGTCACCAGCGAACGTGCGAGCAGCAGCATGGCCCGTTGCCCACCCGATAGCCGCGACCCGCGCTCGCCGACCGGCAAGTCGAATCCTGCTGCATCGCGCGCCAGGAACAGGTCGGCGCCTGAGCGCACCACGGCATCGATCAACTGCTGGTCGTCCGCTTGCGGCGCGCCAAGCATGAGGTTGTCGCGCACCGTCCCAGAGAATAGTTCGGCATCTTGCCCGACGAAGCGGAAGGCATCACGGATCTGGTGCGGGTGGAACTGACGGCTGTCGAGCCCGTCGATATTCATCTCGCCGTCGGTCGGCGGGTAAAGCCCGCACAACATGCGACCCAGCGTCGACTTGCCTGATGCGACGCGGCCGATGACGCCGATTCGCTCGCCAGGGCGAATGGTGAGATTAACCTCCGAGAGACTGTCGCGCGACGCGCCCGGATAGCGGAAACCCGCATGCGACAGCGCGATCGAGCCCGAGCGGATCTCGGGAACGATACTGCGCGCGGCGACGTTGCGCTCGTCGGCCGCTTCCATCATCCGCTGGAGCGAGTCGAGCGTTGTCAGCGACTGGCGCGCGCGGGTGACGAGGAAGGCGAATTGGCCGATCGGCGACAGCGCGCGTCCCGCCAGCATGACGATCGCGATGATCGCGCCCATCGTCATTTCACCGGCGTTGAACTTGTAGAAGCCGCCGATGAGCAGCCCGATGCTGATCAATTGCTGCGCGCCCGACGCGAGGTTGATCGCGACCGCAGTGTGGCGGCGCATGCGTTCCTGTGTGCCAGCGCTCATCGCCGCATAGCGCTTCCAGCGGCCGAGCATCTGCCCCTCGGCGCGCGCCGCCTTTAGCGTCTCGAGCCCGCCGATCGATTCAACCAACACCGAATGCTGAAGGCTTGAATCGGCCTGCGCGTCCAGCGCCGAGCGGCCCATCGAGCGTTGCAGGCTGATACCCGCAATGAACATCACGACGATGCCTACAATCGGCACCATCACCAGCCAACCGGCGAGCACAGCAATGAACATTAGGAACAGGACGAGGAAGCTGATGTCCACCACCAGCACGACCGTGGTCGAGGCGAAGAAATCGCGGACATTCTCATATTCGGAGACGCGTTTGGCCAGTGCACCCGTGCTTCCCGCCTTGTCGGCGAGCGGCAGGTTCATCACCTTCTCGAACAATTTTTGCGAGAATTTGGCATCGAGCTTGCGTCCGACCTCGTCGATCAACCGTGACCGCGCAAGGCGCAGCGTGAAATCGAACCCCAGCGCGATGACCACGCCCAGGGCTAGTACCCACAGCGTCGGCACCGCCTTGTTGGGGATGACGCGATCGTACACGTTCATCGTGAACAGCGGCATCGCGAAAGCGAGCAGGTTGACGATAAGCGCGGCGAGCATCACCGGCCAGAATTCGCGCCGCACCTTCCACACTTCGGACCAGAACCAATGCTTGTGCTTGGCATGGTCCCACGGCCGTTCGGCGAGCCGCTCGCGCGTCGGATCGGCCTCGACCACGACCGCCTGGCCGGTAAACAGCGGCTCGATTTCGTCGAGTGCGGTCCACATCGGCTCGGCGACCCCGGGAACGTATACCAGCCCCTGCCCCGCGTTGAGTTCGAGCAGCAGCACCGCGCGCTCGTCGTCGAGTTCAAGGATCGCGGGCAGGTCGCGCTCGGGCCAGCGCTTCAGCTTGCGGCTGACCGGCTCGCCACGCATCCCGACCTGGTCGAGCGCGGGCTCGACCTGATGGAACGGCAGCTTGCCGCTTTCCGACAGCGCCAGCCCGGCGCGGAGCAGGACTGGCGACGAAGGGCGTTCGGCGCGACGGGCAAGGAAGGACAGACAGTCGAGGACAGGGTCGATCTCACGCGAAGGCGCGGGATCAAGCGAATTCATGCTACTCAACGCCTGTCCCCAACTTCGCTAGCGAACCGGACGCGGCGCGGGTGGACCCATCGCCGGCAACGGCATGCTGTCTTCGCGCATATCTCCCGGCGGAATCGGGTTGATGCGGTAACGCGCCCGTTCGGTGCTCCATGCCGCCGTCGGCTTGGTCACGCCGAGCGCCTCGACCAGCCGGTTCTCAGCGGCCAATACGCGGTATTGTGCGTACAGCTTGCCAAGGCGAGCAGTCTCACGCTGCGCCTGAACATTGTAGCGCGTATTCTGCGTATCGAGCACGTCGAGGAGCGAGCGCCGACCGACGTTGAACTGCTCGCGGTATGACAGCAGCAGGTCGTCACTGACGCGCGACTGGGTCTCAAGCTCACCGGTCAGGCGAGTCTGATTCGTAAGGCGGCTCCACGCGCTGCGGACGTCTTCCTCGGCGCTGCGGGTCTGTTCGAACAGCCGGCCATGCGCCTCGTCGGAGCGCGACGCCTGCTCGCGGATATTGGCTTCCTTGATGCCGCCGTTGAAAACGTTCCACTTCATGACGAAGCGGCCGAGAAAATCGGTCGTATGACCGCGAAACCCGTCGATATCATTACCATAGCGCGCCTGGCCGTTGAGGCTGAACTTGGGCCCAAGTTCGCTAACCGCTTCCTCGCGAAATTCACGCGCGGCGGTGAGGTCGGCGAGCGCTTCCTGGACGCGCGGATTGTTCAACCGCGCGATATTCTCGGCCTCGTCCAGAGTCGGTGGGAGAAATTGCGAGAGTTCAGGCGGCATTGTAACCTGGTCGACCGGGATGCCGGTCAGGCGGCGGAAGGTGATCGCGGCGGTATCAAGATCTTCATTCGATTCGGTAACCCGAGCCCGCGCCGCCTGCAGTCGCTCTTCTGCCTGCTGCTGGTCCGCGATCGAGATAGATCCCTTAGAAACGCCTTCGCGCAGATCGCCCGCCAGCTTCTCGTGAAAGGTGACATTGTCGGTCGCGATCGCCGACAGGCGCTGCTGGAGCAGATAGTCGATATAGGTACGCGAAACATTGAGCGCGACATATTGCGAGCGTTCGTCGACCCGCGCCGCGGCGCCGTCGGTTCGCGCAGCCTGGCGACGGATTTCTGCGCGACGACCGCCACTGTCGGCGAGCAACCAGTCAAAATTGGCATCGCCCTCGACCGGGTAAAGCGTCTGGCTGGCGAGTCCGATCGCGCGGCGCGTCGGGTTGCGCAGGTTGCGCGCGCCGGCCGACAGCTCGATGTTGACCTTGGGCAGGTACTCGCCCTCGGCTTGGATGCGCTCTTCGCGCGTTGCGGTCTTGTTCGATACCGCCTGGCGGATTTCGGGGTTGGTGTTTAGTGCGGCCTGCACCGCATCCTTGAGCTCGATCGCCATCGCAGGCGTCGCGCACAGCAACAGCGCGCCCGGCAAAATCATCGTCCAATGCTTCGTCTTCATGGGATCCCCCTTCTGGTCAGTATAGACGAGCGCGCCCGAGTCCACGCGGCCGCGCTCGTGTTCGCCG
>JANXUU010000140.1 GCA_025356055.1 Sphingomonas sp. | reverse complement strand
GTCGCCGCCGATCGGCCCGGCGCTTGGCCAGCGCGGCGTCAACATCATGGAATTCTGCAAGGCGTTCAACGCCGCCACGCAGGAAATGGAAAAGGGCATGCCGATCCCCACGGTCATCACCGTGTTCGCCGATCGCAGCTTTTCGTTCGCGACCAAGACCCCGCCGGCCAGCTATCTTCTCAAGAAGGCGGCCAAGCTCAAGTCGGGCTCGAAGGAGCCGGGCAAGATTTCGGCCGGCTCGATCAAGCGCAGCCAGTGCGCCGAAATCGCCGAACAGAAAATGAAGGACCTCAACGCCAACGACATCGAGGCCGCAACGAAGATCATCGAAGGCTCCGCTCGCGCGATGGGCCTCCAGGTCGTGGAGGGTTAAGCGCATGACCAGGATCAGCAAGAAGCAGAAGGCCCAGTCGGGCAAGGTCGAGCCGATGAAGCTCTATCAGGTCGATGAAGCCATCGGCCTGCTCAAGAGCATGGCCTCGACCAAGTTCGACGAGACGCTCGAAGTCGCGATCAACCTGGGCGTCGACCCGCGCCACGCCGACCAGATGGTGCGCGGCGTCGTCAACCTGCCCAAGGGCACCGGCAAGGACGTTCGCGTCGCGGTGTTCGCGCGCGGCGCCAAGGCCGACGAAGCCACCGCCGCGGGCGCCGAAGTGGTCGGCGCCGAAGATCTGATGGAAGCAATCCAGGGCGGCAAGATCGATTTCGACCGCGTTATCGCGACCCCCGACATGATGGGTGTCGTCGGGCGTCTCGGCAAGGTTCTCGGCCCCAAGGGGCTGATGCCGAACCCCAAGCTCGGCACGGTCACGATGGACGTCAAGAAGGCGGTCACCGACGCCAAGTCGGGCCAGGTTGAATTCCGCGTCGAAAAGGCCGGGATCATCCACGCCGGCATCGGCAAGGCGAGCTTCCCGGCGGCCGATCTCAAGGCGAACTTCGACGCCTTCGTCGATGCGATCGTCAAGGCCAAGCCGACCGGTGCCAAGGGCAAGTACCTTCAGAAGGTCGCATTGAGCTCGACCATGGGGCCGGGCGTCAAGGTCGACGTATCCGAGATGATGGGCGCGTAAGTAGCCCACCTTCACGCGAACGGAAAAATCGGGGCCGGGGAAGCAATTCTCCTGCCCCTTTTTCATTCCCCAAAAGCGCCATTGCTCCGGGTCGCGATCCGCGAGATAGTCGGTTGACCCGTCGCTTTGGATGGGGGGATGACGCGCTGTGCCGAATCAACTGCGCCTCGCGTTCGAGGGAGAGTGTCAATGAACCGCTTGTTTCTTGTCGCCATGATGACATTGGGCGCCGCCGGCCTCGCCGCGGCGCCGGCCAGCGCCCGTAACTATGACTGCGCCAAGGCGGGCAATGCCACCAAGACCGAATGCAAGGCCGCTGCGAAAGCGGCACCCAAGGTCGCCGCCAAGCCGATGGTGGCCGCCAAGGCCGCAGCCAAGCCCGCTGCTCCGGCCAAGGTCGCGACCAAGACCGTCACCAAGACCGAGCGCAACTATGACTGCCGCCTCGCCGGCAACAAGAACAAGACCGCGTGCCACACTGCGGCAACCCCGGCCAAGCCGGTCGTCAAGCAGGTCACCACCGCGACCACCACGCGCAACTATGACTGCGCCAAGGCAGGCAACTCCAACAAGACCGTGTGCAAGGCCGCTGCCGTCGCCAAGACCGTCGCGGTAGCCAAGCCGGTCGCCAAGCCCGCGCCGAAGCCTGCCGCGTCTTCCGACGACAAGAACCCGGCCGGCGCCATCGGCCGCTGCAAGGACGGTTTCTACAGCCACTCCAAGCAGCGCGAAGGCGCCTGCTCGCGCCACGGCGGCGTGGCCAAATGGGCCTGACGCGGTCTTGACTACAGGGGGGCCGGAGCAACGCGCTCTGGCCCCTTTTTTTGTAAAGCGGGACGCTCGCGGCGCAGGCCAATGTCGCCACCGCAAAGGCCAACGCCGACGCACGCATGGCCATGGCGAAGGGCGACGCCGAATTTGTTTCAGGTCGAAGCCGAGGCGATCCGCACCAACCCCGAGATCGTCAAGATGCGCCGTCGAAAAGTGGGTCGGCCGCCTGCCGACCTACACCGGTGGGGGACCGATGCCGTTCGTCGACGTCAAATGAAGGCCTTCCCCTCCCGCCGGAGCGGGAAGGGTCGCGGGCGTTACCGCACCGGCAACATGATATGTTCGTAGGGCGTGCCGGCGAACATCACATAGGGCTTCGACGTGTCGGGGCTGGTCCCGGCCGGATAGCCCGAACTGCGCGCCATGTCGCCGCTCAGGATCATGACATGCGGACCGGTGACGATCCATGGCTTGCCGGCGGCATGCTTGGCATAGGGATCGACATTGTTCGCGTCGCTCCCGCCCTTGAGCATATAGGCCATGCCGACCGCGCCCGCTGGCGGAGTCTTGTGTCCCATCATCGCCATCGCCCAACCCAGCCCGTTCTTGTCGAGGCACATCGGGTCGCGCCCGGGAGTGGCCGGATTATCGGGCATGCAGGTCCAGCCATTGCTGCCCTTGCGCAGCACTTTGTCCCCAGCCATGACCGTTGCGCCCCGCGCCACTGCGGCCGGAGCGGCACCAAGGGCATCGGCGATCAGCGCGGGTGTTGCGGGAGCAGCCGTAATGGGTCCGGCAGCGAGCCCCAAGGCCACCACGCCGGTCAACGAGATAAATTTGAACATGAGTCCATCCTCCCTGTTGGATGGCCGACTCACATATACCGAATTCTAACGGGACGCTAGAATACCTGCATATAGGCCGACTTGGCGACATAGGGCGTGCCGTCGGCGTGGCGCGCGGGGTCGTAGCGGAAGCGCTGAGTCGCCACCTGGCAGACGAGGACGTCCAGCGCCGGGTTGCCGCTCGGCTGACGCACCGAACAGTCGGAGATGCTGCCGTCGACCCGGACGGTAAAGATGATCAGTACGCGCGCGCCGGGCGGGAGCGGCTCGGTCAGCGCGCGCGGGAAACCATTCGGATTAAGCGGGCGGAACATCGGGCGGGGGTGGGTGCCGCTGCCGTCGTCGCCATTGCCGCCATTGCCGCTGCCGTGTCCCCCGCCACCGGTGCTGTTACCGACCCCGCCCGCGCCGGAGCCGGTCCCTGCGGTCGAAGCCCCTTGCGAAGGAGCAGTTCCCGTCCCGGCCTTGGGGGCCACCGCGACTGTTGCGGAGACGGGGATCACGACCCTCGGCCTAGGTAGCACGATCGGCGTCGTTTCGGCCTTTTTCGCCGGGGGAGCCGCGGCCTTGGGCTTGGCGGTGGATTGCGCGGTGCGCTCCTTTGGCTTGGGCGGGGGTGGCGGCGGGATCACCGGCGGAGGCGGCACCTCGCGCACGTCGAACAGCTTAAGCGTTTCTTGCACCGTCGCCGGGGTCAGATGCCCCGCCATGCCAAGCAGCATGAACAACAGCGCGGCATGCACCGCGACCACCGCAATGATCGGACCGGTGCGATCAGCGCGCGAGAGGTCTCCACTATACACGCCGCGCCAACGCGGACGGCATGAGTTCAGTTGCGCAACGACAAGATCGTCGTCCCGGCGCATTCCGGGATCCCGGTCGATTAGAGAGCGCAGTTCGCAACGCGGCGAATTAACTCCCATGCTGACAGGGGTCCCGGCCTGCGCCGGGACGACGCTACCTTGGCGTGGCCGCCTTCATTTCGCGGACGAACGCCTCGATCTTCGCGGTCGAGTTCTCCTCGGTCACAAGCTTGACGATCGCCGAGCCGCTGATCACCCCGCCCGCCCCCGACGCCACCGCCGCCCGCACATGATCGGGGGTCGAGATACCGAAACCGAGCACTGGCGGCGGCGCACCCGCCGCAGCCAGCCCGGCGAACAACGCGCCATGGTCGAGTTCGAGGGCGTCCCGCACCCCCGTCACCCCGGCGCGCGCGACGCAGTAGGTGTAGCCCGACGACAGCCGCGCGATCATCGCCAGCTTGTCGGGCGCGGTGTTGGTCGCGGCGATCATCACGATGTCGAGACCGGCCTCTTTCGCCCACTTGGCATAAGGCTCCGCCTCGAGGCTCGGCACGTCGGCGATGAGGATCGAGTCCGTCCCCGCCGCCTTCGCATCGGCCATGAACCGGGCCTCGCCGCGCGCCATCAGCAAGTTCGCATAGGTCAGAATCCCGATCGGAATCGCCGGATGCTTCGCCCGCAACTCGGCGATCCGAGCGAACGCATCATTGACCTTCGCGCCATTCGCCAAGGCTCGCACCGACGCCGCCTGGATCACCGGCCCATCGGCAATCGGGTCGCTGAACGGGATGCCGACCTCGATCATGTCCGCCCCGCCGCGCGCGCAGGCGTCGAGGTGATCGGCGCTCGTTTGCGCGTCGGGATCGCCGAGCATCAGGAACGCCCCGAACGCGGCCTCATTGCGCTGCGCCAGCCGCTGAAACATTTCGGAGTAGCGGGTCATTGGGCGGCTCACTTCAGCAACTCCCGCGCCTGGAGCATGTCCTTGTCGCCCCGCCCCGACAGGTTGATCAGCAGGATCTTGTCCTCATCCGCTTCAGCCAGTTTCAGCGCGTAGCTCAGCGCATGCGCACTCTCGAACGCACACACGATCCCCTCCTTTCGCGCGAGCAGCACGAACGCGTCGAGCGCATCCTGATCCTCGCACCCGACATAGCGCGCCCGGCCAATGTCCTTCAGATGCGCATGTTCGGGCCCGACACCCGGGTAGTCCAGTCCCGCCGAAATCGACCAGCTCTCGGTCACCTGCCCGTCGCTATCCTGAAGCAGCAGCGTCGAGGCGCCGTGCAAAATCCCCGGCGACCCGCGCAAAATCGTCGCGCCATGCTCGCTGCCATCGAGCCCACGGCCAGCGGGTTCGACCCCGATCAGCTCGACCCCTTCGTCGCCGACGAAATCGGTGAAGATGCCGATCGCGTTCGACCCGCCACCGACGCAGGCGATCACCGCATCCGGCAGTCGGCCCTCGACCTCGAGGATCTGCTCGCGCGCTTCCTTGCCCATGACGCGCTGAAACTCGCGCACCATCAGCGGGAAGGGGTGCGGCCCCGCTACCGTGCCGAGGATGTAATGGGTGTCGGCAAAGCTAGCGGTCCAATCGCGCAGTGCCTCGTTGACCGCGTCCTTCAATGTCTGGCTGCCCGACGTCACCGGGATCACCTCGGCCCCCATCAGCTCCATCCGGAACACGTTGAGCGACTGCCGCGCGACATCGTGCGCGCCCATGTAGATTTTGGTCTCCATCCCGAACAGCGCCCCCGCCAGCGCGGTCGCGACGCCGTGTTGCCCGGCCCCGGTTTCGGCGATCAGCCGGGTCTTGCCCATGCGTTTCGCAAGCAGTCCCTGCGCCAGCACCTGGTTGGTCTTGTGCGCCCCGCCGTGGAGCAGATCCTCGCGCTTGAGGTAAATGCGCGTGCGTTGCGACCCAAGGTTGCGGCATTTGGTCAGCGGCGTCGGCCGCCCGGCATAGGTGGTGAGGAGGTTTTGAAGCTCCGCATTGAACCCGGCATCACCCTGCGCATCGAGAAACGCGGCCTCGAGCTGCTCGAGCGCGGGGACCAATATCTCGGGCACGAAGGCGCCGCCGAATTTACCGAAACGACCCGACTGGCGCATCTTATCGGTTCCTGCTGGCGGGGCGGAGGGCGGTGAACAGGGCATTCATTTTGGTTGCGTCCTTGTAACGAGGCTGGGCTTCCACGCCCGAGGAGACGTCGATGCCGTAAGCGCCGACCCGGGCGGCGGCGGCGGCATTGGCGGGCGTGATTCCACCGGCGAGGAATCCGGTTGCGAGGTCGCGGCGACCGTCGAGCAGGGTCCAGTCGAACGTCGTGCCCGTCCCGCCATCACCACTGTCGAACACCGTCCGGTCGGCGGCATCGCACACTGGCTCGGCGCCATCGCGGCTGACCGCCCACACCTCGCCGTCGAAGCCGCGCCTGACCGCTGCAATTGTCGCATAATTGGCATTGCCATGAAGCTGCACCGCCGCCAGCCCGAGCGAGGCGGCGATCTCGGCAACGTCCTCGGGATCGGCGTTGCGGAACACCCCCACCGGGAACAGCCCGGCGGCGATTGCTTGGGCGACCAGCGGGCGCGCATCGGCCGGGGTCACCGCGCGCGAGGTGCCGGGCACAAAAATGAACCCCGCGTGGGTCGCGCCGAGACGCGCGGCGAGCGTCACATCCTCATCCCGGGCCAGCCCGCAGATCTTGACCCGTCCAAACACCAGCGCACGCGCCGCCTCGCGCACATCGGGCGCGGCCATCAGCGACGAGCCGACGAGGAAAGCGTCGACAAGGAGGCCCAGCCGCTCGACATCGGCGCGCGTTGCGATCCCCGATTCGGAGATCAGTAGCGTTCCAGCCGGTGCCAGCGGGGCAAGCCGCTCGGTCACGGCAAGATCGGTCGTCAGGCTTTTCAAGTCGCGATTGTTGATGCCGATGACCTCGGCCCCGAGCGCCACCGCGCGCGCCATCTCGGCTTCGTCATGCACCTCGGTGATGACGTCCATCCCAAGCAGCCGCGCCTCGGCATAGACCGCTGCGACTTCCTGGTCGGTCAGCACCGACAGCATCGCCAGTGCGGCATCGGCCCCTGCCTCGCGCGCCTCGATCAACTGGCGCGGATCAACCACGAAATCCTTCGCCAGGATCGGCCCGTCGAAAAGTGCGCGCACGGTGCGCAAATCATCCAGCGAGCCATGGAAATAAGGCCCGTCGGTCAGCACGCTGATCGCGTCGGCGACCCCGGCATAGGCGCGCGCCGCGTCGGCTGGTTCGACCGTGCTGCGGTGGCCCGAAGGCGAGGCGCGCTTGACCTCCATGACGAACCGCGCGTCGGGCTGGGTCAGCGCTGTCTTGAGGCTGAGCGTCGTCGGCGCGACCCCTTCCCGCATCGCCTCTGCGCTCACATCGCCGAACCGCGCGGCAACGTCGATCCGCTTTGCGGCGACAATTTGCGACAACACATCAACCACGGCTGGCCTCCACATAAGCGTCAAGCACTCGGCCTGCCGCGCCCGAACGCAGCGCCTCGAGTGCCTGCCCCGTCCCGTCGCGCACGTCACCCGCCTTGCCGGCAGTCATCAGCAGCGCCCCGGCGTTGAGCGCAACGATATCCGTCTCAGCCCGCTCGCCCCGCCCGCCCAGAAGCACGCGCAGGCGCGCCGCGTTGACCGTCGCATCGCCGCCCGTGACCGTGTTGAGCGGCGCGCGGGTCAACCCGGCCTGTTCCGGCGTAATTTCGATTTCGGTCAGCTCACCCTTCGACAGACGAATCGCGCGAGTCTCGGCGTGAAGCGCGACCTCGTCGAGCCCTGCGCCATGCACCACCAGCGCCTCGCGCACTCCCATCGCATCGAGCGTCTGCGCGATGCGCCGCAGCAGTCGCGGATCGGCGACCCCGAGCAGCTGGACGGGCGGCCGCGCCGGGTTCACGCATGGCCCGAGCAGATTCATCACCGTGCGCACCTGCAACTGGCGGCGAACGAGCGCAGCGTGCTTCATTCCCGGATGATACATCGGCGCGTAGAGGAAGCAAAAGCCCGTCTCGTCGAGGTTGGCGCGGGCAAGTTCGGGCGAAACCTCGATCGTCGCGCCAAGCGCTTCGAGCACGTCGGCCGAGCCGCACTTCGAACTGACCGAGCGATTGCCGTGCTTCGCTACCGGCAGCCCGCACGCCGCAGCGACGAACCCGGCCGCAGTCGAGACGTTGATGATCCCCGACCCGTCACCGCCCGTCCCACAGCAGTCGGCATAAAGATAATCGGGCCGCGCGAACGGCAGCGCCGCCTCGCTCAGCGCGCGCGCCGCGCCGATCATCTCCTCCACCGTCTCGCCCTTCATCCTGAGCGCCACGAGGGTAGCGGCGATCTCCGCCGGCTCAAGCTTGCCGAGCACCAGCCGTTCGAACAAGTCCCGCGAATCCTCGATCGGGAGGTCTTCGCCCGACAGCAATTTGGGCAGCGGGTTGGCCACCGGCCCCAGGTCGACGACGGTCATATCGCTCCCTCCATCGCAGGCGCGTCGCGGCGCTCACCGGCCCAGGCAAGGATGTTGGCGAGCAGTCGATCGCCCATCGGGGTCAGGATCGACTCGGGGTGGAATTGCAAGCCGACCTGCTTGGTGCCGCCGTCGCTGATCGCCATCGCCATCCCGCCGATCTCGCCATGAACGGTGAAATTTGCGGGCGGCGTCGGCGTGCACAGCGAATGATAGCGCCCGATTGCCAGCGGATTGGGCAGTCCGTCGAAAGGCCCGGTCGAATCATGCCGCATCATGCTGGTCTTGCCGTGGACGATCTCAGGCGCCCGCACGACCTCGCCCCCCGCCTCGAGCACCATCGCCTGGTGGCCGAGGCAGATCCCGATCAGGGGGATGCGGCCTTTCGCCAAGGCAATCAATTCCATGCAGCAGCCCGCGTCGCGCGGGTGGCCGGGGCCGGGCGAAAGGACGATCATCATCCCCTCGCGCTCCGCCCGCGCCAGCGCGGCCTCGGCGGAAATCGAGTTGCGAACGACCTTCACATAGGCCCCCAACCGCGCGCAGCTGTCGGCCAAGTTGAAAGTGAAACTGTCCCGATTGTCGATCAGCAAGATTTTCATATCGCAACCCTTGTCACGCTCGAACCCCGGATTGCCGCAAGGACCGCGCTCGCCTTTTGCCGCGTTTCCGCCGCTTCCGATGCCGGGTCGCTGTCATGCACCACCCCCGCCCCGGCGCGCACCTCGGCCACCCCTTCGCGCACCAATGCCGACCTGATGACGATCGCCGTGTCCATCGAGCCATCGCTCGCGATCCACCCGACCGCCCCGCCATACGGACCCCTCGCGCTCCGCTCGGCTTCACGGATCAGCTCAAGCGCGCGCAATTTCGGCGCCCCGCTAAGCGTCCCGCATGTCACGCACGCGACCAGCGCATCGATCGCATCGCGGTCGGCCTCGAGCCGCCCCTCGACCCGCGAGACGAGGTGCATAACGCGCGCAAACCGCTCGACCGACAGCAGGCTCGCCACTCGCCGCGTCCCCGGCTCGGCCACCCGCGCGACATCGTTCCGCGCCAGGTCGACCAGCATCATATGCTCGGCAACCTCCTTCACATCGAGCCGCAGGTCCGCCTCCATCCGGTCGTCCTCGTCAATCGTGCCCCCGCGCGGCCGGGTTCCGGCGATTGGGGTGACGACGACAATCCGCTCGTCGCCCTCGCGCCGCACCGCTACCGCGGTTTCGGGCGACGCCCCGAACAACGTGCCGAACTCGCCGTGCGTGTAGAACAGATAGCGCGACGGGTCCGCTGCCCCCAGCCGGGAAAACGCCGCCGTCGGATCGGCGCAGGGCGTGCGGAACGCCCGACTCGGCACGACTTGGAACACGTCACCCGCAGCGATATTCTCCTTCAGCCGCGCGACGACGGCCGCATACTCCGAGTCATCGAGATCGGTCGTCACCGCCGCCTCCCCCGACCCTCCGGACGACATTTGCGGCGCCCCCATCACGCGCGCGAACTCGACCCGCGCCGACAACAGCGACAGCCGCTCCTGCGCCAGGCTGCGTTGGCGGTGCGCGATACTCTCGTCCTCGCTACCGAAGGCGGTGCAGATCAGCCGCCCCGCCCCCGTCGCTTCGACTACGACCAGGCTCTCCGCAAGCCAGAACACGAAGTCCGGAAAATCCCCCTTTGGCGCCGGCGGCAGTTCCTCGAACAGATCGACATGATCAAACCCGATCACGCCCGCAGCGACGAGCGCGAACGGCTCGTCACGGTCGGTTGGCTCGTGCCCGAACGCCAGGGCGCGAAGCACGTCGAACGGGGTTTTCGAATGCGCGCGGTCAAACTCCTCGGGCGCATTGCAGCGGGAGAAGCGCGCCACCAGCCGCACCTCCGACCGCTCGACGACGTGTTCGCCCAGCACCCCTGCCAACCCGGCCAGCGCCACGCGCCCACCCTCGGTCAGCGCGGTCAGCATAACTTCTTGCCCCCGGCACACCGCCTTCACCGCCGCCGCCTCGACGATCAGCGCGGGCCCGCCCGTCCGCTGGATGAACAGCGGTGGCACGCCCTTCGCGTCAGCAACCAGCGCGGCGTGCAGGTCGCGCGCGACCACCGGCCCGGCGAGCCGCCGAACCAGCGTCGCCGCTTCGCCGCCGCGCAAGCTCACAAACTGCGCCCGACCACCGGCAGCAATTGCGCCAACTGCTTGCCGAGCGCCTCGAACTGCGCCGGATAGAGCGACTGCGCCCCGTCCGACAGCGCGACCGAGGGGTCATAATGCACCTCGACCATCAGCCCGTCGGCACCGGCAGCCGCCCCTGCCAGCGCCATCGGGGTGACCAGGCTGCGCACCCCCGTCCCGTGGCTTGGGTCGACAACGACGGGCAGATGGCTCAGCATCTTGAGCAACGGCACCGCCGCCAGATCGAGCGTGTTGCGCGTCGCCGTTTCGAAAGTCCGAATCCCGCGCTCGCACAGCACTACCTGATCGTTGCCCTCGGCCAAGATATACTCCGCCGCGAGCAGCAAATCCTCGACCTTCGCCGCCATTCCGCGCTTGAGGATCACCGGCTTCCTCACCTGACCGACGGCCTTCAACAACGCAAAGTTCTGCATGTTGCGAGCGCCAACCTGAAGCGCGTCGGCGTGCGTCGCGACCAGCTCGACGTCGGCGCTCTCGACCACCTCGGTGACCACCGGCATGCCGACCTCGCGCCCGACCTCGGCGAGCAGCATCAGCCCATCGCCGCCATGCCCCTGAAACGAGTAGGGCGAGGTGCGCGGCTTGAATGCCCCGCCGCGAAGGATCCGCGCACCTCCCGCCTTGGCCGCCTTGGCCGAGGCGAGCAGCTGGGTCTCATTCTCGACCGCGCACGGCCCGGCGATCAGCGCGAACCGGCTACCGCCGAGCGACACGCCGCCGATATTGACGATCGTGTCATGCGGGTGGAGCTCGCGACTGACCAGCTTGTAGGGTGCCAGGATCGGCTTGACCGATTCGACATAGGGATGATGCTCGAGCCCGAGGTCGGCAAGCACCCGTTCGTCGCCGAGCGCGCCCAGCACGACCCGCTCGCTCCCCGGCATGTGGAGCGGCTTGAGGCCTTTTGCCTCGATCCGCTCGAGCAGCTCGGTCACGGCGTCGTCGGGGACATTGGGCTTCATCACGATGATCATTTGAAAATTCCTGGCAGCAAAAGGCGAAAAAAAAGGCCCGCGAAACGCGGACCTCGGGGACATCGTCAAAAGACGAGAATCAACCGCGCGACCGCCATCGGGGTGAGGGGCGCCACCAGGTAACGGTGCTGGAGAGGTTGATCGACATGGCGCCCCAATGCCGGGCCAGGATCCTGTTTGTCAACCAAAGAAATTTCTTCGTCGAGCGGCTGGCGGGCCGTCTGCTGAAACATTGACTGTTGCACTCCTCGTATCATTGTTCTATCACGCTGTAACGCCGATGACCGCAGTCGCTTCCCCCCGTCCCGCCGAGGACCTTGCCGCCGTGCTCGCCGCGCTCCGCTCGGACGAGGAGGCGCGCGCCGTGCTCCGCGACTTGTGCACTCCCGCCGAAGTGCGCACGCTCGCCGAACGGTGGCAGGTCGCCAAATTGCTCGACGCCGGCGCCATGACCTACCGCGAGATCCACGACGCGACCGGGGTCAGCACGACCACGATCGTGCGCGTCGCCCGCTTCCTGAAAGAGGAGCAGAACGGCGGTTATCGCCTCCTTCTCGACCGCATGAAAGAACCGAAGTGACCGACCGCAGCCGCCTCCACATCGCAATCCAGAAATCGGGCCGCCTGTCCGATCAGAGCAAGGATTTGCTCAAGGGCGCCGGGCTCAAGATCCAGGGCGGCAAGAATGCGCTGACCGCACGTGCCGAAAATTTCCCGCTCGACCTGATGTTCGTCCGCGACGACGACATCCCGACCTTCGTCGCCGACGGGGTGTGCGAGCTCGGCATCTGCGGGCAGAACGTACTCGAGGAATATGCGCTGGGCTTTGCCGCACCCCGGTTCGAGACCGTCGCCGCGCTCGGCTTTGGCCGCTGCAGCCTCAAGATCGCCGCGCCGGAGGGCATGGTCTACGAGACATCCATGCTCGCGGGCCAACGCATCGCCACGAGCTACCCGCGCCTGACCGCACGCTTTCTGGCGGAACGCGGCGTCGAGGCCGAGATCGTCACGATGAAAGGCGCAGTCGAGCTCGCCCCGCGCCTCGGCATCGCCAGGTTCGTGTGCGACCTCGTCTCGACCGGCGCGACGCTGGGGGCCAATGGGCTGGCGGCGGTCGAAACCGTGTTCGACAGCGAGGCGGTGCTGGTGCGCACCTTGAAGACCGTCGCCCCAGCGCTGGCGGAACGCGCCACCGCTCTCATGACCCGCATCAACGGTGTCATCGCGACGGCGGAGTCCAAATATATCGTGCTCAACGCGACCGAGGAATCGCTCGCCGAAATCGCCCGCATCTTGCCCGGCGCCGAGGCCCCGACCGTCATCCCGCTCGCCGGACGCCCAGGCCATTATGCGGTCCAAGCGGTGTGCCAGGAATCGGTGTTCTGGGAGACGCTCGAGAAACTGAAGGCCGCCGGTGCATCGGCGATCCTCGTCATGCCAATCGAAAAGATGATGCTCTGATGCGAATCGTCGACAACATCCCCGGAGCGCTCGACCGACGGACGAGAGCGGAGGACCCCGCTTTCCGCGAGGCCGTCGCCGCAATCGTCGCGCGAGTCCGGGCCGGCGGCTGGGGCGCGCTCGTCGCCGAGTCCGAACGCATCGACCACGCGCCGCCACGCCTTGTCGAGGTTGCCCCGTTCGCCGCCCAAGCCCGCGCCTCCTACCCCGCCGCAACCCTCGCGGCCGTCGAACTGGCGCACTGCAATGTCACCAGCTTCCACACTGGGACCCGCCCGCGCGATGCCGCGGTCGAAACCATGCCCGGCCTGACCGTCGCGAAGGAATGGCGCGCGATCGACCGGGTCGGCCTGTACGTTCCCGGCAGCAATGCCCCGCTGTTCTCGACCCTGTTGATGCTCGCCATTCCGGCGCTTGTGGCAGGCGTAAGCGAGATCATCGTCGTCACCCCGCCACGCCCCGACGGCGGGCTCGACCCGGCCATCGCGCTTGCCGCCGAGCTGTGCGGGATCCCCGCCATCTGGACCGTCGGCGGGGCGCAGGCGATCGCTGCGCTGGCCTTCGGCGCGGGCGAGATTGCACCCGTCGCCAAGATCGCCGGCCCCGGCAACAAGTGGGTCGCTGCGGCAAAGGCCCTCGTCGCCGCCACCCCCGGTGGCCCGGCGATCGACCTTCCGGCCGGCCCAAGCGAACTGCTCGTCATCGCCGACGCCAGCGCCGACCCCGCGACCGTTGCCGCCGACCTGCTCAGCCAGGCCGAACATGACCCCGATGCCGAAGTCGTATTGATCGCCACCGACGCTGCCCTCGCCGAGGCGGTATTGCGCGAAGTCGACCGCCAACTCGCGGATATCCCCGCCGCCGTGCCCGCGATGGCCGCCGCGAAAGCCGTCGTCGCGACCCTCGACGCGGCCGTCGCGCTCGCTAACGCCTGGGCCTCCGAGCACCTCAGCCTCGCTGTTGCCGATCCGGACGCCTTGGTCCCCCGCATCCGCAACGCCGGCGCGATTTTCGTCGGGCACGGGGTGGCGGAAAGCTTCGGCGACTATCTTGCCGGGTCGAGCCACGTCCTTCCCACGGGCGGCGCCGCGCGCGCCTATGGCGGGGTCACCGTGCTCAGCTTCATGAAGGAAGTCAGCGTGCTCCGCGCCACTTCCGCCGCCTCGCGCGCCGTCGCCGGACCGGCCGCCGCGCTCGCTCGCCTCGAAGGGCTGGAAGCCCACGCCAGAGCAGCGGAGATGCGCGCGTGACGCTCGCCCAACGCCTCGCCCGCCCGGAGATCCTCGCCCTCCCCCCGACCGACACCGCTGCGGCAGCGGGCGGCGCGCCGATCGGCGGCTCGATCAAGCTCGACGCCAACGAGAATCCGTTCGTCCCGCTTGTCGGCGGCGGCCTCGCGGCGTCGGTCAACCGCTACCCCGAACCGCAACCCGCCGCGCTTCGCCAGCGCTTGGCCGACCTCTACGGCTGCAGCACTGCCCAGCTATGGGCGACGCGCGGCAGCGACGACGCGATCGACCTGCTCATCCGCACCTTCTGCCGCCCCGGCGAGGACAGCATCGTCATCGTCGAGCCGACCTTTTCCGCCTACGCCCAGTTTGCGCGAGTTCAGGGCGCGAAGGTCGTCCCCGCGCGGCTGACCGATGACCTCACATTCGACGCCGAAGCCGTCATCGCGACCTGCCTCGGCGCCAAGCCGAAACTGCTGTTCCTCTGCACTCCCAACAACCCGACCGGCACCCCCGTCGACCCCGCCGATGTGCGCCGCATAGCCGCCGCCTTGCCCGACACGCTGGTCGTGGCCGACGAAGCCTATATCGAGTTCTCGGACAGCCCAAGTTTCGCGGGTCAGGTCGGCGGCAACCTGCTCGTCCTGCGCACCCTGTCGAAGGCGTACGGCCTGGCGGGTGCTCGCGTCGGCTGCCTCATCGCCGACCCTGAAATCATCGAGCTCGTCTCACGAGTCTCACCGCCCTACCCGCTTCCCTCGCTGTCGATCGCCTTGGCGCTGGATGCCCTCGCCGCCGAGCGAATGCCGATCCACGACCAGCGCATCGCCCGCCTGCTCGCCGACCGCAATCTGCTGGCCGAGCGATTGCGCACGGTCACGGAAATCCGCACTATCCGCACCGGCGGCAACTTCCTGTTTCTCGAAGTCGATGACCCCGCCGCGCTCGCCCAGCGTCTCGCCGCCGCCGGAATCCGTCTCCGCTTCCGCCCCAACGCCGCACCCGGAGGCGTGCGCGTCACCGTCGGCACCGAAGCCGAAAACGCGGCAATGCTCGCCGTCTTCGGCCTCTTTGAACCGGCTCGCGCCAGCCGTCGAGCCGAGCTTGTCCGCGATACCAAGGAAACCCGCATTGCTGTCGCGATCGACCTCGACCGGCCCGAGCCGCGCTGCATCTCGACCGGCATCGGCTTCTATGACCACATGCTCGACCAGGTCGCCGCGCACGGCGGATTCAGCCTGACCCTCGCTTGCTCGGGCGATCTCGAGATCGACCCCCACCACAGCGTCGAAGACATCGCGTTGGCCCTCGGCGCCGCGCTCCGCCAGGCCCTGGGCGACAAGCGCGGCATTGGTCGGTTCGGCTTCGCCTTGCCGATGGACGAGGTTCGGGCCGAAGTGCTCATCGACCTGTCCGGGCGGCCCTTCAGCAAGTTCGACGGCCACTTCGACACCCCCGAGGTCGGCGGCCTTCCGACGCAAATGGTCCCGCACATCTTCCGCAGTCTTGCCGACTCGATGGCGTGCGCGATCCACGTCAAGGTCGAGGGCGACAACGACCACCACAAGGTCGAAGGCTGCTTCAAGGCGTTCGGCCGAGCCCTCCGCATGAGTCTCGCGATCGACGGCAACGCGACCGCGCTCCCGAGCACCAAGGGCGTGCTGTGAGCATCGCGATTCTCGACCTCGGCTACGGCAACGTTGAATCGATCCGCCTCGGCTTCGCCCGCCTTGGCGCGGAGCCCAGCCTCGTGAAGGACGCCGCCTCAGTCGGCGAGGTCGAGCGCCTTGTCCTCCCCGGCGTCGGCGCGGCAGGCTATGCGATGGAGCGGCTCCGGTCGCTCGGGCTGATCGATGCGCTGAAGGCCCGCACCAGGCCGCTGCTCGGCATCTGCCTTGGCATGCAGCTCATGTTCGAAAGCTCGGACGAAGCCGACACGCTTTGCCTCGCGCTCGTCCCCGGCCGCGTGCGCGAGATGACCGCCGTACCCGGACGCCCCGTGCCGCACATGGGCTGGACCGCGATCGAGGACGCCGCGCCAAAATCCGACAAAGACATCGGCCTCGTCAACGGCGACCATGTCTATTTCGCGCACAGCTTCGCCTGCGACGACGGTCCCGCCACCGCCGCGCGCGTCACCTATGGCACGCCCCTCCCTGCCGCCCTGCGCCACGGCCATCTGTGGGGCGCGCAGTTCCATCCCGAACGCTCCGCCGAGCCCGGCGCGCGCTTCCTGAAGGCTTTCCTGTCGGCATGATCCTTTATCCCGCCATCGACCTCATCGCCGGTCGCTGCGTGCGCCTCGCCCAAGGCGATTTCGCGCGCGAGACGCAGTACGACGAGGAACCTGCCGCGGCGCTCGATCGGTTCGCCGACGAAGGGGCGACATGGGCACACATCGTCGACCTCGACGGCGCGAAAGCGAGGGAGCCGCGCCAGCACGCGCTCCTCACCAACCTCGCCCACTCAGCCCGCCTCAAGCTTCAGGTCGCTGGCGGCGTCCGCTCTCCCAAGCATGTCGCGACCCTCCTCGACGCCGGCGTGTCGCGCGTCGTCGTCGGCAGCCTGGCCGTCAACAACCCCCCCGCGTTCGCGGCGCTGCTCGACAAGTTCGGCCCCGAGCGCCTGACCCTTGCGCTCGACGTTCGTATCGAGCACGAAATCATCGAACGCGGCGCGGCGATGGTCGCCACGCACGGCTGGGCCGAAGGGTCGGGGCAAAGCCTCGATCAAGTCCTCGACCAGTTCCCGACCGTTCGCCATCTGCTCGTCACCGACATCGGCCGCGACGGCATGCTGACCGGACCCAATGTGCCGCTGATCGAGGCGATCGTCGACTGGTATCCCGCGGTCGCGCTGCAGGCCTCGGGCGGAGTCGCCACGCTCGACGACCTTGCCATCCTCGCTCAATCGGGCGCGTCGGGCGCGATCGTCGGCAAGGCATTGTGGGAAGGCCGCTTCACCGTCGAACAGGCGCTTCAGGCGGCAGGGGCGATCGATGCCAGTCGCTAGGATCATCCCCTGCCTCGACGTCGCCGATGGCCGCGTCGTCAAGGGCGTCAAGTTTCGCGACCACCGCGATGTCGGTGATATCGTCGATCTCGCGCTGCGCTATCGCGACGAGGGCGCCGACGAGCTGGTGTTCTACGACATCACCGCCAGCGCCGAAGGACGCGGGGTCGACGTCGCGTGGGTCCACCGCATTGCCGCGGTGATCGACATTCCGTTTTGCGTTGCGGGCGGGATTCGCAGCCGTGACGAAGCCGCGCGGGTTCTCGAGCAAGGCGCGGATAAAATCTCGGTCAACTCCCCCGCGCTTGAACGCCCCGAGTTGATCGGCGAGTTGGCGCAGGCCTTCGGGCGGCAGTGCGTCGTCGTCGGGATCGACAGCCTGATCGCTGGTGACGGCCGCTGGATCGTCAAGCAATATACCGGCAAGGTTGAAGCCACTCGGGACGCTGGCCGCGACACGGTGGCGTGGGCGCGCGAGGCGGTGGCGCTGGGCGCGGGCGAAATCGTGCTCAACTGCATCGACCGCGACGGCGTGCGCCGCGGCTATGACTTGGTCCAGACCGCCGCACTCGTCCCGCTGGGCGTTCCCGTCATCGCCTCGGGCGGCGCCGGATCGGTCCAACATTTCGCCGACGCGTTCGGCATCGGCGCGAGCGGCGCGCTAGCGGCGAGCGTGTTCCATGATCGCCGGATCGCTATCCCCGACCTCAAGCGCGACCTTGCCGCCCTCGGCGTGGAGACCAGGCCATGATCGACGTCGGAACGCTCGATTGGGACAAGATGGAGGGGCTGATCCCCGCGATCGTCCAGGATGCCGCCTCGGGCGAAGTGCGAATGCTGGGCTATATGGATCGCGCCGCGCTTGAGGCCACCATCGCGGACAAGCTGGTCACCTTCCACAGCCGCTCGCGTGGCGGCCCGTGGCGCAAGGGCGAAACCTCGGGCAATCTGCTCGATGTGGTCGATATCCGCAAGGACTGCGACCGCGACGCATTGCTGATCCTCGCGACCCCGCGCGGCCCGACCTGCCATACCGGCAGCGACAGCTGCTTCGGCGACGACGGCGCGCCGGGCGTCGGGTTCATCGGCACGCTCGAACGCGTGATCGCCTCGCGAGCGAGCGCCGACCCCGCCACCAGCTACACCGCCAAACTATTGGCCGAAGGGCCGGCACGAGCCGCGCAAAAGGTCGGCGAAGAAGGCGTCGAAACGGCGCTGGCCGGGCGCTGCGGGGACGATGCGGAGCTGACGTCGGAAGCGGCCGACCTGGTTTATCACCTCACCGTATTACTGAAAGCCCGCGGCCTTGTCTGGGCCGACATTGTTGCCGAATTGAAGAAACGCCACTCCTAGCCGGCGAGCACCCTCACCGCCTCGTCGAACAATTCGCGCGTGGCCGCCGCCAGCACATCGCCTCCGCTCATGTCCTCGCCGCCGCGCCAGTTGCCGATCACCCCGCCCGCACCGCGCACCACCGGGACCAGCGCTTGCCAGTCGTGCGGCATGAGGCCGGTTTCGGCAACGAGATCGATCGTGCCGTGGGCAATCCGCGCATAGGCGTGACCGTCCAGCCCAAAGCGGGTCAGCATGGCGCCCTGACGCAGTCGCTCGAACCTCGGCGCGGCGTCGGCGTGGAACAGATATGGGTCAGTCGTCGACAATCGCGCCTCGGCGAGATCGGTGCAGCCACTCGTTCGCAGCCGTTGCGAAGTCCCGTGCAACACCGTCCCGCTGGCATCCCCGATCACCAGTTCATCGAGCCGTGGCGTGTCGATCATCCCCGCGACCGGCACCCCGTCCTCCACCAGCCCGACCAGCACCGTCCACGTCGGCAAGCCGCACACCAATTGCCGCGTGCCGTCGATCGGATCGAGGCTCCAAATCCGTCGCGCGCCTTCGCGGACCGCGCCATATTCCTCGCCGATAATGCCGTCCGCAGGGAACTCCGCCTCGATCATCGCGCGAAGGGCCCGTTCCACCCCCCGGTCCACCGCGGTGACCGGGTCGTAGAGCGAGCCCCCTTTTTCGTCCAAACCGCCTTTGTTCTGAGTATCGAGTCCCTGTCCGATCGCTTCGTCGATGGTGCATCTGGCGGTGGCCGAAAGCCGGGCGAAGAAATCGAACAGGGTCGTCATGGTCAGTAGTTGTAGGCGCGTTCTCCGTGATCGGACAGGTCCAACCCCTCGCGCTCTTCATCCTCGCTCAAGCGAAGCCCGATGGTCTTGTCGATGATGAAGTACAGCAGCGCCGAACCGATGCCCGACCACAGGAGTGTGAGCAGCACCGCTTCGGCCTGGACAATGAGGTGCGCACCGATGTCATAGGTGTCAGCCACTGCCGGAAACACGGCATAATTAATGACCCCCTGCCCGCCCAACGCCGGGGCGGCGACGATCGCGGTGCCCAGTGCGCCGACGATCCCGCCGACGCAGTGCACCCCGAACACGTCGAGCGTGTCGTCATATTTGAACCTGTTCTTCACCGTCGTGACGAAGAACCAGCAGATCGGCGAGACAATGAAGCCGAGCAGGATCGAGGTCATCGGCGCGGCATAGCCGCTCGCCGGGGTGATTGCGACCAGCCCCGCGACCGCGCCCGAGGCTGCACCCAGCATCGACGGCTTGCCATGGGTGAAGCGCTCGACCAGCGCCCAGCTGACCGCCGCCGCCGCCGTCGCGACGAAGGTGTTGATGAACGCGACCGCGGTCACGCCGTTGGCCTCGAGATTCGACCCCGCGTTGAACCCGAACCAGCCGACCCACAGCAGCGACGCGCCGATCATGGTCATGGTCAGCGAGTGCGGCGGGGTGGCGTCGCGGCCATAGCCGACGCGCTTGCCGACCATGATGCAGCCGACCAGCCCCGCGATTCCGGCATTGATGTGAACCACGGTCCCGCCGGCGAAATCGAGCGCGCCCTTGCCCCACAGATAGCCGTAATCGGTCGGTGCGTCGGGTAGGAAGTCCGGGCCTGCCCAGTACCAGACCATGTGCGCGATCGGGTAATAGACGAGCGTGCTCCACGCGACCACAAACACCATGATCGCCGAGAATTTCATGCGCTCGGCAAACGCCCCGACAATCAGCGCCGGGGTGATGCAGGCGAACGTCATCTGGAAGATTACGAACGCATATTCCGGGATGTAGACGTTGTTCGAGAAGGTTGCGGCATAGGTGGAGGCCGACACTCCTATCAGCATCGCCTTGCTGAACCCGCCGACGAACAGCGGCGCAACGCTGCCGGCCGAAGTGAATGCCATCGTGTAGCCCCAGCACACCCACAGCAGCGCCGCGACGCTGACGATCATGAACACTTGCATCAGCACACTGAGCATGTTTTTGGTCCGCACAAGCCCGCCATAGAACAGCGCCAGCGCGGGCACCGACATCATCAGCACCAGTGCCGACGAGACGAGCATCCAGGCCGTATCCCCCTTGTTCGACATCGCCGCCTGGTGAAGCGCGTCGGGCGCCTTGACCATCGCCGCCTGCGCATAAAGCGGGTGCGCCGCCAGCCCCGCCAGCAGGGCGGCAAGCCCCGATTTCACGACAGTCTGTCGAATGGGCGTCATCGATTCCCCCTGGAAAATTGTGCAATGCAGCAGACGGGCAGCGCGGGTTCGCGTCAACAAGATCGGCGTGATTTGGCGGGTGAAATGTTGACGCGGTCCCTTTGACTCCCGGTAACTCGCTCAATCGCAATGGTTCTTTTCATCTGTCGAAAGGGGCACGCGACGTTCCAAGCGGTCGCCGGGCTGCGACCGACATCTCGCTAACTGCTTCCCCCGACATCGCTTTCGCTTAAAGAGGGCAGCGATGACCCAAGCCCAACCGACGGCCAAGATTCGCCCCGTGATCCTGTCGGGGGGCGCGGGGACGCGGCTGTGGCCATTGTCGACCGCAGCGCGGCCCAAGCAGTTCCTCGACCTCGTCGGCGACGGCTCGCTGCTTCGGCAGACCTTCGAGCGGATGGCCGATCCCGTGCTCTTCTCCGCCCCGACCGTGATCTGCGGTCCGGGCCATGTCGAGGCCGTCGAAGAAATCGCCGCGACTGCCGGAACCGTTGCTCGCCTGATCGTCGAGCCCGCCGCGCGCAACACCGCCGCCGCGATCGCACTTGCCGCGCTTACCGCCGAAGCACCCGACGAACTCCTGCTCGTCCTGCCGAGCGACCATCACATCGCCGCCCCCGACCGCTTCCGCGCGACGGTCGACGCCGCGCGGGCCGGCGCCGAAGCTGGCCTCATCGTCACCTTCGGAATGAAGCCGACGCGGATCGAAACAGGCTTCGGCTATATCGAGGCGGGCGAGCCGCTCACCGGCGCCGTCCGGCGCGCGATCCGCTTCGTCGAAAAGCCCGACGCAGCCCGTGCAGCCGAAATGACCGCAAGCGGCAACTATTTGTGGAACGGCGGCATCTTCTTTGCCAGCGCGGCAACGCTGATCGCCGCATTCGAAGCCCACGCCCCCGCCGTCATCGCCGCCGTGCGCACCTCGCTGAAGGCCAGCGACACCCCCGACCCGGCAGCCTTCGCCACCGTCCCGGCGCTCGCCTTCGACCATGCGGTGATGGAGAAAAGCGACCGCGTCGGGGTCATCCCGTCCGACTTTGGCTGGTCCGACGTGGGCAGCTGGCTTGCCGCCTTTGAGCACGCCCCGCGCGACGAAGCTGACAATGCAGTCGATCCCGGATCGGTCGTCATCGACGGCCACGGCAACCTCGTTCGCTCGACCGGCCCGCGGATCGTCGCGCTGGGGGTCAATGGCCTGATGCTGCTCGCCACCGACGAGGTCATCCTCGTTGCCCCGCTCGCCGATGCCCAGCGGGTGCGCGAGGCCCACGCCTGGTTCACCACCCCCAAGTGATCGAGCATCTGAAGCCGCGCTTGCTCGACAAGCCGTGGGGCCGGCGCGGCCTTAACCCCCGCTTCGGCGCAGACCCGGCGCGCCAGGTCGGCGAGATCTGGTTCGAACGCCCCACCGGCGCCCCGCTCGACGTCCTGGCCAAATATCTTTTTACCACCGAGCGGCTGTCGATCCAGGTCCATCCCGACGAGGCCACCGCCAACGCCCGCGGCCTGCCCCACGGCAAGGACGAATGCTGGATCGTGCTCGACGCCGAGCCCGGCGCGGTTCTCGGCATCGGCACGCGCGAGCCGGTCTCGCCCGACACCCTCCTCGAGGCCGCGCGTGACGGCTCGATCGAAGCGCTGATCGACTGGCGGCCCGCGCGTCGCGGCCAGTTCCTCTACAATCCCGCCGGAACCGTCCACGCGCTCGGTGCGGGGCTCACCATCCTCGAAGTCCAGCAGCCGTTCGACGTCACCTACCGCCTGTTCGACTATGGCCGCCACCGCGACCTCCACCTTGCCGAAAGCCGCAACGTCGTCGACCCGGTCCCGCACCGCCACTCCGCCGACCACGACATCGACCAGCACCAGTCGCGTCTCCTGTGCGACGGCCCCTGGTTCGGCGCGGCGTGGTGCTTCGGGCAAGCCCCCCAGCTTCCCGCCAATGCGCGCGAAATTCAGTTGCTCCCGATCGACGCGCCGGTCGGCGATGTCCACACCGGTCAATGCGCCCTGATCGACGACCCGGCTGTCCTTCGCTCCACTGGCGCGTTCGTCCTCGCCTGGGCTACTTCCTGACGCGCCAGGTGACGAGCGACGAGGCGGCGTAATTCCACACCACCCCGACCGCGACCCCGGCCAGTCCCGCGAGCCACCACACCCCCTCGATCCGATAGACAACATTGCCGACCCCGACATTGCCGACCGCGCCGATGCCGCCGACCGCGTAGAAGCTCAGCAATCCGCGCCACAATTTCGGCCCGCGCAACCGCATGTCGCGGAAGGTCAGGACATTGTTGAGGAAGAAATTCCCGGTCATCGCGATGACCACCGCGAGCGTCTGCGCCAAGCGGAAGCCAAGCCCCGCGCCGATCCCGCCGCCCAGCACGGCCAGATGCACCACCAGCCCCAATGACCCGACCATCGCGAACATCAGGAAGCGCACCGGCAGATACCGGCCGAACACCTTCTCGAGCAACAGGATTGCGAACTCCTGCGCCACCCGCGCGTCGAACTTGCTTTCGCCGTGGAGCCGATTGCGGAAAGTGTAGGGCACTTCCGCAATCTTGAGCGGTCGCGGCGACGAGGCGATGAGGTCCATCAGGATCTTGAATCCGATCGACGACAGATGCGGCAGAGCGGCGACCATCGCCTCGCGCTGGATGACGAAGAAGCCGCTCATCGGGTCGCTGATCTCGCATTTGAGCAGCCGCCGCGATAGCGCCGTCGCGAACCGGCTCATCTTCTCGCGGGAGGCGTCCCAGTCGCCGGTCGACCCGCCCTCAATATAGCGCGTGCCGACCGCGAGATCATTGCCGTCCTCGACGATCGCCTTGACCATTTTGGGAAGCGCGGCCTCGTCATGCTGCATGTCGCCGTCAATCACCGCGAGCACCGGCGCGGCGCTCGCCAGCATCCCCTCGATCACCGCCGACGACAGCCCACGCCGCCCGATCCGTTGGACGATCCGGACCCGCGGGTCCTCCCGCGCCAGTCGGCGCGTAACCTCCGCGGTGCCGTCGGGCGAATTGTCGTCAACGATCAGCGCTTCCCACATTATCCCGGCGAGCGCGACCTCCAGTTTCGCCAGCAGCGGCGCGATGTTTGCAGCCTCGTTGAGCACGGGAATGATCACCGCGAGTTCGAGCAGATTTTGCGGACTGGGGATAAGTCGGGTCATCAGCGCGGCACCATGAGACGTCGGCCGTCGCTGTCAATGAAGATCGGCCGCATGGCGCGCGCCACTCGAGACACCACCGGGTCACGCCCCCGCTCGGCGGCGTTGCGCGCGCTATCGGGGCCGATCATCACCCCGGCCCAGCGCCGCTTTTCGAGCACCCGGTCGAGCAACGGCGCCTGCCCCGCTTTCAGCGCCCGCTGGCTGTAGAGGAAGAAATCGAGTTCGAACTCCTTGCCCGCCCAATAGCATAGCGCCTGCACCTCGCACGCCACCGGCCCCGGGATCGCGGCGATACGCTGCCCCATTGCGTCCCACGCTGCTCGGCGGCCAGGCAACTGGCTCACCTCCTTCGCCTCGAGCAACGCGCCCGCGATCGCCAGCGCGACGAGAAAGACGGCCCCGATCCTACGCTCGCGCCGTGGTCGCACAACCACTAGCGGCGCTGCGATCGACAGCGCGATAAACGCCTCGAAATGCGCATTGATATCAACCCCCGCCCCGCTCCGCTGGACAATGCCGAGCGGCACCGCGACCAGGACTGCGATCAGGATCAGGTCGATCCGCTCGTCGTTCTTGCGCAGTCTGGCGAGCGGCCACGCCCACCAGGTCAGCGGCACCATCACCGCCACCGCGCCAACCGACCGCCACACCATCCGCGCCACCGAATAATCGCGCGCCATGCCGAGCGTATCGAGGACGAACGTCGGCCCGTAAGCCATCCGGCAGGCGATGAGCGCCGCTCCCCCCGCAACCGCCGCGCTCGCCAGCCATACGCCCAGCGCGCGGCGATGATGAAGCGCCAGCCACAGCGTCACCGCGACCGGCCACGCGACGAGGTTCTGTTTGACCAGCCCGCCCGCGATCATCAGCAGCGCCGCTCCCGCGACCCGCCGCGCGCTCGGCGCCTCGCCCGCCCGCGCGGGGATCAGCAACGGCAGCGCCGCCGTCATCAGCAATTGCCCCAGCCACTGCGGATCGTCGAGCGCGAGATATTGGCGAAGCAGCGTCGCGTTAAGCAGCAGGAACAACAATGCCCCGCCCGTCGCCTGTCCCCGCCCGCCGCCGAACCGCCGCACGACCCTTGCGATTAACCCCGCGATCCCGACCACGGAGCCCAGCGCCACCAGTCGCCCGGCGATGATCTGGTCACCCATAAGCCGTCCGATCGCCCCGATCAGGAGGAACGACAGCGGCGGATAATTATTCCCGGTCAGCGCGTCGGCAGGCGGATAAAGCAGCCCCGCGCCCGTCGCGCGCAACGCCTGAAACGCGTTCCATCCCTCGTTGGGGTCGGGGCTGAAGTGCATCGGCAGCAGCCACAGCCGGCTCGCCGACAGCGCGACGATGACCGCAAAGGCGATCATTGACCACCTGACGGGCAAGTCTATCCACTTATTAGCCGACATCATCCCCACGCGTCCCTTGGCGACGCGCCCTAGGTCGGCCAGAGAGGCGCGTCGAGGCTCGGGATCGCGCGCACATGAAATCGGACGATAAAACCGGCACCGTGGCAGCGCAGCGCTGATGCCGCGCCGCTGCGACCTGTGGCGGATCGGCGTCGTCGCCGCGCCGATCGCCGAGATCGCGCGTGCCGGTTCGCTCGACGCGTTCAAAATCGACTGGCTCGACGAACCCGCCTACTTCGCCTTCGAAGCCGACCCGTTCGCCATTCGACGCGGCGACACGATCCACCTGTTCACCGAAGCCTTCGACTATCGCGAACGCCACGGTCGTATCGTCCACCGAACCATCGCCAGCGACGGCGCAGTCTTGCTGCCGCGCGTCGTGCTCGAGGAGCCGTGGCACTTGTCCTACCCCGCGCTGGTCGAGGACGACGGCGAGACTTACATGCTCCCCGAAGCCGCGAAAGGCGGTCGGCTGACGATTTACCGCGCCGCCGCATTCCCCGATCGCTGGGAGCGAATCGCCGACATTACCCTCGACACGCGCCCGATCGATGCGACCCCTTTCCGCCATGACGGCCACTGGTGGCTCGCCTATGCTTCGGCGGCGAACGCCAAGGCCTCGCTCTACCTCGCTTTCGCCGACCAGCTCGCCGGTCCGTGGACGCCTCACCCCGGCAACCCCGTCCGCCTCGACCGCGCCGGCGCTCGGCCCGGGGGCACCCCGTTTCTGCTCGATGGGCGCCTCGTCTTGCCGGTGCAGGATTGCACTGGCACCTACGGCGCGGCGATCCTCCTTCTGGCGGTCGACACGCTGACTTGCAAGCGCTTCGAATGCGAACAGATCGCTCGCCTCAGGCCCCCGCCGAGCGCGGGCCGCTACCGTGAAGGCCTCCACACCCTCACCGCCTGCGGGCAGGTGACTCTCATCGACGTGAAGCGGATCGACCGCACCGGTCGCGGCTGGCTGATCGACGCGAAGCGCTGGCTCACCCGATAAGCGTGCGCAGGCGCTTCACGACCGCCAACCCTGCCGCTTCGAACCGCTCGGGCCCGAACCGCTCGATTACCCGCGATCGAGCCGCCGCACCCATCGCCGCGAGGTGCTCGGGCGCCGCAACCAGCCGCCCGATCGCCTCGGCCAGCGCCGCCGCATCTCCCGGCGGCACGAGCAGCCCCGTCCCCTCGACAATGCTGCTTGGCAGCTCCCCCACTGCCGATGCGACCACCGGCAGGCCCGCCGCCATCGCCTCATGCGCCGCGACGCACAGCCCCTCCGAGCGCGACGGCTGCACATAAAAATGCAGCGAGGCGAGATAGGCGGCAGGCCCGACGAACCCGGGGAGCGAAAGCGTTACCCCCGCCGCGCGAGCCTTCGCCGCTAAGGCATCCCGCTCTGAACCCTCACCAGCAATGCTCGCCTCATACCGCCCGCCGACCCTCGCCAGCGCCTCAACCAGCACGTCATAGCCCTTGACCGGATGGAGCCGCCCCAAGCTCCCGACCCGCACGGCCTCTCCCGGTTGCCATGGCGCCGCCTGCTTCGCCTCGAGATCGGCCGCGAACAATGGCCACACCATCACCCGATCGCGGGGCACCCGCAATCGCGCCGCCGTGAGCGCCGCAACCTGCTCCGAGTCTGCCACCCACATCGCTGTCCGCCACCGAAGCGCGCGCATCAGCCAGCGATTGGCCGGGCGAAGGAAGGCCGCGTGCTGCCAGCTCACCAGCGGCACCCGCCCGGCGCCAAGCTGGCACAGCACAGTTGCCCGCGACAGCGACGACCATACAAGATCAGGCGAAATCTCGCGCAATTGCCCGCGCAGCCACCCCAGCGCCGCGACATGATCGCGCTCACCGCCGGTACGCACGCGTACCTCGATTCCAGCCTCGGCAAAGGCCGGCAACGCGCGCCCGTCACGTCGCGTCAGTGCCAGCACTACGACTTCAAACCGCTCGCGCTGCAACAATGAAATCACCCGCGGCGCTGGCAGCGCTGCCCCGCCGCCCTCGACCGAATTGATGACATAGGCGATCCGCGTCACGCAGTCGCCTCGCGTCGCTGGCTCTCGCGCCGCACAAAAAACAGCAGCAGCCCCACCGCCAGCGCCGCCTGCACCACCGCCTGCCACCCCGCCCCTTCGATCCCCGCTTCCTCCAGCAGAACGAACAGCAAGGGCAGCGTCGCGAACGCACTTCCCAGATTGGCCGTGACCGACAGCGACGGCCGCCCCAGCGCGACCAGCGCCGCGCTCGTCGGCGGTCCCGCCAGCAGGATCGCGCGGGCCAGCGTGAGCCACACCAGCAATCCCGCCGCTCCGGCATAGGCCGGTCCGCCGATCAGCACCGCCACCTGACGCCCGAACAACAGCAGCACAACGACCACCGGTGTCGCCGCAATCAGTGCGATCCGCAAACTTTGATTGAGAGCGGCCCTAAGCGGCGCGCCATGCCCCCCCGCCGCAACCACGCGGGCAAACTCGGCATAGGCCGCCTGCCCCAGCACCTGCGCCGGTACCGCCAGCACACTCGTCACGCGCTGCGCCAGCGAATAAAGTCCGACCGCGACCGATCCGAGCGTCGCCCCGATCAGCAGCGGCGGAATGCGTCCGGCGAGCTCTCCGAAGGTCACGTCAGCGTTGGCCCCGATCATGAACCGCCAGATGCCGTCATTTTCGGTCGTCACCCCGCGCATCGAACCCGCCATCGGCACCGACCCGAGTTCGCGCCGCGCCACCCACAGCCCGATCACCCACAATGACGCCCATTCGATCAATGCCGCGATCAGCCACGCGAGTAGGAACCCGTGCAGCCCCGCCCCAATCGCCGCCGCAATCCCCGCCCCCGCCAGCCGCACCATCGGTGCCAAGAGCGTGTGCAGCCCGAGCAGATCGAACCGTCCGGCCAATTGCAGATACCCCGCCGGGGTCGCCCGGATCGAAGCCAGCACCGCGAAACTGTAAGGCAGCGCGAACCCCACCGCGACCGGCGACCAGCCTAGCCGAGCCCCAAATAGCGGCCCAAGCATCGCCGCCGTCGCCACCGCCGCCGCCCCGCCAGTCAATTCGACCGCCCCCGCGAACCGAAGCAACCGTCCCAGGCGACCGCGATCATCCGCCTCGAGCGCCTCCGCGCCATAACGGACGATCGCGTGCCAGCCGGGAAACTCGACGATCCCGCCGACGGTCATCGCGAACGTATGAACCAGCATCAACACGCCGTAATCGGTCGGCCCCAGTTCACGCGCCGCAATGATCATGTAGCCAAGGCTGATCACCCCCGCTCCCGCCTTGCCCCCGATCAGCCGCGCGAGGTTGGCATAGATCCGCCGCACGATCCCCGCGGGTGGGACGGTCGTCACAGTCCCGCGACCTGCGCAATGGCGCGAGCGGCGCGCACCGCCGACGGCTCATCAGTTAGGTCGAAACTATGCGCGAACAATCGCTCCTGCACCGGGCGATAGAGGGTCTCGAAATCGCGCCGCGCCTCGGCCAGTCCCTCGCCGAGCATGGCAACGTCGTCGATCACCGGCCCCGCCTGCCAATGCGCGAAATCGGGATTTCCGCGCCACGCACTATGATGCGCGTCGACGAACACACACGGCCGCGGCCTCAGCAGAAACTCGTAAACCTGGCTGCTCGCGTCGCCGAGATAGATGTCGGCGGCATTGGTATAAGCCATCGTCGTCGATGCCCGGCTGCCCGTGTCGATTGCGATATTATCCGCCTGCCGCCAGCGTTCCTCGATCCGCCCCGGCAGGGCCACGCGCAGCTTGTCGACCGAGATCGCTACCGGCCGCTCGAACAGCATGACGTGCGGCGCGAAGATCAGCTGATAGTCCGGGTGCGCCACGAACCAGTCGAGGATCGCCGGACCCATTTTGTACCATGACGACAAGTGTGGCGACGGGTGCGGGTTGTAGACCACCACCGGCCGTCCATCCCTTGCCAGCGGCAGCTCGACGCGCGTGTCGCGATGGAGGTCGAACTTGGGATAACCGACCTGGTGAAGCTTTTCTGGCGCGACCCCCGCCTCGCGCACCAGCCGTTCGCCGATCTTGGGGCCTGAAATCAGCACCGCGTCGAACCCCGCACTCGCCTTGTCGAACCCGATCGCCCGATCGCCCGCGCCATGCCGCGTGTGGACGATCTTCAGCCCGGCGAGCCCGAAACGCCGCTTCAACGCCAGCGAAGTCTTTTCTGCCACCACCAGCACGTCGAGCGAGCGGAAGAAATCGACATTATCGGCCAGCACGCCCAGCTTGCGCACCGGCAGCAACCGCCCCGCAAACCGCTCGAGCAACCGCGTCCCCCGCCCGCGAAGTTCGAGCTGGACCAGTTCGACCCCGTCCCCGACCGCGGCCCTCGCCACCCGCTCGACCTCGCCCCGGATCCGAGCGCTGGTCGTCGCCAGCACGATCTCGGCCCCTGTCCCCATTTTCGCCAGCGCGAGCGCAATCGGCAGGCTGTGCGCGACCTGGTGGAGCTGGTCATGATTGAACAGGAACCCGATCCGCACTCGAAATTTCACCCCCGCGATACCCTCACGCGGGCATTGCAGCCTCGCGCCCGATCCGGCAAGGAGCGCGGCCATGACCAGTATCACGATCATCGACCGCTCGGGCGGCGAACGCAGCATTTCGGCCAAGGACGGCGTCAGCCTGATGGAGAATATCCGCGACGCGGGCTTCGACGAACTGCTCGCGCTGTGCGGCGGCTGCATGAGCTGCGCGACGTGCCACGTATTTGTCGACGACGCCTTCGTCGACCGGCTGTTGCCGATGAGTGAGGACGAGAACGACCTTCTCGACAGCAGCGACGCTCGCAAGCCCAACAGCCGCCTGTCGTGCCAGATCTCGGTCAGCCCCGGTCTCGACGGCCTGCGCGCAACGATCGCGCCGGAAGATTAAGCGGCGGCGCTTTCGTTTAGGGCACGGCGCTGCTCCACTGCGGCGGCAAGGCGGTTCATCAGCGCAACACTGTCATCCCAGCCGATGCACCCGTCGGTAATGCTCTGCCCGTAAGTCAGCGCTTGCCCGGCGACGAGCGCCTGCTTGCCCGCGACCAGATTGCTTTCGATCATCAGCCCGAACACTCGTCGCTCGCCGCCCGCGATCTGCGCCGCGACATCGTCGATCACCAGCCGCTGGTTGGCCGGGTCCTTGCTGCTGTTGCCGTGGCTCGCATCTACCATGATCCGGCATGCGGCGCCCGCCTTGTCGGCCTCGGCGCTTGCCGCTGCGATGCTGTCGACGTTGTAATTGGGCGTCTTCCCGCCGCGCAGGATGACGTGGCAATCCTCGTTGCCGGTGGTCGACACGATCGCCGAATGACCGCCCTTGGTCACCGACAGGAAGTGGTGCGGCTGCGACGCCGCCGCGACCGCGTCCAGTGCGATCTTCAAATTGCCGTCGGTGCCATTCTTGAACCCGACCGCGCACGACAGTCCCGAGGCCAGCTCGCGGTGCACTTGCGACTCGGTCGTCCGCGCCCCGATCGCCCCCCACGACACCAGGTCCGCCAGATATTGCGGCGTGATCATGTCGAGATACTCGGTCCCCGCCGGAAGCCCCATCTCGTTGATGCCGAGCAGCAGTTCGCGCGCGGTACGAAGACCGCGGTTGATGTCGAATGTCCCGTCGAGCCCAGGGTCGTTGATCAGCCCCTTCCACCCCACCGTCGTCCGTGGCTTCTCGAAATAGACCCGCATGACGATCTCTAGCGTGCCCGACAGCCGCTTGCGCTCGGCGGCGAGCCGCGTCGCATACTCCCGCGCGGCCGCCGGATCGTGGATCGAGCACGGCCCGATCACCAGCAGCAGCCGGTCGTCGCGCCCCGTCAGTATCTCGTGGATCGCGCGCCGTGCCGCAACGACAGTGTCGCTCGCCGCTCCGCTCAGCGCACATTCGCGAAGCAAGTGCGACGGCGGAGACAATTCCTTGATCCCCGCGATTCGGGCGTCATCGATTTTCGGCGGCATGTCACTCTCGGTATTGGAACGCCCGTAAACGGGATCCCATATCCGCTAGCAGTGCGACGCGCGCTTGTCGCTACCTACTGCGCAAGAAGCTCAGGCTGCGGCGGCGAGATCGACCTTTTCGACCCATTCGGGCCAGAATATCGGCTCGCGGTTAGACCAGCCCGGCGCGGTCGCCGCGCTTTCGCTGATCGACTGGAGCAACAGGCGGCGGCGGTCGGGATGCAGGTGCGGCAGCGCCGACGCTGCGCAGAAGGCGGCCGGCAACCACGGTCGTGCGCCCGCACCAAGCAGCCGCTCGTAGAGAAAGCGATAAGCGGCGAAGCTGGGGAGTCGATCTTGGCCAAGGTCGAAGGCGACGAGCGTAACGAGCAAGCCGAGGAACGGCTCGATCATGTCGAGACCGCTATCGTCGGGAACATTGTGGCGCAGATGGTCGAGCTGCTTGTAAAACCGCGCCTGGGCACGGATCGAGGCGGTCTCGCCCTCGTCACGCGACCACGTCTCGATCGGGTTCGAGCGGCCGTAGGCGACATCAAGCGACCGGCGGATGTAGCGCTGGGTTGCCTTCGGAAAGCCGGCGAACTCCTTCATCTCCGAAAGGAGCAACACGCCCCCGCTTGGCTGACTGGTCCTCGTGCTCATCACCCGGCTCCTTGCCTACCGGTGAAGCATGCGGCCAGCACAGTTTCCAATTGCTTAACCACAGGTCCACCCCCCGTTCACAATGAATCAGAGGCGAGGACTTGCCGCAACTTGAATTTCTCGATCGTGAGACTTCGCTTCGCGGCGTGGTATTTGCGCCACGCCGCAAAGAGCAGGATTACGCATCGATTACTCGGGGAAGCCGGACGACGGCACCGGCTCATTGCCGCCCGGCTGGGTCGCCGATGACGGGTCCGAGGCGTCCATCGATTGGTCCGATCCGACGTCAACTTGTGCCTGCTTGTCTCCCGGATCCTTCTTGAGCTTCAATTCGAGCTCGCGTTCGGGATCCCCGGACAGGGTCGGCGCGGGAGGCGCGGCTTGGCCGGCCTGGTCCGCATGCTTGATGTCTTCAGTCATCTGCCCATCTCCTTTTGCCAACGAAACGAGCCGTTGCCCGCCGCCGTTCCGTCACGCAGACCAAGTTTGTTCGACCGGCGCGCCCGCTCGTTCGGCCAAGTGCAGGGGGACCGCTCGACACGCCGTCGTCAAGCGATCAGATTGCGCCGCCATGGATGCGATCACTTCCCAAACCGCCCTCAATGTCGCCGAGCCCACCGCCGCGCGGAACTCGCCACGCAAATCCGCGCTCGCCGACTGGGGACTCGCCGCCAAGTCGATCTTCGCCTTCTGGCTTGTCTACGGCTTGACCGTCGTCGCCCGCGCGCTGCTCGGCGGCGATGCGCTCGGCGTGATTCAGAACCGCGCCGTCACCATCCTCAGCGGGGTCGTCCTGACCTTTGCCATCTATTTCGCCATTGCGCTGGTCGGCCGCCGCACCAGCCTGCGCGGCCGGGTCGCCATCGCCATCGGCGCCTCGGTCCTCGCCGCGCTTGCCCAGGCGGCGGTGCTGTTGCTGTCCGACTCGCGCCTCCACGAGCCGCAGGACGAGGTCCGCATTCAGGCGCGCGAAGGCATGGTCATCATCGCGAAGGGCTCGCAGGTCCGCATCGAACGACACGCCGCCGAACCGCTTGTCTTCACCCTTCCCAAGATCGCGCAGCTTCCCCGCCGCGAAATCATTCGCGTCGCCGCCGACGCCAGCGTCGTGTGGCTATTCTTTTTCGCCGCGTGGAGTGCCTTCTACCTCGCCGCGCAGGCCCAGAGCGAAGCCTCACGCGCCCGAGAGCGCGTCGCCGAGGCCGAGACCGCGGCGCGCACCGCGCAAGTCCGCGCGCTCCGCTATCAGGTCAATCCGCACTTCCTGTTCAACACCCTCAACAGCCTGTCGTCACTGGTTCTCGCCAGCCGCAACGCCGAGGCCGAGGCGATGATCCTCAAGCTCTCGGCCTTCTTTCGCTCGTCGCTGACGATCGATCCGACCGCCGACGTCACGCTGGCCGACGAAATCGCGCTTCAGCAACATTATCTCGACATCGAGACCGTCCGCTTCCCCAAACGATTGCGAGTCGAGATCGACGTCGCCCCTGGCCTTGAACAGGCGCGGCTGCCTGCCCTGCTGCTCCAGCCGATCGTCGAGAATGCGATCAAGTACGGCGTCTCGGCGACTCGCGAAAAGGTCGTGTTGACGATCACCGCGCGCCCCGCCGGCGGCAAGGCGCTGACGATCGTCGTTACCAACCGCGGGGAGGGTACAGTTCGGCTCGCCCGGCCCGCCCCCGCCGAGCACGGCACGGGCGTCGGCCTGGTCAACGTCTGTGCCCGCCTCAAGGCCCGCTTTGGCGACGCCGCGAGTTGCACCTTCGGTGCGCTCGATACCGGCGGGTTCGAAGTGCGCATGACGATGCCGCTCGAAACCGCCGAAGGCCACGCATGACCGAACTCGCCCCTCTCCGCCTGCTCATCGCCGACGACGAACCGCTCGCGACCGAGCGCCTTCAGCTGCTCCTCGCGCGGTGTGACGGGGTCGATCTTGTCGGCACTGCCAGCGACGGCGAAAGCGCGGTGCGCATGGCCGAGGCGCTCGACCCCGATCTGGTCCTGCTCGACATCGCCATGCCCGGGCTCGACGGGATCGAGGTCGCGCGCGCCCTTTCCAGCCGGCGCCCCTCGCCCGCAGTCATCTTCGTCACCGCCTTCGACCAGTTCGCCGTTGCCGCATTCGAAGTCGCCGCGGTCGATTATGTCATGAAGCCGGTCGAGCCCGCTCGCCTCGAACGCGCGCTCGCTCGAGCCCGCACCTATCTCGCCGCCCGTACCGCCGACGCACCGCCGCTGCCGACGTCGCGATATCTCGAGGAATTCTGGGCGTCGGACATGTCGGGCCTGGTCCGCATCGCCACGCGCGACATCGACCGCGTCTCGGCCGAGCGCGATTACATGCGGCTTCACGTCGGCCCGCGCAGCTGGCTCATCCACCACTCGATGAACGCAATGGAGGACGGGCTCGATCCCGCCCGCTTCATCCGCCTCCACCGCTCGGCGATCGTTCGCCGCGACATCATCGCCGGCTTTGCGCGCAACGCCTCAGGCCGCTGGATCGCACGCCTCGCCGACGCCTCCGAACAGCCGGTCGGCCGGCTCTATTCCGACGCAGTACGCGAAATGGCCGGCCGATGATCGACGGTCAGCCGATCGTGGCGGTGCGAGTCTCGCGCCCCGCCGCGGCGATCGCGCGCCGACGGTCTTGCGCGGAATCCGCAACGACCTTCGCCACGCAACCGTCGATATCGTAAAGGGCTTGCTCGATCGTCGGCACGTCGGGCGTGCAGATCCGCAACGCCGCACTGGCGATCCGGCGGTCAAGCTCGCGCTGCCCCTCCGCGGTTGCGAGAACAAGGTCGCCGTAGCGCACGGTGACGCTGGTGCGCAGCGCATCCACGGGCTGGAGCGAGGGTTGGGCCGCCGCAGCGGCGAGGACGATGAGCATCATCATTTCGACTTCTTCCGCGGGCCGCGACGATATTGCCGCTGGGCCGCAGACAAGTCGTTACGCCAACGACACGCCGTCTTGGTGTATTGATAGACTAATACACTAAGAGCTTCGACGAACGGAGCCCGCAGCCGACGAACGGCCGATACTCAAGGACTGACGGCAATCCCCGGTCGCCGCGCGACCGCGCCCATCACCGCCACATCCATCGTCACATTGCCCAGCGTGCGGAAGATATCGGGCACCGTCTCGACCGCGATCAGGATCGCCAGCGGCTCGATCGGCACCCCCATCGCCAGCGCGATCGGAGCGATGTTGCTGACAAAGCTCAGCTGCCCCGGCAGGCTCACCGCCGAATAGGTCGTGATCGCCGCCACTGCGACTCCCGTCGTCAGCGCCAGCGGGCTGAGCGATATCCCGAGCCAGTGCGCGACGTAAATCGCGACCCCCATGTTCATCGCCGGCCCGGTCGCGCGGAACAGCGCCACGGCAAGGGGCAGCGTCACGTCGGCATTCGCCGTCGGCACGCCAAGTTCGCGCGCCGCGCCCAGCATCGCGGGCAGCGACGCCAGGCTCGACTGGGTCGAGATCGCCACCGCCTGCGGGGCGATCATTGCCCGCGCGAACCGCCCGATCGGCCACCGCGCCGCCACCGCTGCCACGCCATAGGCGGCGAGCAGGACTGCGATCCCCAGGCTCGATACCAGCAGCACATAATGAAGCACCGCCCCGAACGCCGTGCTGCCTGCCCCTGCCCCGACCGCAAACGCCAGCGCCAGCACGCCGACGGGTGCAAGCCACAAGATCCATCCGATGATCACCAGCATCGCCTCGCCCAGCGCATCGAAGAACGCCGCCAGCGGCCGCCGCTTGATCTCAGGCAGGCGCGTGATCGCGAAGGCAAACAGCGCGGTGAACACCACGATCTGGAGGATCGACCCGTCCGCCGCAGCCTTGAACACATTGGGCGGGACAATCGACCGGACGAAGTCGGCCAACCCCGGCACCGACGCGGCGGTCGCTTGCGGATCGACCGCCGCAAGTCCCGCACGCAACGCCACCGCCGCCGCTTGCGGCAGCGGGAACAGTCCGATCAGCACCGGCATCACCAGCGCGCCAAAGATCGCCGACGCGGTCAGCAGCACCGCGAACCATGCCATCGACCGTCCCGCGACCCCGCCTTGCCGCGCCGCTTCGGCCCCGCCGACGATTCCCGTCACCAGCAGCGCCACGATCAGCGGGATGACCGTCATCTTGAGCGCATCGAGCCACAGCCCACCGATCGCTCCCGCCACTTGCACCGCCGGGTCACGCCAGCCGTCGCCCTGCCCAGCAGCGATCGCGCCCACCAGCAACCCGATGAACAGCGCGCCAAGTACCCGCCAGGTCGGCCCGATCCTCAACGTGGGCGCTTGAAGCGATAGACGAAGCGGTCTGTCTTGCCGCGGATCGCCTGGTCGAACACCAGCAGACTGTGGTCATCAGCCGGGTTGCGCAGCAGCTGGCTCTCACCGTCAAGCACGAAGCCCGCACGCTCGAAATCGGCCCTCACCACCGCCGGGTCGATGCGATGTTCCTTCTCGACGATCGCGCGCGTGTCGCCGGCCGGCCCGACATGGTCGACTACCCCGACGATCCCGCCCGGCTTTATCGCCGCGAACATCGTCCTGAGCCACGCATCGGGCTCCATTCGCCCGATCTTGTACTTCGCGCTCTCCCAATAGACGTCGTGATAGTCGAGGTTGATCAGCATGAAGTCGAAGCTGCGCGGTGCCAGGTTCGGCGCGGCGAACGGGCTCGAGATCAGCGTCACGTTGGGCCTGCTCGCCGCGAACGAGGTGAAGTCAGTCTTTGCCTTGTCGCCATAGAATTGCGCCGGCTCCCACACCACGACCCGCCCCTTGGGACCGACTGCGGTAGCGAAAATCTCGGCCCAATAATGATTGGCTCCGAACATATCGGCGACCCGCATCCCCGGCCTCAGCCCGAGGAAGCCCAGCAATTGCGCCGGCTTGCGCGACGCGTCGAGCTTCACATTGTCCGCGCTCCGGCCCGGCGCCGCGACCGCCGCCTCGATCCCCCCGTTGCGCGCGACGCTGAACCCCGCCTCGGCCCCGCTACCCGCCAGCGCCACCGCCACCGCGCCGGCGACCGCGATCATCCACCTGTTCCGCATGCTTCTTCTCCCGTCGATGTCGAGCTACCAGACTATCGAGCGCGCGCCACCCGCGCCAGCCCGTTGCACCGGGTGAGGCAAGCCGTGCGCCACTCGCGTCCGAAAATCTTTCCTCGTGGGCATCCAGCCGCCGCCTGATGCGTTGAGCCGGCAATATCCCACCACCGACAGGAGTTTTGTCATGGCCGTAACCAGTACCGAGATCACCGCGCTCAACACGCTTACCGCTACGCTGATCGACAGCGTCACCGGCTACCGCGACGCCGCCGAGCATGTTGAGTCGTCGCAGTTCAAGGACCTCTTCGGCAAATTCGCCGACGACCGCAGCCAGTGCGTCAACACCCTCCGCCAGCAGGTCAGTGCGCTCGGCGGCGAGGCCGAGGGTGACGGCAGCTTCCTCGGCAAGACTCACCAACGCTACCTCGACCTCAAGGCCGCGATCACCGGACGCGACGACAAGGCGATCATCAACGAGGTCGAGCGTGGCGAGGATTATCTGAAGGAGAAGTTCGAAACTGCCCTGAAGGACGTCAACCTGTCTGCATCTTCGCGTAACGCAGTCGAACAGGCGTTTACCTCGGTCCGCCAGGGTCACGACCGGATGAGCAACCTAAAGCACAGCATGGAGGCTTAACATCATGAGCATTTTCAGCGCGATCAAGAACGCCATCTTCGGCCATCCTGCGGCGGCGCAATCCGCCGACCCGCAGGGCCAGGCCAATGATGGCTCCGTCGGCTCGGCGGCGGTAGACACCGCCCCCGTCGCAACCCAGGCCCCGGTCGATGTCGAGGCCGTGCTCAACCAGATCTCGAGCGACAAGGGCAATCCCGATCTCAACTGGAAGAGCTCGATCGTCGACCTGATGAAATTGCTCGGGATCGATTCGAGCCTGTCGAACCGCGAAGCGCTGGCGACTGAGCTTGGTTACACCGGCGAAAAGGACGGCAGTACCGAGATGAACATGTGGCTCCACCGCGCGACGATGCAGCAATTGGCCGACAACGGCGGCCGCGTTCCTGCGAACATGCTCGCCTGATACTCCCCGGCGAGCACCAGCCCCGACCTTCCCCAGGTCGGGCCATCGAGGCGGCGGACCGAACAGGCCCGCCGCCTCTTTCGCATCCGCGATGCGGAATCGGGGTCGGCAAAGGGACACGAGCCAACCTGGCGCGGCCGTCCGATCCGGCCAGTGCGTCTTTGGCAAAGAAAACCCCAGGAACCTCGCCATACCGTTCGAACAGGTATAAACCTGCCGGACCCAAGGCTGAAGGAAGCTGGCATGACACGCTCCCTGCTCTCGATGATGCTGGCACCCGCAATCGCCTTCGCGGTGCCCACCGCCGCGCAGGGGCCGGCACCAGTGACCGTCGCCCTGTCGAATTTCCACATCGCGCCCGCCACGATCCGCCTCGCCGCCGGCCGACCGGTGCGGCTCGTCTTCACCAACGCCTCGGGCTCGAGCCACAACTTCACCGCGCCCGAATTCTTTGCTCACGCCACTGTCGTTACCGGCCCGGTAGAGCATGGCGAAGTGGAGCTTGCCGGTCACACCAGCGCAAGCGTGACGCTGACCCCGGCGCGCGGAACCTACAAGGCGAAGTGCACCCACTTCGGGCACAAGATGATGGGCATGAGCGCGACCATCATCGTCGATTGACGTCCAGTCGGTCGAGCCACGCCTGCGCCTGTTTCCGCTCGCCGACTTCGCTTGGCGAGACCGGACCGCGGGCGGCGATAAAGTCGCGGTGAAGAGCGAAGGGTTCGAGTTCAAGGGTCGCGCGCAACTCGTCGGTTTCTTCGGCGAGGCCGGTGAGTTCGGCAATGACCGGGGCGGTGCGGGCACGCGCGGCGCGGTCAGGCTTGTGATCGAACAGACCCCATGTCCCTTCTGCCGCGATGCGCAACGCGGCGAGGAGTGCCTCACGATAGTCAGCTTCGAGCTGGACCCGGCGGATGTCCATTCGTTCAAGGCGATCGGCTTTGGCCATCGCCGCGCCCTAGCCGGGATGGAGCAGGGGCGGAAGGCAAGCCCGAAAAGGCCCAACTCGCGAAGGGTAAATGGGAGGACAGCATTGCTGCCAGCCCGCATACAGAAATGGGGGCCGGCATTGCTGCCAGCCCCCACTGCGCCGAGCGAAGGATCTGCCGGTGTTCGTGACCTGGTCGGCTTGCGCTCCCCTGTCGTTCGATCCTAGCTAACCAGCTCAGGCGTCGCGTCCGGATGATGATCCCGATCCGAAGACCGTATTCAGCGTCCTTGTCGCGGCCCTTCTTGGATCGACCCTCTTTTCGCGCTTTCCTTCCCTCTTGCGAGTTCGGGTAGCTGCGACAGAAAGACCGACTCTTCCGGCGCCTCTTGCCAACCGGTCCGGTGAACTTCCGATCTGCCTACATCCCGAGGGATTTCAACGTTTCGTTCGCATCACCATCGCCTGCCGGCGGAGATCGGTGCATTGGTTCCTGGTCGCTTCGTTGCCGAAGTGGCCAAGGCCACTGCCCCGATCACCTTCTTTTTATGGGCCTCGCCACGAGTCGCGCAAAGCGGAATCCTGCGCACCATGCCTGTGGATAACGGGGATATCGCGGATAACTTCGCGTGGCTAACGGTTGCCGTTTCGTTCCCGCTCCCCTACCTCCCGGACGTGCCCGAGTCCCCCTCCCTGACCAACGATGAAACTGCCTATCTGACCGGCCTCAACGCTCCCCAGCGTGAGGCCGTGCTGACTACCGAAGGGCCCGTCCTGGTCCTCGCCGGGGCGGGCACGGGCAAGACCAGCGCGCTGACCGCCCGCCTCGCCCACCTCATCGCCTCGCGCCGCGCGTGGCCGAGATCCTCGCGGTCACCTTCACCAACAAGGCCGCGCGCGAGATGAAGGAGCGCATTGCGCGCATTTCGGGCGGCGCGATCGAGGGGATGCCGTGGCTCGGCACCTTCCACTCGGTCGCCGCGCTAATGCTCCGCGCTCATGCCGAACTGGTTGGCCTCCAGTCAAACTTCACCATCCTCGACACCGACGACCAGCTGCGCCTCCTAAAACAGCTTATCCTCGCCGCCACTCTCGACGAAAAACGCTGGCCCGCGCGCCAGCTCGCCGGGGTGATCGACCGCTGGAAGAACCGCGGCTGGACCCCCGCGCACATCGACGCCGCCGAAGCCGAAGCCTTCGCCAACGGCAAGGGAGCAGAGCTTTACGCCGCCTACCAGGCTCGCCTGCGCACCCTCAATGCGTGCGACTTCGGCGACCTCCTGCTGCATATGCTGACCATCTTCCGCGCGCACCCCGACGTGCTCGAAACCTACCGCGACCGCTTCAAATATATCCTCGTCGACGAATATCAGGACACCAACGCTTCCCAGTACGACTGGCTCAAACTCCTCGCCGAGCCGCGCCGCAACCTGTGCTGCGTCGGCGACGATGACCAGTCGATCTACTCGTGGCGGGGGGCCGAGGTTGCCAATATCCTGCGCTTTGAACAGGAGTTTCCCGGGGCCGCCGTCATCCGGCTCGAGCAGAATTACCGCTCGACCCCGCACATCCTCGCCGCCGCCACCGGCCTCATCGCGCACAACTCGGGCCGCCTCGGCAAGACGCTGTGGACTGCGGCGGACGGCGGCGACAAGGTCCGCGTCATCGGCGTGTGGGACGGCCCCGAGGAAGCCCGCCGCATCGGCGAAGAGATCGAAAGCCATCAGCGCGGCGGCGGGACACTTGACGACACCGCCATCCTAGTGCGCGCGCAATTCCAGACGCGCGAGCTGGAGGAGCGCTTCATCGCCATCGGCCTCGCCTATCAGATCGTGGGGGGTTTTCGCTTCTACGAGCGAGCCGAGATCCGCGACGCATTGGCCTACCTTCGCCTCGTCGCTCAACCCGCCGACGACCTTGCCTTCGAGCGCATCGTCAACGTCCCCAAGCGCGGCCTCGGCGACAAGGCGGTCGAGCGGATCCACAGCTTTGCCCGCGCTACCAGCCAACCTCTCCTCTTCGCCGCCGCGCAGATGCTCGACAGCGACGAACTCACTCCCCAGGCCTGCCGCAGCCTCGGCCGCTTTGTCGGCGACATCGGCAAATGGCGCTCGATGGACGTCCCCCATCCCGAGCTCGCCCGTCTGATCCTCGACGAATCCGGCTACACCGCCGCGCTGACCGCTGAGCGCTCCGCCGAATCCTCCGGCCGCCTCGAGAATCTCACCGAGCTCACCCGCGCGATGGAGGAGTATGACACCCTCGGCGCGTTCCTCGAACACGTCTCCCTCGTCATGGACAATGACGCCAAACGCGGCGAGCCCAAGGTCACGATCATGACCATCCACGCCGCCAAGGGCCTCGAATTCCCGATCCTGTTCCTCGCTGGCTGGGAGGAAGGCGTGTTCCCCTCGCAACGCGCGCTCGACGAAGGCGGGCTGGCAAGCCTTGAGGAAGAACGCCGCCTCGCCTACGTCGCGCTCACCCGCGCCCGCACCCGCGCCACCATCCTCCACGCCGCCAACCGCCGCATCTACGGCCAGTGGACCAGCTCGATCCCCAGCCGCTTTGTCGCCGAACTGCCGCAGGACCATATCGAGCAAGAAACCACCATGACCGGCGGCGAGTCGCTCTGGCGCGCCCAGTGGAGCGAGCACAGCGACCCCTTCGCCCACGTCTCCCGCGTCGAACGCCGAGGCCCTGGCGTAATGCGCGCCCTGAACCCATCCCCCGCTTGGGAATCATCAGGTCGATCGTCCCCCGGACGAACTGAAGACCGCTGGGGGCGGTCTTCAATTGATGATGGAAAAAGCCGCGGTGGCAGCGAAAAGGTGAAGGCAAGCCCCCCCCCTTCCGAATCCCGCTCCCCCGCCGTCTCCCTCGGCAACAAGGGCCGCACTGACCTCTCCCTCGACCAACGCGTCTTCCATGCCAAATTCGGCTACGGTCAGATCGCCGCGATCGAAGGCAACAAGCTGGAAATCGACTTCGAGCACGCTGGGCGAAAGCGCGTACTCGATAGTTTTGTGAGCTTGGGGTAGGACCGGAACGCGGCTCCGATAGAATTCATGCCCCAAGGGATTGATGAGCGCCACTGATCGTCCGGTTCCGCCAGATCGAACACCCCGGGACTCAGGGTAGCCGTACTTTCTGGGCCTGTTTCTGCTAACGGATGGGATGACTTGATCGTCGGATTCCTCGAGCGAGCGAGAAGACTACCGCCTGTGGTATCGTGTCACGAACGATCGATTAGCCTGACTTTAACCAACCTGTCGCGTCACAAAAAGCGAAATAAGCCTTATCCTTGCTTAATCGTTCAGGCTTTTTTGGCTCATTTTCGCCATTCTACTTCAATCACGACGAATGGGTGTGATATAAGCGCATCATCTGCGCGTGCGGTGTGGAAACCTGCGAGCGACAACGCGCAACAAAGCGAGCCGTTGCGTCGTTTGGTCCTTCAAGTCATTCGAATTGAAAGGAAGCGGCTGTGAAGCCGACGCTGGTCAAGACCCTCCTCGCGGCGACGATCGCCTTCGCTCCGCTGCCGGCAGTGGCCGCGTCAAACACGGAAATGGCAACGATTCCCGTGTCCGCCCTCTCCACCACCGGCGATACGGCGATCGACGCAGCAGTAGAACGCTTTTATGCCCAGCACGCCAATGCGCCGCTGTGGCTGAAGAACGGCCCCGCTTCCCCGGTCGCGGTCGCGCTGTTGCGGACGCTGCGCCGTGCTCCTTACGATGGGCTCTCCATCGGCCCTCAACTTGCCGACGAAATACAGGCCGCGCTCGCCTTAACCAACGATCGCCCTTCGGCTGCGCGCGCTGAGCGGCTGATGTCCGCCGCGTGGCTTCGCTATGTCGCCACGCTTTACGCACCCGCCCGGGGCATGACTTACAATGACCCGCGTCTTTCCCCGCACGCGCCCGCGCCAGGCTATGTTCTCGAGCAGGCGGCACGCGCCTCGTCGCTACCCGATCACCTCGCCGCTGTGTCGGCGGTCAGCCCGATGTATGCCGAGCTGCGCGATGTCGCCTGGGCACAGGCGCAATTGTCGGGCTACGCACATCCTGACGCGCGGATAGTTGCCAACCTCGACCGCCTCCGTGCCCTTCCCGCGACCGGCCGCTTCATCCTCGTTAACGCGGCAACACAGCGGCTTTCGATGGTCCAGGACGGCCGCGTCGTCGACACGATGAAGGTTGTCGTCGGCCGCCCCGACGCGCAGACCCCGATGGTCGCCAGCACGATCTGGTACGCGACCTTCAATCCCTATTGGAACATTCCAAGCGACTTGGGCCGCAAGTTGATCGCGCCGCACGTCGTCAAGACGGGGATCTCGTGGCTCAAGAAGAATGGCTATGAGGTCATCGCCGACTGGGAAGCTCCCGCTGTGCTGCCTGCTTCCTCAGTCAATTGGAAAGGCGTGATGGCCGGCACTTCCGAAGTCAAGCTGCGCGAGCTCCCCGGCGCCGCCAATTCAATGGGCGTCGTCAAATTCAACTTCAACAACCCACAGGGCATTTACCTCCACGACACCAATAATCGCGCCCTTTTTGACCAGAACCAGCGCACGCTGTCGAACGGCTGTGTCCGCCTCGAAGACGCTAAGCGCCTTGGTCGCTGGCTTGGTGGCAACATGATCGCGCCAGCCGCTGATCCCGAGCTTAATGTCCGCCTACCGCAGGGAACGCCGGTGTTTATCAGTTACATTACCGCCCGTGCCGACAATGGCCAGATCGCCTTCAGCGACGACGTTTATCACCGCGATACCAGTGACGACCGAGTTGCCTCGCGCTAGTGAATTTCCCATCTAAAAATGCTTCCGCGGCCGATGTCGCCTAAGGTCTTACCTTGCATCGAATGCGCTCGCGCCATTTCGTCGGGGTAACCTCCGCAAACGGCACGACGAGCTGAGCAACACCTAAGGCTGTCGCGAGTTCAACCTATTGAGACGCCCCGTCCCCCCAGGCGCCCATCAGGAGAGTTTCGATGCCCTTTGCCAAAGCTCGCGATAATACCCATCTTTATTACAAGGATTGGGGAAAGGGCGCTCCGGTCGTTCTGCTTCACGGCTGGCCATTGACAGGCGACACGTTCGACGATGCTGCGCTGGCGCTGGTCGAGAGCGGTTGCCGCACAATCATCCCTGACCGCCGCGGGTTCGGACGTTCGGACCAGCCGTGGGACGGCTATGATTATGATACATTGAGCGACGATGTCGCGGCGATCCTCAACCATGCCGGTATCAGCGAGCAGGTTGCATTGGTCGGATTCTCAATGGGCGGCGGCGAGGTTGCGCGCTTTCTTTCGCGCCAAGGCGCCCAGCGCGTCTCGAAGGCCGTGCTGATCTCGTCGGTGGTACCCTACATGCTTCAGACCGACGATAATCCAGACGGTGTTCCCCAGGCGACGTTCGACGAGATGACGGCCGGAATGAAAAAAGACCGCGCGCACTTCATGAAGGGCTTCTTCAAGGATTTCTTCGGGGTTGGCGTGATGAGCTCACCGGTCAGCGACGAAGTGCTCGACGATGCTCAGCGGCAAGCACTGATGGCTGGCCTGCGCCCGACTCTCGCTGCGGCGAAGTCATTCGGGACAACCGACTTCCGCCCCGATCTCAAGAGCTTTACCGTGCCGACCCTCGTCATTCACGGAACGGCGGACGTGACCGTTCCGATCGATGCCACTGGTCGTATAGTCGCTCGCGACGTTCCCGGCGCGCAGCTGATCGAATATGACGGCTCGGCACACGGTCTGTTCGCAATCGAGAAGGAACGGCTGATCAGCGACCTTGTGTCGTTTTTGACCGGGAACACGACCGAGCAGGCCGCGGACCAGCGAAGCGCAATCCCGATGACTCAGGCCTAGCTGGCGGATCCTTGGGCGGCGGCCGGAAGGTCGTCGCCCTCGTCAGCGCGTTTAGGCGCACCTGACTTGCTCAGTTCCATCCAGTCGCGGAACGGCAGGTGGTAGAGCATGTCCATTACTTCAAACTCGAGTCCGCCCGGCTGGCTGGTATTGCTGTTCCACAGCGCCACCACCCCGCTCTTGAGCGCCGGGTCGAACAGGATCAGCGAGCGATAGCCGTTGACCCCTCCGCGATGCCCGATCACCCGGTGCCCGGCATAATCATAGCTGCGCCAGCCGAGCCCGTAATAGGGCGAATGAACCCGCTCGGCGAACTTGCGCATCCGGCCGACTTCGCTCGGGGTCTTGACCAATGGGGCGTGGATCGTTTCGAGTAGCCTCGGCGACAACACGTCGGGCATACCCCCCGTCTGCGCGATCATCCACAGCGCGAAATCCTTGATGTTGCTGTTGATCCCACCCGCTGCGGGAACCTTGTAATAGGCATCGCTGCCCGGAAGCACGCGGCGGCCGACGCTGTGCGGGCGCGCCCAGCTTGGCGACCCCTCCAGACCCGCGCGCGTGACGCTCGCCGATCGCATCCCGATCGGGTCGAACAGGGTTTGCCGGACCGCTTGCGGATAGGACACGCCAGTCAACCTTGCGACGATCTCACTCGACGCATCGTAAGCGACGTTCTGATAGTCCCAGCAGGTGCCCGGCGCGCAAACTGCGTTGAGCTGGCCGAGCTGAGAGCGCAGCACGAACGGGCTCTGTCCTTCCTCCAACTTGTTGTCATAGGCGTTGCGATAAAGACCGAGGCGGTGGCTGAGCAGGTCGGTGACCGTCGCCTTATACTCGCCGGCGTTGGGCAGCTTGAGCGCCGGGACATAGTTCGCCACCGGCGCGTTAAGATCGACCAGGCCGGTCTCGGCGAGCTTGGCGACCATCGTCGACGCGACACCCTTCGAGCAGCTCGCCCAGCGGAAGACCGTCTCTGGCGTGACGGCCTCGCCCGATCCGTGCGCTGTCTCGCCATAGCCCGACAGGAAGGTGATGCGGCCGTTCTCGATCACCCCGACGGCCAGCCCGACCATCGACGGCCGCGCCGCCATCGCCTTCAATCGTTGGTCGAGCACGGCGTAATCGACATCGTGCCGCGCCGAAATCGACAGGCTGGCGAGCTTGAGATGCGCGGCGGCCACGGCATTTTGCGCACGCTTTTCCGGGCTTCCGTGCGGCGCGGCCAATGCGATCGCGCCGGCGAGCACGGCAAAGGCGCCAAGCCCGATGATATGCTGTCGTTCCAAACCCTACTCCCCGTGTCACCCCTCTGCGTCGGCGGCCGCTCATGCTCAACGCCGCGCCTTGCTGCCTGCGGTCAAGCGAGCACCTTGAGCGACGACAGGAGTCGAAAACTGGCGTTCGCCGCGCGGCTCGCTTAAGCGAGAGCTCAATGCGGTTCCTGCGCCTCCTCTTCTGGCTCTTCCTGGCGCTGCTGGCTGCGCTGTTCATGGGGCGCAACTGGAACGACGTAACGGTCGATTTGTGGGGCAATGTCCAAGCCGATATCAAGCTTCCGCTGCTCGTGCTGATCGCGTTCCTGTTTGGTTATGTGCCGACGACAATCCGCTGGCGGCTTCGTTGCTGGCAGCTGCGCAAGTCGGCCAGGACGACGGCGGCGCCAGTGATGCCTCCTATTCCGCCGGTCGCCGGCGAGACGCAGCCATGAGCCGCCCGGTATTCATCGCGATCGATACCCCCGATCTTGAGGATGCGCAGCGGCTTGCGAAGACGGTCCAGCGACACGTCGGGGGGATCAAGCTCGGGCTCGAATTCTTCCTCCGCAATGGCCGCGCCGGGGTGATGGACATCGCCCAACTCGGGCTTCCGATATTCCTCGACCTCAAGCTCCACGACATCCCCAACACCGTCGCCAAGGCGATCATGGCGCTGCGTCCGTTCGAACCCGCGATCCTGACCGTCCACGCGGCCGGGGGCCGCGCGATGATGGAAGACGCCAAGGCCGCCGCGCCGGCGGGAACGAAGGTCGTCGCGGTGACCGTCCTGACCAGCCTGGATGACGAAGACCTTCGTTCGATCGGCGTCGGTGGTCAGCCGCAAGCCCAGGTCGAACGCCTCGCCGCGTTGGCGCGAGAGGCCGGCCTCGACGGAATTGTCTGCTCGGGTCAGGAAGTTGGCCCGGTGCGCAAGGCATGGCCGACGGGCTTTTTCGTTGTCCCCGGCATCCGCCCCGCAGACACCGCCACCGCCGACCAGAAGCGCGTTATGACCCCCCGCGCGGCGCTCGACGCCGGCGCCTCAATCCTTGTCATCGGTCGCCCGGTGACCGGCGCTGAAGACCCAGTCGCAGCGCTGCGCGCGATAGAGGGCTCGCTGTAAGTGGACATAATTCGCCCGGCGGCATAGTCGCCAAGCCATGACACAGACGAGAACCGCATGAGCTGGCTCACCCGGGTGCGAAACGGCATCCCCTTCCTGCCAAAGCGCCAGACCGGCGACACGCTGTGGCACCGTTGTGGCAAGTGCCAGACGATGGTCTTTACCAAGGAGTGGGAGGATAACCTCTTCGTCTGCCCGCGCTGCGACCACCATGACCGCATCGGGCCCAAGGCGCGGTTCGACATGATCTTCGACGGCGAGAAGTACCGCGTCCTCCCGACCCCCGAAGTCCGTGAGGACCCGCTCAAGTTTAAGGATACCAAGCGCTATCCCGACCGGCTGAAAGCAGCGCGAACCGCAACTGGTGAACGCGATGCGCTGATGACCGCCAAGGGCACCATCGGCGGGCACGGCGCGATCGTCGGAGTTCAGGATTTTGCCTTCATGGGCGGTTCCATGGGCATCGCCGTTGGTGCCGCGATCCTCGCCGGAATCAAGGCGGCGATCGAGGCAGAGTTGCCCTACGTGCTGTTTACCGCAGCCGGGGGCGCGCGAATGCAAGAGGGGATTCTCTCGCTGATGCAGATGCCGCGAACGACCGTCGCGCTGGCGGAATTGCGCGAAGCGGGGCTGCCCTACATCGTCGTTCTGACCGACCCGACGACCGGCGGGGTAACTGCATCGTACGCGATGCTCGGCGACATCCAGCTGGCCGAGCCGGGCGCGCTGATCGGGTTTGCCGGACAGCGGGTGATCGAACAGACCATTCGCGAGAAATTGCCCGAGGGCTTTCAGCGCGCGGAATATCTGCTCGCGCATGGCATAATCGACATGGTCGTCCACCGGGCTGAGCTGACGGCGAAGCTGGCCACGCTGATCGCCTATCTCACGCCGGAGAAGGCGGCCGCCTGATGGCTGATTTCGCCCGTTCGGGTTCGCCAGCAGTGCAGGCCCAGCTCGACCGGCTGGGGACATCGATTTACGCCGACGATATCCTCGGTCTCGACCGCGTGCTGGAACTGCTCCATCGGCTTGACCGTCCGCAGGACCGGTTGCCACCCGTGCTCCACGTCGCGGGCACCAACGGCAAGGGCTCGACCTGCGCGTTTTTGCGCGCCGGGATCGAGGCAGCGGGCCTCCGCGCACACGTCTTCACCAGCCCGCACCTCGTGCGCTTCAATGAACGGATCCGCATCGCGGGGCGGCTAATCGATGACGAAGCGCTTGCGGTACTGCTCGCCGAAGTGCTCGATGTGAACGAAGGCATTGGCGGAAGCTTCTTCGAGGTCACGACCGCCGCTGCCCTGCTCGTGTACGCGCGCATCCCCGCCGATGTCTGCGTCCTCGAGGTCGGCCTCGGCGGTCGGCTCGACGCGACCAACGTCGTCGAGCGACCGGCGGCATGCGGGATCGCCAGCATCGGGATCGATCACCAGCATTATCTCGGCCACACGCTCGCCGAGATCGCGCGCGAGAAGGCCGGGATCGCCAAGTCCGGCGTCCCGCTGATCGCGCTCGCCCAGCCGCCCGAAGCACTCGCCGCCACCCAGACGATGGCTGCCGGACGCGGCACGCCGTTACTCCTCGAAGGCCGCGACTGGAAGCCTGATGTGAGCCTCCGCCCGGCGCTCCCCGGTGCGCACCAGCGGCGCAATGCGAACTTGGCTTGGCAGATGCTCAAGGCCGCAGGACTGCCGGTCACCCTCGACCAGTTTCGAAATGGCCTTGCGGGCGCCAAGTGGCCCGCACGGCTGCAACGGCTCGCCCCCGGCCCGCTCGCCGCCGGACGCGACGTGATGGTCGACGGGGCGCACAATGGCGATGCAGCGCGAGCGCTGGCGGCGCATCTTGCGACCGATCCGCGCCACCTCGTGCTGGGGATGCTCGCGAACAAGGACGCCGACGAGATTGTTGCCCTGCTCCGCCCTTATGCGCTCAGCCTGACCTTCGTCCCCGTGCTCGATCACGCGAGTCACGATCCCGCCACACTCGCCGCGAAGTTCAGCGGGCGGGCCGCAGCAACGTTGATCGAGGCCCTCGCCCTTCTATCTTCGCCGATCCTTATTGCGGGGTCGCTGTATCTTGCGGGGGAAGCGCTGTCGGCAAATCTTGAGCTTCCCGACTGACGCGCCGCTCAATCGCGCTCGACCGGATCCATTCGAGGCTCACGAACAATACCGACAACAGCCCGAATGCTGCTGTGTAGCGGAACACCGTCGCATAGCCGAGCGTGTCGAACATCTCGCCTGCAACTCCGCGGCCAAGCGATCCGACAAGGAAGGTGAGCGAGGAAAGCAGCGCATATTGCACGGCGGTAAAGTTCTTCGAGACGATCGACGAAAGGTAGGCGACGAACGCGGTAAGTGCGATTCCAGTCGAGATGTTCTCGTAACTGATCGCCATCAGCAGGCGCACCATCCGATCATCCTGCCCGAACCAACTCGCGAGCACATTGAGGTGCAATGCATGGCTGACCATGTCGAGATGCCGCCCGCCCTCTGCCAGGTCGGCATAGACCAGATTGCCCGTCGGCGGCAGGATCGAGCCGAGCAGCACCGTCGGGAACCGCCCAATGCGGGTGAACAAATAGCCCGCCAGGCTGATGCCGATCATCGTCATGAAGATGCCGAATATCTTCGACGCAAACGCCACTTCGTCCTTCGAGTAATGGAGGAAATCGAGGTAGAAAGGGAAGGCGAAGCTCGACCAGATATTATAGCATAGCGCGTAGGTCAGGACGAAGCCGATCACGATCAGTACCCCCCAGCCAAGCCTCTCCGAAAGTTCGGCGAGCGGCGAGACGAGCGCGCCGTACATGTGATTGGCGGCAGTGCGGCCGGATCCCGGGTGTGTGTCGGGCTGGGCCAGGACACTGCGGTGGTGGGCCTTCAGCCAGTTCACGCTCGCCGCGATGACGAGCGGCACGAACACGGTAGCGACGATGATCCATGGGCCGACATGCTTGGTGAAATCGGCTACAGATGGCGGCTTGGTGCCGGGCGCAAGGACCAGCATCGAGCTCATGAAGCGGGCGATGGTGATGATCGCCCACGTCCAGCATGTGGTGACGATAGCGAGCGCGATCAGGCGCGTGCGCGGCTCGATCTCGCCGGCTTGGGACAGGGCTTCGTTCATCGCGCCTTTGGGCGGGCGGCTGGTGTCGGGGGCGGCGAGCGCGACTCCGATCATCAGGCCGATAAGCACCGCCATCAGCAGATAGACGAGGCTCCAGCTCATCCGCGCGGCAAGCACCAGCGCGAACGCACCTCCCACGATCGAGGCGGTGCGATAGCCGAACTGATAGATTGCCGAGAGCAATTCCACCGGCGCATCCTCGTCGGCGACGTCGATCCGCCACGCATCGACCGCGACGTCCTGCGTCGCCGACGCGAAGCTCGCAATAACCGCAAAAATCGCAAACCAGCCGATGTTCTTCGCCGGGTCGGTCAGCGCGAGTGCAACAAAGGCGGCGACCATCACCGCCTGGCACAGCATGATCCAGCTCTTGCGGCGGCCGAAGCGGTTGAGGAGCGGAATCTCGAGCCGGTCGACCAACGGCGACCACAGGAATTTGAACGAATAGGTAAGCCCGATCCACGACAGCACACCAATTGTCGCCAAGTTGATCTTGGCCTCTCCGAGCCAGGCGTTCAGCGTGCCGATCAGAAGCGCGAACGGCAGGCCCGAGGAAAAACCGAAGCCGAGCATGCTTCCCGACTTGCGGTTGCCGAGCGCGACGCGGAGCAATTTGAGGCCCTTGGGCCGGGGTTGGGACGCCATTTGCTCTCCGCTTTCGATTGTCTTCACCGACATTGCGCAGATGAGGGGGTGCTGACTAGTCCAGTTCGGAGAACTTAACTTGCATCAGCACTCGGGGAAGAGCAGGACCGACCGATGGACATGATGCCCCGATCGTCAAAGCCCAGTCCAGGACAGCGCGCGCTGGCCGACGCGCTGGCCCGGGGCGACGCGGCCATGGGCACGGCCATCACCCGCTTGCCTGCCCGAAACTACACTGATTCTCACCGCTTTGCGCGCGAACAGGGGTCTTTGTTCGACCGCTTACCGCTGTTGCTGGGTCCTTCGGCGCTGCTCCCCAGCCCCAACCTGGCGGTGACCCACGACGATTACGGCGTTCCGCTGATCATCAGCCGCGACGGCGACGGACAAGTTCATGTCATGGCCAACGTGTGCCGGCATCGCGGCACGCGGCTGCTCGACGTGGCTGGACCGGTTCCGGCAACGCGGATCGTGTGTCCGTATCACGCCTGGGCCTATCGTGCCGACGGGGCGCTTGCGTCGCTTCCCCGCGCAGAATGTTTCCCGGGGCTGGACAAGGCGGCGCACGGATTGACGCATTTTCCGTCGATCGAGTCGGGTGGACTGATCTGGTTCGCGCGCGACCCTGGGGCGGATTTCGCCAACGAGGCTGCACTTGCCCCCGATCTCGATGCATTCGGCCTAGCGGCGCTCCACCTCTACAAGCGCAAGACGCACGCCGTTGCGGCCAACTGGAAGCTCGTCATCGACGCCTTCCTGGAAAACTATCATGTCCAGCGGCTCCACGCCGCGACGATCGCGCCGTTCTTCGCCGACGGAATTACCGTCGCCGACCAGATCGGCCGCCACCAGCGCGCAGCAGTCGGGCGGGCGGATTATCTGAGCGAGATCGATCGCGACGATTGGCCCGCGCTTCGCCGTGCGGTGACCTACACCTATCAGCTGTTCCCCAACTCGGTGGTTATCGTCAGCCCCGATTACATCAACCTGCTGATCGCGATGCCGCAAGCGGTGGGCACGACCCTGGTGGAGGACTTGATGCTGATCTCCGAGGCGCCCCAGACGAATGACGCCGAGGCGCACTGGCGGCGCAGCTGGGATCTGCTCGACGAAGGGACGTTCGGGACGGAAGATTTCGGCGCCGCGGCGCTGGGGCAGAGCGGGCTAGAGTCGGGGCTGATCGACGAAATATTGCTGGGGACGCTCGAGGATGGAGTGGCGGGGTTTCACGCCAGGATCGAAGCGGCGCTTTAAGCGTCATCCCTTGATCGGGAACAACTCCAGCCCCTTCGGCAACTTCGGGGTTTTGCCTTGAAGGTGTTGCTCGACCGCGCGGATAGCGTCTCTGAGAATGCCGGAACTGTATGGCTTCATCAAGCAGCCGATCGACACGGCCGCAGCCTCGGGCGGGCATTTGCCGGTGGCGAAAAGGACGGGGATGCCGCGCGGGGTGGCTTCGCGCGCCAGTTCGAAGCCCGATCGCTTGCCGCTAAGCTTGACGTCGGCAATGATGAGGTCGACGGAGCCTCCGCTGGCAGCGGTGTCGAGCGTGGCCAGTGCGTCGGTAACATTGTCGTGGGTCGCGACCACTTCATAGCCCGCGCTTTCGATCATCGTCTCATTGTCGAAGGCGGCCAGCGGCTCGTCCTCGACAATGAGGATCCGCTTGACGATCTGTTTGCGCTTGCCGAACAGCATCCACGAGTTTCCCGCCCAGGAGAGAAGATGACAGGCCCGCAACGAACGACGCGCCCTCCGGTGCCACGCGGTCCGCGAACTTCGGCAAAAGGCCAGCCGCGCGGAGCCGAAACGCCGCGGGGGCCGCAAAAGCCGCGCGGAACGGGGCCGCAAAAGCCGCGCGGTCCACAGGGGCCGCGCGGGCCAAAGCCGGGCGCAGCACGTGACGACGGACCGCAACGCATTGCCAAGCTTTTGGCGCGCGCCGGAATCGCGTCGCGGCGCGAGATTGAGCGGATGATCGCGGACGGGCGCATCGCAATCAACGGCGACGTCCTGACGACCCCCGCGACGGTGATCGAGAATCTCGCTGGAGTGACGGTTGACGGCAAACCCGTCGCCAAGCCCGAGGCGGCGCGGCTGTTCCGCTTCTACAAACCCCCGTCGTGCCTGACCGCCGAGTTCGACCCCAAAGGTCGGCCGACAATCTATGACAAATTGCCCGACGGCCTGCCGCGCCTGATCCCGGTCGGGCGACTGGACTTCATGACTGAGGGGCTATTGCTGCTGACCAACGACGGCGAATTGAAGCGGCAGCTCGAGCTTCCGTCGACTGGGGTCGTGCGGAGTTACCGGGCGCGGGCATTCGGCGATGTGACCCAGGAGCAACTCGAGGACCTGGCCGACGGGATCGAAATCGAAGGCATCCGCTATGGCTCGATCGATGCCAATCTCGAGCGGCGCACCGGGCGCAACTGCTGGATCGAGATGAGCCTGACCGAGGGCAAGAACCGCGAAGTGCGCAACGTTCTGGCGCACTTGGGCTTGCAAGTCAGCCGGCTGATCCGGACAAGCTACGGCCCGCTCGATCTTGACGGGCTCGAGGCCGGCGGGGTTTCCGAGGTGCAGCGCGAGGAATTGTTCATTTTCCGCAAGAGCCTTCGTGGCGGGCGCAAGCCGGCATGAAAACCCTTTCGTGAGGATCATCGCCGGCGATTGGCGCGGGCGGACAATCATTGCGCCGCCGGGAGAGGCAACCCGGCCAACCGCCGACCGCACGCGCGAGACATTATTCTCGATGCTGGTGAGCAGGCTGGGATCACTCGAAGGTCTGCGCGTGGCCGACCTGTTCGCTGGGAGCGGGGCACTCGGACTCGAGGCGCTTTCACGGGGCGCAGCGCATGTGACCTTCATCGAAAATGACAATGCGGCGGTCAAAACGATCCAGGCAAATGTTGCCAGGCTTGGCGCAGGAGCGCGCGCCGATGTGCGGCTGGCGTCGGCTCTGAAACTTCCGCCCCTGCCCGCGTTCGACCTAGTGTTTGCGGACCCGCCTTATTCGCCGAAGGCCTCCGTCGCGGTGATCGCCTCGGTCGGTCGCGCGGGGTGGCTCGGCGAGGGCGGGTGGCTGGCAATCGAGACTCAGCGCAAGCAGGTCGTAGTCGCGCCAGAGGATCTGGCAATCGACGTCGAACGCGATACCGGCCCGGCCAGAATCACGTTACTTCGCAAATAGCGTCGGCTATTTCTTCGCCGCTGCACCAAATCCGCCGACTTCCTTCATCAACCGCTGGCCAATCGCCGCCGCCGCTGCTTTCCCGGCAGCCTTGACCGCCTTGCGCGAACCATCGGAGCTGCTCCCGTTCTTCTTTGCGACGCCATGTTCGGCGATCGCGGCGACGGCGGCCATCGCGCCAATTGCCAAGAGGTCGGTCACCAGCGGGTGATCGGCAAGCTTCGCCAGCGCGTCCATTCCGCTCCGACTGCCGGGCTTGCGTGCCTTTTTCTCGCCCTTTGGCTTGGTGTCTGGGCCTTTCGCCTTCTTGGCCTTCTTGCCATCCGCCTTTGCCATGCCGTCTCCTGTCATAGTTCCAAGCGAACCATGTCGGCGTCGGCAAAAGGAATGGCAAGAGCGCAAGCCGAGTCGCGGTCGTGGGTCAGCCAGCCGAGCGCATCGGCAGGGCGCAGCATGACGGGCATCGCCTTGGGGTGGATCGCGCCAACGGTGGCGTTGGCGTCGCACGTCAGGAAGGCCATGAACGGGCCATTGCTTCCATCCTCGTCGCTGCCGTCCTTCGCGCCCGGCCGCCACAGCCCGGCGAAGGCGAACAACGGGTCGTGCGCCTCGTGCATCCCGAACCAGTGCTTGACCTTGCGCTTCGTCGCCGGGTCGGCCTTGGCGCTCCACTCGCAAAAGCGCGTGACGGGTACGATGCAGCCCCGATCGACATTGCCCAGCGCCGAGCGCCAGAATGGACTGTCGAGATTGCGGACGTTGGTGACCGGTCGCCCTTTCGCGGCGACGGGACCTGGGAAGCCCCAGGTCATCATGTCAAGCCGCAGCGCCCCGCCTTGGTCGCGTCGAAGCATCGGCGCCGTCCTGCCAGGGTAAATTTCGTCGAAAGGCGAAAGATTGACGGTGTCGCCTTCGAAGCCACCGAACAGTCGTCGAAGCTCGTCAACCGTGGCGGTCATCGTATAGAGATTGCACATACCGGCGGAACGTCCCCGTTACCGATTAGTTCTTTAAAGCCGTGCCGACCGCGTCAAGCTGAACAGCTTGTTGTTTCAGGTTCACGCAACCCATGGCAAGGCTGTTGCGTTGGGTACATAACATTATCGAAAGAGGAATTTTAACATGCGCAAGACCATTCTAGCGCTCGCAGCTGCAGCCGTCGCGCTTCCAGCACTCGTTGCGCCGACCGCCGCTGATGCTCGTCATCGCTATCGCGGCTATGCCTACAGCAATCAATATTGCCACCGTCGTAGTGGCACCACCGGCACGATCGTCGGAGCCGTTGGTGGTGGGCTGCTTGGCCACGCGCTCGTCGGCGGAACCGCGGGCACGCTGATCGGTGCTGGCGCCGGCGCGCTCGGTGGCCGCGCGATCGAGAAGAATAATCTGGGCCCGAGGTGCCACCGATACTATCGCTAATCGAGAGATATCTCCCTGATAAGGGCCGGCGCAGCAAAAGCTTGCGTCGGCCGTTTTCATGCTGGAAGGGCGCTGTACTGACGTACCAATACGCTGCCGTAGCCAAGGGAAATTATTCATCGCATGGCGGATGGCATTGCCTTCGACCCTGCTATCTTTCCGCGACGAAGGATCGCGTCAGTCTTCAACCAGCCGCATAAGCCGGCGCTCGAGCGGGGCCAACACGCTCGCGAGTTCATGACCGCGTTTCAGCACTGCGCCATGTTCGCTGACAAGGGCGAAGGCACCTTGTTTCACGCGCAGTTGGGGGCGTTTTTCGATGCGTATCTCGGGGCGCTCGGCGGCTCTGCGGAAAGCAGCAAAACTGGCGACATCGCGACCGAACGACATTGCATAATCACGCCAGTGCCCAGCGGCGACCATCCGTCCGTAGAGGTCGAGAATCCGCTGGAGTTCTAGCCTGTCGAAGGCGGTAACCGCCTGCCGGTCGCGTGGACTGGGGAACGCCGCGATGACGCTCAAGCGCTTTTCACCTTGGGGATGGGGAGCGGCGCAGCCATCTCGGCGCGGAGAGCCGCCAACTCCTTCCGCATCGCCGAGACTTCCTGCTCTAACGCGGCGAAGCACGCTGGCTGGGGATCGCAATCCTCGCCGCACGGGGTCCCGTAGGCGATGAATCCCGGGCTGTAGTGGATCAGGTCGGCATCGACCGGGCGCGCGGGGATGCCGACGACGGTCGTCTGGGGCGCGACGTCCCTGGTGACGACAGCATTGGCGCCGACGCGCGCGCCCGCGCCGACCTCAATCGGCCCGAGCACCTGCGCGCCCGAACCGATCACGACTCCGTCATGCAAGGTCGGGTGGCGCTTGCCGTTGACGCCGTTCGACGGGTTGGTGCCGCCCAATGTGACGTTCTGGTAAATGGTGACATTGTCGCCAATCGTCGCGGTCTCGCCGATCACGGTGAACCCATGGTCGATGAAGAAATTCTTCCCGATCGTCGCGCCGGGGTGAATGTCGATCGCGGTCAGCCCCCGGCCGATGTGATTGACGAGACGCGCGAGGAAAAACAGCTTGCCGCCATAAAGCCAGTGGGCGACGCGGTGAAACGCGAGTGCCCACACGCCGGGATAGAGCATGACTTCCCACCGCGAACGCGCGGCGGGATCGCGCGCCTTTACCGAATCCAGATAGTCGATCAACGGCGAGGCCAAGGTTAGGTCCCTTTCGAGTGGAATAGACAATGTAGGACGCGCCTCGCCCAATGCAAAGTCAGAGCGCGGGCCGGCTTCAAGCGCTGGTTTTTATCGCTTGCGACGCTTAAAGTGGCTAAATTGATCGGAAACCTCCATGACCGTCTACCTTCCCACCATCAAGCAGCTTCAATATCTCGTCGCGCTGCGCGACTATGGCCATTTCGGCAAGGCGGCCGAAAGCTGCTTCATCACTCAGTCGACCTTGTCCGCGAGCTTGCGCGAACTGGAGACGCTGGTCGGGGTAACGCTGGTCGAGCGAACGCGGCGGGTGGTCCGCTTCACGCCGCTGGGCCAGCGCATTGCCGAGAAGGCGCGGCGCGTGCTGCGCGAGGCCGAGGAACTCGCCGACATGGCGCGCGCCGAGGGGCTGCCGCTCACCGGCGAGTTGCGCATGGGCGTGATCCCGACAATCGCTCCGTTCCTGCTGCCCGCGATCTTGCCTCGTTTGCGAGCGCGCTGGCCCGAACTGAAGCTGTTCCTGCGCGAGGAGGCGAGTCAGGCGGCGTGCGATGCGCTTCATCGCGGGCTGCTTGATTGCGTGCTCCTCGCCGCGCCCTACGCCTGCGGCGAGGTCGAGATGATGGACCTTTTCGAGGACGAGCTGCTGATCGCTTTTCCGCCTGGCGAGGACCCGCCCGCGACGATTGCGGCGCACGCGATCGACGAGCATCGGCTGTTGCTACTCGAGGACGGACATTGCCTCAAAGACCATGCGCTGGCGGCGTGCAACCGGCCTCAGCTGCGCGCCGAGGCGCGGATGCTCGGCACCTCGCTCCATACGCTCGTGCAGATGGTTGACAATGGGCTGGGGCTGACGCTCGTGCCGCAAATGGCAGTGTCTGCGGGGATCCTCGATGGCACCGGAATCGTCACGCGGCGGCTGGATGCCGACCGGTCGTCGCGGCGAATCGCGCTGGCATGGCGCAAAGGTAGTCCGCGCGCGGCGGAGTTCCGCTTGCTCGGAGACGCGCTGATCGAGGCGCAAGATATCGCCTGATCAAGTGACCGCGGCGCGCTCGATAAGACGAGCTCGCCGCGGTCGCCAGTTTCAGGCGGCTACATCGTCCGCCTTGCGGCTGGTCAGGTCGAAACGGTCCGCGTTCATGATTTTTGTCCAGACTTGAACGAAATCGCGCACGAACTTCTCTTCATTGCCCTTCTCGGCATAGACTTCGGCGGTAGCGCGCAGCTGGCTGTTCGACCCAAAGATAAGGTCCGTGCGCGTCGCCCGCCACCGCTCCTGCCGCCCGCCGCGAACGTAACCGATGAACTCCTCGTCGCCGCTCGTGTCGACCACTTCCCAAGTCGTGTCCATGTCGAGCAGATTGACGAAGAAGTCGTTGGTGAGCTGGCCCTTGCGGTCGGTCAGTACGCCGTGCGGCGCATCCTTGTGGTTAGCACCGAGCACGCGCAGTCCGCCGAGCAGCACTGTCATCTCCGGCGCCGACAGGCCAAGCAGCGAGGCCCGGTCGAGCAGCATTTCCTCGGTCTTCACACTATGCTTGGTCTTGAGATAATTGCGAAAACCATCAGCCGCAGGCTCCATTACCGCGAAACTTTCGGCATCAGTCCAATCTTGGGCCGCGTCGCCGCGCCCGCCGTCGAACGGCACTTCAATCGCGAAGCCGCCATCACGCGCCGCCTTCTCGACCGCCGCAGTGCCGGCGAGCACGATCGCGTCGGCCATCGACATTGCCCCGCGCAAGCCGTCGATCTTGGCAAGCACCATCGCCAGTCCTTCGGGCTCATTGACCGCCCAGTCCTTCTGCGGCGCTAGGCGCAGGCGCGCCCCGTTGGCGCCGCCGCGATGATCGGACTTGCGATAAGTCGAAGCTGAAGACCAAGCCGCCTTGACTAGTTGCCCGATGCTCAAGCCACTATCCAGGATCGCCGACTTGAACGTCACAATTTCGTCAGCAGAGGGCGAAATCCCCGCTGGGACCGGGTCCTGCCAGATCAGATCTTCCGCCGGCACATCGGGTCCAAGATAGCGCACCTTGGGACCCATGTCGCGATGGGTCAACTTGAACCAAGCGCGCGCAAAAGCATCCTTGAACGCCTCATGGTCGGTGCGGAATTTCTCCGAAATCACTCGGAATTCGGGGTCGACCTTGAGCGCCATGTCGGCGGTGGTCATCATTGTCGGCACGCGCTTCGACGAATCGTGCGCCGCCGGCGCCATGTCCTCGGTCTTCTGGTCTATCGGCTGCCACTGCTGCGCACCCGCCGGGCTTCGCACCAGCTCATATTCATAGTCGAGCAGCAGGCGGAAATAATTCTCCGACCATGTCGTCGGCGTGTTCACCCACGCCCCCTCGATGCCACTGGTGATGGTGTGCTCGCCCATGCCACTGCCGTGGCTGCTGCTCCAGCCAAGCCCCTGCAGCGCCATGTCCGCGCCCTCCGGCGCATCGCCGACCAGGCTCGCATCGCCCGCGCCATGCGCCTTGCCGAAGGTATGCCCGCCGGCGGTCAGCGCGACCGTCTCTTCATGGTTCATCGCCATGCGCTCGAAGGTGATCTTGATGTCGCGCGCCGACTGGAGGGCATCGGGAACGCCACCAGGACCCTCGGGATTGACGTAGATTAGGCCCATCTGGATCGCCGCTAGCGGGTGCTCCAGCTCCATCTCGTGATCGGGCTGGATCCGCGTTTCGTCAGCCTCGACCCACTTCTCCTCGGCGCCCCAGTAAATGTCGCGCTCGGGCTCGAACACGTCCGCGCGTCCGCCGCCGAAGCCGAACACCGGGCCGCCCATTGATTCGATCGCAACGTTTCCGGCGAGGATAAACAAGTCTGCCCAGCTAATATGACTGCCGTATTTCTGCTTGACCGGCCACAGCAGCCGCCGCGCCTTGTCGAGATTACCATTATCGGGCCAGCTGTTGAGCGGGGCGAAGCGCTGCTGGCCGCTGTTCGCCCCGCCGCGGCCGTCGGCGGTGCGATAGGTGCCCGCGGCGTGCCACGCCATGCGGATGAAGAACGGGCCGTAATTGCCGTAGTCGGCGGGCCACCACGCCTTACTGTCGGTCATCAGCGCGGTGAGGTCGTTCTTAAGCGCCTTATAGTCGAGCGCCTTGAACGCCGTCGTGTAATCGAAGTCCGGGCCCATCGGGTTGGGCGACCCGCCGCCCTGATGCAAAATGTCTAGCGGCAGCTGATCTGGCCACCAATCGCGGTTGGTGCGGCCGATCAGCGAGCGCGCCGCAATCTCCTTCATCGGACAGCCGTCCATCGGTTCGCCGGTCTTCATGTCCATGAGTCGTCCTTTCGAAGGGAAATCTGAAAGTTAAACTAGACGCGGCCAGGTATCGAGGGAAGCGATTAAACTTGGTCAGCGCGAATGTAAAAATCGATCAATCGAAATGTTTCATCCCGGTCCGCAAATAATCCCAGCCCGTGATTAGTGTCAGCGTTGCGGCAACCCAAAGGCTGACGAGGCCGACAATGTGAACCCATGGCATCCTTGGCACTGCGCCACCCAGGATCAGCGCGCCCAACGCGATGATCTGGAAAGTGGTTTTCCACTTGGCGAGTTGGCTGACGGGCATCGAGACCTGCAGCGTGGCAAGATATTCGCGAAGGCCCGAAACGATAATCTCGCGCAACAGGATGATCAGGGCGGCGATAATGTGAAGGCCATAAATCTCTGGATCGGGGTTGGCCTTGCGGCTTGAGATCAGCATCATCAGCACCGCCGCAATCATGATCTTGTCGGCGATCGGGTCGAGAAATTGGCCTAGTCGACTTATCTGCCCCTTCGCGCGCGCAACGTAACCATCGAAATAATCGGTCAGGCCGACAATGCAGTAGAGCGCGAAGGTAATCGCATAGTCGATCGGCAGGGGACGCCACAAAAGGAACACCAGGATCGGCACCGCGAAGATCCGCGACAAGGTCAGGAGGTTGGGGAGGGTGAACATGCCCGGTGCTGATAGGCGCGGCGGGCGCGGCGTTCAAATCCGCGATGTTGCGGTGCTGGCGCAAGCCGCTATGTCGCTGGCGTGGCCCGGATTTTATGGGCTGCATGAGAGGGTTTCCCACGGTCGCCAAATGCAGGACAGTCTCCACCTGCTCCGGTCACGCAGATTCCTGCCGCTGTTCGCGACTCAGTTCCTCGGTGCGTTTAACGACAATCTGTTCCGCACATCGATGGTCCTGCTTGTCATCTACGGTATCTATGGCGATGCGCGGCAGGAAGCGACGTTCAGCGCGATTGCCGGTGGGCTGTTCATCCTGCCCTTCTTCCTGCTCTCCGCGCTCGCCGGGCAGCTCGCGGATTCAAACGACAAGGCGCGCATCATCCGCATCGTCAAGTCGGCCGAAATCGTCATCATGCTGTTGGGAGCGGCGGGATTGCTTCTCCAGAATATCGTTCTGCTGCTGATCGCGCTGACCGCGATGGGGGTTCACTCGACTTTCTTCGGGCCGATTAAATATGCCGTGCTGCCGCAGCATCTCGAAGACAGCGAAGTGCTCGGTGGGACCGGGCTGGTCGAGGCCGGGACATATGTCGCAATCCTTGGCGGGACATTGCTTGGTGGGGTGCTGGTATATCAGACCGCCGACGGCTTTCACGCAGTGCGCGCCGCGGTGGCCGTGGTAATGGTCGCGGTGGTCGGGCGCTGGGTCGGGGGGATGGTGCCTCCTGCCCCGCCTGACCCGCACGCTCCAAGTTTTACGATGGACTGGCATATCGTTCGCGCCTCGATCGCGCTGGTCAGTGCAACGCTCCATATCCGCCGGCTGTTCATCGCGATCCTGGCGATCAGCTTTTTCTGGGCGATGGGGGCGGTGCTCGCCGCGCAATTCCCGCCGCTGGTCAAAAACGGACTGGGGTCGGATCAGCATGTCGCGACGCTGTTCCTGGCGGTTTTCTCGATCGGCGTGGCGCTGGGGTCGGTCGCGGTCAACCGGCTGCTGTGCGGGCGTGTATCCGCACGCTACTCACCGGCGTCGGCGCTTGGAATGGGGCTGTTCGTGCTAGATCTTTATCGCCGGGTGAAGTTCTGGCCGCCGCTTCCCGCGGGCGAACCGTTGCGCGGGTTCCATGGGTTCCTCGCGATGCCAAACAGTTGGGCGGTAGTGCTCGACCTGCTCGGGGTCGCAATCGCCGGGGGCATGTTCGTGGTTCCGCTCTACGCTTTCCTGACGACCACTGTCGCCAAGTCGGAGACAGCGCGCACGGTCGCGGCGAACAACATCGTAAATTCAGGTCTAATGGTGCTGGCAACGCTGGTTTTGACCGCGGCGGTGCAACTGGGCGTAACGGTCGCGGACACTTTGCTGATCGTCGCCGTCGCCAGCATTATCGCAGCTTGGCTCGGCTGGCTGTTGCACAAGGCGTGCGACTAAACCTCGCCCTGCCCTGCTCACGCGAAGTAGAGCGCGACGAACAGAAAGCCACCACAGAATGTGGACGCGAATAGCTTCAAGTCATCGAGAATCGCGCTCGATTGCCTACCGCGCTCGGCAAGCGCCGGCAGGAAGGGTCGGCCCCGCCCGAATTGGCGCGGATCGAAGGCAATGACGGCTCGAATCGGATTCATCCGCATACCTAACGATGCTTTTACCACGTCATCAATCCCGGGGCGCGCCTGATCGCTCTCGCCGTCCCGATAGGGGACGCGGGGCGCCGAAAAACGGCCTCCGGGGGTGCTCGTCGCGGCCGCTGCAATCTTGCTTTGCTACAGTTTTCTCGAGGAACTATAACGCCCCAGATCAGCCGGGGAAGTGGGAACGCCGATTGAATCGATCAAACGTAAACTTTGCGCAACCTTTCGAACTTGGTCCCGCCCCGCTGGCGCCCTAGACCGCGCGCGCGATCGGGGTCGGCGCCGCAGCCAGAACGACGTCACCTGCAACGCTGGCGCGAACCATTGCGCCGGCCTGGTCGGCGGTCATCGGCTTGCCGAAATACCAGCCCTGGCCGACCGCACAGCCCATCGCCACAACCGCTTCCAGTGTATCGGCATCCTCGATCCCCTCGACCGTGACTGGCACGTCAAGCGCGGTGGCAAGAGTTGTCACGGCGCGGACGATCGCGGCGCTCTGGCGGTCGCGCCGAAGCGTGGCGATGAAGCTGCGGTCGATCTTGATGACGTCGAACGGCAGCGAGCGCAAATAGGACAGCGACGAAAAACCGGTGCCGAAATCATCGAGTGCGATACGGATTCCTTGATTCTTGAGGCTATCGACGATCGTCCGCGCCTGGTCGATATCCGCGAAGAGCGAGCTTTCGGTTATCTCGACCACCAGCCGGTTGGCGGGAAGCCCGGTCTCGCTCAGCAAGCGGACAATCTTTTGTGCAAGCCACGCGTCACTGAGCATTTTGGGCGAGACGTTAACCGAGAGATTGATCGACGAATGCCAGCCGACCGCGGCGCGAAAGGCGGCGCGCATAACCTGTTCGGACAGGCGGCCGATGAGGCCAATTTCCTCGGCGACCGGAATGAACTGGTCAGGCATGATGAGCCCTGACAGGCAGTGATTCCAGCGGGCAAGCGCCTCGAACCCGATTAGCCGGCCGCTGGCGAGGTCGATTTGCGGCTCGAAATAGGGCTCGAACTGTTCATGCTCAAGTGCGAAGCGAATGCCCTGCTCGATCTCGCTTTGGGCAATGAGCGCGCTCTCCATCCCGGCATCGAACCACAGCGGGCGCGCGCTTCGGCTACTGCGCGCTTGATCGAGGGCGATGTCGGCGCGGCGCAGCAAGTTGGCGACCCCCGTCGGCCGTCCATCGGAGCGTGCGATGCCTACATAGGCGCCCAGCTGAATATATCTGCCCTCGAGTTCGAAGGGCTGAGTGATGGTCCGCAGCAGCAGTTCGGCAAGCGTGTCGATCGCAGGGGCATCGCTCAGCGGGAGGACCAATGCCAACGCAAACTCATCGCCCGAGAGCCGCGCAACGGCCGTTTCGCGATTTACCAGTCGGAGGATCTCCGAGGCCAGACGGCGCAACAGTTCGTCGCCAACGTCATGGCCGTGACGATCGTTGACCGACTTGAAACGGTCGAGCCGCACCGAGAGCATGGTTAAACTTTCACCCGACGAGACGGCGCTTTTGGCGATGCGCGCGCTTTCATCAGCGAAGCCCTTGCGGTTTAGCAGCCCCGTCATCGCGTCGGTCGTAGCCATCACAGCGGCGCGCGCGTCACTCTCGGCTCGACGCTCGCTCTCGTGCTGGACATCGGCATAGCGGCGCCAGCCGAACAGGATCAGCGCGACGTTGAGCGTCAACGCGGTGGTCATAATCTTGACCCCGTCCCCGTAAACGCCGGCAAAGCTCAGTTCGTGGAAAAACAGGCTGCCGTTCCATATGAGCAACATGACCGCGCCGATCAGGATCCCGAGCACGACCGCGTCGCGCCGCGCATTCGCAACCGAGTTCGACAGGCCCCAGAACCGCGAATGATATTCCCACGCCACGCCGCCGCTATAAGCGGCTCAAATTAACAAATCCCACAGGCCTGGATGTTTTGGGCAGAAGGCCCCGCATCGTCAGCAGTTGTATGAAGTCATCAGGATGACAGGGTCACTTGTCAATTATTTACAGCTTGGCCTTTTTCCGCCTGCCATGTTGCGCCTTCGAACGTAGGGATCCCATCAAGCACTCAATGACGGGACACAATGATGACCTACTCAGCTGACATCGCCGACGCCGACCTGACGATCCGCCGCTTCAACGGCACTTGGGACGGGATCAACGCCGAGAGCGTGGCCCGCATGCGCAGCCAGAACCGCTTCCGCACCGGGCTCGACATTGCGCGCACCACGGCCAAGATCATGCGCGCCGACATGGCCGCTTATGACGCCGATCCTGCCCACTACACCCAGTCCCTCGGCTGCTGGCACGGCTTTATCGCTCAGCAGAAGATGATTTCAATCAAGAAACACTTCGGGACGACGAAGGGTCGCTACCTCTATCTGTCGGGGTGGATGATCGCCGCGCTGCGCAGCGACTTTGGTCCTTTGCCGGACCAGTCGATGCACGAGAAGACCAGCGTCCCGGCTCTGATCGAGGAGATCTACACCTTCCTCAAGCAGGCCGACGCGCGCGAGCTTGGCATGATGTTTCGCGTTCTCGATGCGGCGCGTGACGCGGGCGACGAACTCAAGGCCAAACAGATGCAGTTGGCGATCGACAATTACGAGACTCACGTCGTGCCGATCATCGCCGACATCGACGCCGGCTTCGGCAATGCCGAGGCGACCTATCTGCTTGCCAAAAAGATGATCGAGGCGGGCGCCTGCGCCTTGCAGATAGAGAATCAGGTCTCGGACGAGAAGCAGTGTGGCCATCAGGACGGCAAGGTCACCGTCCCTCACGAGGACTTCATCGCCAAGATTCGCGCCTGTCGCTACGCCTTCCTCGGGCTGGGCGTCGACGACGGCATCATCGTCGCGCGAACCGATAGCCTTGGCGCAGGCCTGACCAAGCAGATCGCAGTGTCCAAAGAGTCGGGCGATATCGGCGACCAATACAATAGCTTCCTTGACTGCGAGGAGATCGACCCGGCGACTGCTCGCAACGGCGACGTGATCCTCAATCGCAGCGGCAAGATGATGCGCCCCAAGCGCCTGCCGTCAAACCTGTTCCAGTTCCGCCCCGGAACAGGCGCCGATCGCTGCGTGCTCGACTGCATAGTGTCGCTGCAGAACGGCGCCGACCTCCTGTGGATCGAGACCGAGAAGCCGCACATCGAGCAGATCGCTTCGATGGTCGACCGCATCCGCGAGGTCGTGCCCAACGCTAAGCTGGCTTATAACAATTCACCATCCTTCAACTGGACCCTCAACTTCCGCCAGCAGGTTTATGATGGCTGGCTTGAAGCCGGGCGCGACGTGTCAGCCTACGACCGCGAAAAGCTGATGAGCGAGGTTTATGACGAGACCGAACTCGGCGCCAAGGCCGACGAGCAAATCCGTACTTTCCAGCGCGATTCTGCTGCGCGGGCGGGGATTTTCCACCACCTCATCACGCTGCCGACTTACCACACTGCGGCGCTTTCTACCGACATGCTAGCGAAAGAATATTTCGGAGAACAGGCGATGCTCGGCTATGTGAAGCACGTCCAGCGGGCAGAAATTCGACAGGGTATCGCCTGCGTCAAGCACCAGAACATGTCGGGCAGCGACGTCGGCGACGATCACAAGGAGTATTTTGCGGGCGAGGCGGCGCTGAAAGCGGGCGGCGCGCACAACACAATGAACCAGTTCGCCGCTGCATAAGCTGGTCTGGGCCGCCGCCGGGTCGCTCGCGCGATGCGGCGGCGCCCGTTTTTATTTCTGGTGCGGACGGCGGGACTCGAACCCGCACGCCCAATGGGCAGAAGATTTTAAGTCTCCAGCGTCTACCGGTTCCGCCACGTCCACACCCGCGAGAGGAGTTGCCCGACGCGCCGGCCGCGTCAAGCTATTCGGCGGTTACTTCGCCAAGGTTGAGCCGCTCGCGCATTTCCTTGCCCGGCTTGAAATACGGCACGCGCTTGGCTGAAACATCGACCGCCTCACCTGTGCGCGGATTGCGACCGACGCGGGCATCGCGCTGGCGAGTCGAGAAGGCGCCAAAACCGCGCAGCTCGACGCGGCCTCCCTCAGCCAACTGCGCGGTGATCGAGTCGAACAAGGCAGTCACGACTTTTTCAACCTCCCGCTGAGTTAAATCAGGGAAATCGCTGCACAATTTCTGCACAAGTTCAGATCGAATCATAGTTGCCCGCTCGCTTCGTCATGAGTCCCGGCCCCCCGTCGGGCATCAACTAAAGTGTCAAAAAACAGACGGCGGCGCAAGCGTTTCTACGCTCGCACCGCCGTATCTGTTTGGGGCGGTCCACGAAGGACCGCCCCAACCTATGTTCGACTTACTTCTTGGCGGCTTTGAGCGCTTCGCCGAGAATGTCGCCAAGGCTTGCGCCACTGTCCGACGAACCATACTGCGCGACGGCCTGCTTCTCTTCGGAGATCTGCAGCGCTTTGATCGAGAATGTCGGCTTCTTCGACCGGTCGAAACCCGACACCTGCGCGTCGAATTTCTGGCCGACCTGGAAGCGCTCTGGGCGCTGCTCGTCGCGATCGCGGCCAAGATCGGTGCGCTTGATAAAGCCGGTCACGCCGTCGTCGCCGACCTGCACTTCCAGCCCGCCGTCACGAACCTCGAGCACGGTCACGGTGACCGTCTCATTCTTGTTGACGCCCGATCCGCCCGATGTGCCAGAGCCGCCCGCGGCGACTCCGCCGCGCTCAAGCTGCTTCATGCCGAGCGAGATACGCTCCTTTTCGACATCGACATCGAGTACGATCGCCTTGACGGTTTCACCTTTGTGATGGAGCGCAAGTGCCTCCTCGCCGGTAACGCCCCAGGCGATGTCGGACATGTGGACCATGCCGTCGACGTCGCCATCGAGCCCGATGAACAAGCCGAATTCGGTGGCGTTCTTGACTTCGCCCTCGACCTGCGACCCGATCGGATGCTTGTCGGCGAAATCGCCCCACGGGTTCGACTGCGCCTGCTTGAGGCCGAGCGAAATGCGACGCTTCTCCTCGTCGACTTCGAGAATCTTGACCTCGACTTCCTGCGACGTGGAGACGATTTTGCCCGGATGAACGTTCTTCTTGGTCCAGCTCATTTCGGACACGTGGACGAGACCCTCAATACCCGGCTCCAGCTCGACGAACGCACCGTATTCGGTGATGTTGGTCACGCGGCCGGTGAAGTTGCCCTCGATCGGATACTTCGCCGCGGCGCCTTCCCACGGATCGCTTTCAAGCTGCTTCATGCCAAGGCTGATGCGCTGGGTCTCGCGGTTGATGCGGATGATCTGCACCTTGACCGTGTCACCGATGGCGATGACTTCGCTTGGGTGCCCGACGCGCTTGTAGCTGATGTCGGTGACGTGGAGCAGGCCATCGATACCGCCCAAATCGACGAACGCACCATAATCGGTGATGTTCTTGACGATGCCTTCGATTACCTGGCCCTCGGCAAGGGTCAGGATCAGGCCGGTGCGCTGCTCGGCGCGGGTTTCTTCGAGGATGGCGCGGCGCGAGACCACGATATTCCCGCGGCGGCGATCCATTTTCAGAATCTGGAACGGCTGCGGCAGGTCCATCAACGGCCCGACATCACGCACCGGGCGGATATCGACCTGCGACCCGGGGAGGAAGGCCACGGCACCGCCGAGATCGACTGTAAAGCCGCCCTTGACCCGGCCGAAGATTGTGCCTTCAACGCGCTCGCCCTTCTCGAATTCCTTTTCAAGCTTGTCCCACGCGGCTTCGCGGCGAGCGCGGTCGCGCGACAGCATCGCTTCGCCCATTGCATTCTCGACCCGGTCGACAAACACTTCGACCTCGTCGCCGACCTTCAGTTCGGCCTTCTGGCCGGGCATGGCGAACTCGCGCAGCGGCACGCGGCCTTCGGACTTCAAGCCAACGTCGATCACGGCGAGGTCGTTCTCGATCCCGGTGACGATGCCCTTGACGACCTTGCCCTCGAAGGACTCGTTCTCGCCGCCAAGCGATTCATTGAGGAGCGCGGCGAAATCGTCGCGCGTGGGAAATGCCGTAGTGGCCATAAATGTGGTGATCTTTCAGTGCTGTTTCGGCCGCTTGCCAGGACCAACTTGGTCGGCTTCCGTCGAGCGGACTTTGGTGAACCATAAGTTGCCCTTCCAACCCCATGCCGGGAGGGCATCCGTGAATTGCGAGGCGGGGGGCCAGCCAGCACGAATAGCGCGAACCGCCCGGCGGCGCTCATGCGGCACAGGGATGGTCGCGCTCGCCGGAAAGACGGGCCGCCCGCAGGACGCACCCGCCGGACGGAGCGCTCTTAGCGCATGACGGGGTACAGAGGCAAGGTTAGTGACTGGGCGACGCACTGGCGCCCTGCTAAGTCCCTCCGATGTACGCGCACCGCTTCACCCTTTTGGCTGCCCGATGAGCGTCGCGTTTCGCCGAGAAAGTGATGAGGAGCATCTCGAACCTCGCTTCGAGCTGCCGCTTCCTCCGGGGCCGAACATTGTGACAAAACGCGGACTGGCGCTGCTAGAGGCGCGCAATGCTGAGTATGAGGCGTCTTTTCTGGCGGAGAATGACGAGGAGAAGCGCAAGGCAGCGTCGCGTGACCTGCGCTATTGGCGTAAACGGCTGGCGACCGCGCAGCCCGCGCCGTTGCCGACCGGCGAGACAGTGGCGGTCGGCACGCGGGTGACGATTGATCGGAATGGCGAGCGGCGACAGATCGACATCGTCGGCCACGACGAGGCGGATCCCGCGAACGGCCGACTTTCCTTCGCGGCGCCATTGTCCACGGTGCTGATCGGCGGCGAGGTAGGCGAGGAGATAGAAGTACCGGGCTCCCCTGGCTTGGTCACGATCATCGCGATTGAGCCAATCCCGGATTAGGCGAGCCGCGCGTCAACCAATGCAATGGCGGCGGCGATCGAACCGTCGACGCTGAGTTTGCCAGTATCGAGCAGCATTGCATCCTCGGCCATCACCAGCGGCGCATCGGCGCGGGTCGAATCGCGTTCATCGCGTGCGCGGATGTCGATCAGTACTTCCTCGAAATGCACGCTCTTGCCACACGCAACGAGCTCGTCGAAGCGGCGTCGAGCGCGGATCTCGACGCTGGCAGTAACGAACAGTTTGGCGTTGGCATGGGGCGCAATGACCGTCCCGGTGTCGCGTCCGTCGAGCACCGCACCCGATTCCTGACCGGCGAAATCGCCCTGGCGGCCGAGCAGGGCGGCGCGGACCGCGGAAAAGCCGGAGATTCGCGAGGCAACCTCACCGACGATTTCCGAGCGCAGCTCGGGGTCGTTGGGGGGAACCAGTCCGGCCTTGCACGCGCGAACTGCCTCAAATTCGCTTGCCGGGTCGCCGCCCCAGCGCAGCAGCGCTAGCGCGACCGAGCGATAGAGCATCCCGGTGTCCATGTGCGGCAGCCCAAAGTGCGCGGCGAGTGCTCGCGCAATGGTCCCCTTGCCGCTCGCCGCAGGGCCATCGACGGCGATGAGAAGGGGATGGTTCACGGGTCGGCGCTTTGACAGGGGGCCGGGGCTATGGCAAGGCGCCCGCCGACTGGCCGACCCGGCCTCACCGAAAACACTGGAGACGTGACCAGATGGTCAAGCCCGAATGGGGTCACAAGCGCACTTGCCCCAAATGTTCGACCCGCTTCTACGATCTTGGCAAGGACGAGCCCGTCACGTGCATTGCGTGCGGCGCGGCGTTCGTCCCCGAGTCCGTACTCAAGTCGAAGCAGCCGCAAGCGTTCGAGGCGGCGCAGCCCAACAAGAAAGAAAATGACGATCTCGCCGCCGAGGACCTAGCTCCCGACGAGGATGAAGAGCCCTCGGCCGATGACGAGGTCGATTTGCAGACAAGCGAGGAAGGGCTCGGCGTCGAGACCGGGGCCCAGGAAGAAGATCATTAAGTAACGCGCCGAGCGATGCCTTTTTCCGGTTTGCAGCGGAAAGAAACATCGCCTAGAGGCGCAGATAGTGGGGTCGTAGCTCAGCTGGGAGAGCGTCGCGATGGCATTGCGAAGGTCTGGGGTTCGATCCCCCACGGCTCCACCAATTTTCTTATAAAGCCCGCTTTTCCGCTATATCGGCGGAAAAGCGGGCTTCCTTCATACTCTTGCTACGCTTTTGTGTCACACAAAGGACGTGGACGAGGTGAGCAGAACAACCGGCCTGAACAGGCGCAAGGGAAGCACGCGGCTTCAGTTTAGAAGGCGTTGGCCGACCGACGTTGTGCATCTGTTGCCGGGAGAGGGCATGGCGAAGTCCACGGGACTTTGCGACCCTGATGATGCTCGCCGCCGTTTCCGCGAGATAGAAGATGAATATGATCGTTTCGTCGATGACGCTCGGTTGCGAGCCATCGCGCCGTCGCACGGCATATACTCCCGGTCGCTGCCGCAATCGGTCACCCGAGAGCGCGAACTCTTTGCGCAGGTTCTCACCGATGCGGACGCCTATCGCCTCGCTCGCGAATATTTCACTCGTAGCGTGGCGGATTTGGATCGGAACCCGCTGCCTACGAACCGCGACGAGGTTTGGCATCGGCTGACAGAGATTGGCTCTCTCGGCAGCGCGCTGGACGATCCTGAAAGTCTGCAAGGGCAAAGCCGCGCATCTGACATTGTCGATAAGCTCTTGAGTGAGGCAAGGCTTCTTTGCGAACCCAATTCGCCTCAAGCGTGTTTGCTGGTGGAGTTGGTCCGTCGCGCGATGGTGCAACTGGTTGCGCTGGAAACGGCGCAGCTTTCCGGTGATCGTTACAGTCAGATCGGGGAAGCGTTTCTCAAGAGGCTGCCGGAGACAGAACGACCCGCATCGCTTTCTTCCGTGGGGATCACTCTCGCCACCTTGATCGACCAGTTCGATGGCGAGTTCATTGCCGGTGAGGACATCACCATCAAGACGATGAACAAGAACCGGGCGGCATTGGCGATCATCCGCAGATACTTCGGTGATAACACGGACGTGGCCCTGATCGACCGGGAGGGATTGGTGGGCTTTCGTGATACGCTTGCCAAGCTGCCACCCAACGTCACGAAGAAGTTCGGGCCAGAGGCCGACCTGAAGCAGATCGCCAGCGAAAATATGGAAGCAAAGGGGATCGTGCTGAACCGTGAGACGCAGTCAACATATCTTCGGCTCGCTAACAGCCTGTTCGAGTTTGCGAAGGGTCGACGTCACGTCGCCCATAACGACGCATCGAACCTCCGGCCCAAAGGTAAGGCGACGCCCGCCCAAGCTCGAAGGAGGCCGTTTACATCCGAGCAGCTACAAGCAATTTTCGACGCTCCAATCTACACCGGCTGCGTCAACGATGAACGCGGCTATGCCAAGAGCGGGCCGAACTATCCCCGCCGAAGCCGGTTCTGGGTTCCGCTAATTGCTTTGTTCACAGGCCTTCGCATGGAGGAGATATTCCAGCTTACGCCTGCACACTTCAAAATGGGACGAGACAACCTGCCGTTCCTGCTCATCTCGCCCGAAATGCAGGTGAAAACCGAGAACGGGTTCCGCGAAGTGCCGCTTCATCGCGAACTGCTGCGCATCGGCTTCATGGCCTTCGTAGCGGAGCGACGTCGGAATGGGGCGGATGCGCTGCTGTTCAATGATGTTCGCCCGGCAACAGACGGCTATCGCAGCACCAACTTCTCCAAGCGGTTCGCCACGTTCCTGAAGTCACGCGGGATCAAGGATGATCCGCGCCGAACGTGTTTTCACTCATTCCGCCACAACTTCAGGGATGGTCTCCGACAACCTTCCGCCAACCCCGACTTCGTCCGTGAGGCGGGCGGATGGGCGTCGCGCGATACAAGCGACATCTACGGGGATGGCACCTCGGCACATCTGATGCGTGGGCTGGTGGATGGCATCGACTACGGTCTGAACCTGCGGCACTTGTATTGCGTGGGCCACGAAGCGTGACATCTCCAAGCTCGTGGGTTGGGCTGATCTGCGGCTTCAATGTAAACGTCCCGGAACATCCGCTCCAAACCGCAGTGACATGCGCTGGGCTGATAAAAACGAAAGGGCGTCGCTCGGCTGCAATCCTTGCCCCTAGCACGGGATCAAGGAGCCGGGTGGCAGCCAGCTAATGGCGAGCTGTGCCTCCTTTGAAAGCAGGCAATTGGCCGACGTTTGTTCCATAATGTGTCTCCCTTTCCAAGGTAGACAGGAACACTATGCACGTCGGCGTATTCGCGCCTGCGAAAAAAATAGGCAAAAATCCGAGCATTTGTTTTGCACTCAGGCTTGGCTTTTGAGGCGTTCCAGCGTCTGCACGATCACCCTTTCATCTACGTGCCGGTCCATTTGCTTGAAGAAGTCCCGCACCAGCCGGCCACCCGCGTTCGTGAAATGGGGTTCGGGCCTCTCTCCGGTGCCGCGAGACCATGTGATCGGCGAGCCCGTTTCCTCTTCGACTGCCTCGGCGCCAAGGCGTATCACCGCGTCTCTGCGGGTCTCAGGGCGGCGGCCTCGTTTCGCCTTCGTGTTCTGAAATGCAGTCGCAGCGATAAAAGCCACGTCATGGGCCCCTCGGCGTAGATAATCGACGCTCAGCGGTTCCTCATCGGACAGCAGTCTTTCAGACTCTTTGCGATGAAACCACGGGAACCACGCTTCCGTCCAGGGCGATAGCTTTTCCGCGGCTTCCCAGAAACTGCGGGCGGCTTTCTCGAGCTCCTCCAGGGCCGATCGCTGCGCCGTCAGATGAGCTTTTCTTGTTTTTTCGAACTCACCTGTGGCTACAAAGTTCGCCAGCAAGAGGAGCCTCTCAACGAGCAGTTCGCTCGGCTCGCACTCTAGGGCTCGTACTGCCAGCGCTGCCAGCCGCTCCTTACTTATCTCAACTAGGGGAACGGGACGCTCACTCGTCCGATAGACATGAAGGCGAAACCTTTCGGAGTTTAACTCCAAGGCTTCCCAGCTGATCACCTCGTCCGAACCAAACTCATCCCATATCCCTCGATATGGGAAAACAGGCGCTTCCTCATTGATTTTCATCGGTTTCGCTCGGGCTTGGTTCGGTTCTACTGTGGCTTAGAGGGCCAAAGCCGTCAAATCTCGTTACATTCCCACTACTTTCCCATATAAGTGCCAAACGCGCGCGGAGACGAGTTCGCCACTGACTGCGTCGCGCGCCAATATCGGATTCAGCGTGGAATGTGTCGGCGAAGGCGCAGCCACTGTTGGCGATTGTCGTTAAGTCCTAGGCCCGGTGCGAAAGAATAAATCCGGGAATACGGCTGTGAGCAGAACGCCGGTCGGCGTCTTGTGCCGACTGCTCCAGCGCCGCTGATGCAGCCTTGACCCCTCGCACCACGAAGCGCCATTGGCACCAGCGGCCAGTTTGTACCGCCCGTGAATGCAAAGGAATGACGCTGGTCCAATCGATCGAAACCCTGATTGACGAGATGTCGCTCGAGGAGAAGGCCGGGCAACTGACCTGCCTCCCCGCGGCGCGGTCGCGCGCAACTGCGGCGGCGGCCAATCCCGATCAGGTCGAGCTCAACGAGACCGAGCAGGCCGATGCTGTCCGCAAGGGCCTTGTTGGCTCGCTGTTCAACGGATCGAACGCAGGCTGGCATCGCCGCATGCAACAAATCGCGGTCGGGGAATCGCGCCTCGGCATACCGTTGTTGTTCGGCGCCGACGTGATCCATGGCTTTGAAACGATCTTCCCCGTGCCGCTGGGTGAGGCGGCGAGCTTTGATCCGGCGCTTGCCGAACGGACTGCGCGAGCGGCAGCGATCGAGGCGAGCGCGGCCGGACTGGCATGGAATTTCGCGCCGATGGTCGATGTCGCGCGCGATGCCCGCTGGGGGCGGGGGGTCGAAGGCGCAGGCGAGGACGTCTTGGTCGGAGAGCGCTTCGCAGCTGCGCGGGTGCGCGGCTTCCAGGGCCGCGGCGATTTGTCAGAAGCAACCGCGATGGCCGCAACGCCCAAACATTTCGTCGGCTATGGGGCGTGCATCGCCGGGCTCGACTACAACAGCGTCGACCTGTCCGAACGGACCTTGCGCGAGACTTATTTCCCGCCGTTCGAGGCCGGGTTCGCGGCGGGAGCGGCGGCAACCATGGCGGCGTTCAACGACGTCGCCGGGGTCCCGGCCCACGCCAATCCGTGGCTGCTGCGAACCGTGCTTCGCGACGAAATGGGGTTCGACGGGCTCGTCGTCTCGGATTTCACCGGCGACCTCGAGCTGATCTTCCACGGCGTCGCTGTCGACGGAGCCGACGCCGCGCGGGTGGCGCTGCTCGGCGGGGTCGACATGAGCATGGCGAGCGGACTCTACATGGCGCATCTGCCCGCCCTCGTCCGCTCGGGCGCAGTGCCCGAAAGTGTCGTCGATGCCGCAGTGAGCCGGGTGCTCCAGCTGAAACACAAGCTTGGGCTATTCGACGATCCGCATCGCCGCACCGATAAGCCCGCGACTGTCGATCACACCGCTCACCGCGCGCTGGCGCGCGAGGCGGCGCGCAAATCGGTCGTCATGCTGCACAATGACGGCATTTTGCCGCTTGCCGGAGGGCAGCGTATCGCGCTGATTGGGCCTTTTGGCGAAGGCCCGGGCAATCTTCACGGGCCGTGGGTGCTGTTCGCCGATGCGGCCAAGGCGATCGATCTCGCCAGCGGGCTTCGCGCGGCGCTCGGCAATGCGTCTCTTGACGTCGTCCGCGGGTGCGATCCCGAGGGGCCAATCGAGGGGGGGATCGCCGCCGCCGTGGCCGCCGCCAACGACGCCGATGTCATCATCCTGGCCGTCGGCGAAAGCGAGGCGATGTCGGGCGAGGCACAATCGCGCGTAGACATTGGACTGCCGGCCGCGCAGCAAGCACTGGCCGACGCAATCGCCGCTACTAGCAAGCCGATCGTAACCCTGCTCACCACCGGCCGCGCGCTCGTCCTCGGCGAAGCGGTGGCCCGATCAAACGCGATCCTCGTCAACTGGTTTCTGGGGTCCGAAGCGGGGCATGCGCTGGCCGATATCCTGACCGGCGCGCATGGACCCTCGGGCCGGCTGCCGATCAGCTTTCCCGTCGCCACCGGCCAGTCGCCCTTCTATTACGATCGCAAGCGCAGCGGCCGTCCGCCCGAGACCCTGATCGATGGCGAGCAGTTCAAGACCCGCTATCGCGAAATGCTCAACCGCGCCGCCTATCCCTTCGGCCATGGCCTGACCTATGGCGAAATTATTTACCTGACGCTCGACCTGTCACACGACGAACTGGCCAGCGGCGGCACGCTCGAGATCTGCGCGACCCTCGAAAATCGCGGAACCCGTGAGGCAAGCGAGCTTGTCCAGCTCTATATCCACGACCGCGTCGCCAGCATCACCCCCCCGCTTTGCCAGCTCAAGGACTGGCGCCATGTCACGCTTGCGCCAGGCGCGTCGTGCCAGGTCAGCTTCACCCTGAGCCCAGACCAGCTGTGCTTCGTCGGCCGCGACTGCCGGTGGACGACCGAGCCGGGCCTGTTCGACCTGTGGGTCGGGCCATCGAGCGAAGCCGGCCTCACGACAAGCTTCACGCTGCTCCCCGGCTGATCGCCGGCAAGCGCACGTAAACGCGCTTTACACGGCACGCCGGGCTGTCTAATCCGCGTCTGAGAAAACGATTACTCACCGACCAGATCGCTATCGGCAACGACGGACGACGCGGCGGCAAGGAGAGGGACCGAGTGAAACAACCCGGCGGCCAGGAAGTGACGGATCGTGCGCTCGTTGCACCGCTGGTCGCCGTCGCGCCGCCTCGACCCGGCACGCCCAGAACGCGCAACGTCACCATCAAGGACATCGCGCGCGAGGCCGAGGTCTCGATCGCCTCGGTCAGCCGCGTGCTCAACAATGTTGGCCGAGTCAGTGATGCCACCCGCGCGCGGATCCTAAGCATCGCCGAGCGCCTGCGCTATGTGCCACACGAAGGCGCGCGCAGCCTGATCAGCAACCGGACCGCCACGATCGGCATGGTCCTTCCCGACCTCCACGGAGAGTTTTTCTCCGAACTGTTGCGCGGTGCCGACAGCGCGGCACGAGCGCTGCAGATGCATCTGCTGGTGTCGACCTCGCACGGCGATCCCGACGAGGCCGCCGCGGCGATCCGCTCGATGCGCGGGCGAGTCGACGGGTTGCTGCTGATGTCGCCCCACATCGATTCGAACTTCGTCGCGCGTCACCTCAGCGGCGAGTTGCCGGTGGTGCTTCTCAACGCTCCGCCGGGTGCGGCGCCCCATCTCGTTTCGATCGACGATTACGTCGGGGCCGTGACGATGGTCCGCCATCTCGCAGCCGCCGGGCGCACCCGCATCGCTCACATCGCCGGTCCGGTCGGCAACAGCGACGCGGCCGAGCGGCTGCGCGGCTATCGCGATGCGCTCGCGCACGGTGCCGATCCGGCGCTGGTCTTTCAGGGCGATTTCAGCGTCGAGGCGGGCCGCGCTGCGGCGCTTGCCTTCACCGCCGTGTCGCCGCGCCCCGATGCGATCTTCGCCGCCAACGACATGATGGCGGCGGGCTGTATGGAAGCGCTCAGTGAGCTTGGTGTCGTTATTCCGGACGAGATCGCGATCGGCGGCTTCGACGATGTTCCGCTGGCGCATTTCCTCAGCCCTCCGCTGACCACCATGCGGATCGATGTCGCGCGCTTCGGCCGGACCGCGATCGACCGGCTCGTCGCCGCGATCGCCGGTCAGGCCGACATGCCGCCAGTCGAAAAGATCGTCCCCACCCTCGTCATCCGCCAGTCGTGCGGCCACGCTTCAAACCACAGCAGAACCACGTCGCTTCAGGGAGCCGAACATCATGAGCACGCCTAACCCAACGCTTCGCCACGTCGTTCGCGCGGCGCTTCTCGCCACTTCGCTGCTGGCCGCCACGCCGGCCTTTGCTCAGCTCACCACTTCAACAATTCGCGGCGTCGTTACCAGCGGCACTGCCGTCACCTCCGGCGCGGCGGTGACGGCGCGCAACGTCGAGACGAACGCGGTGGTGCGCGCGACCACCGGTGCCGACGGAAGCTACGTCCTCACCGGGCTTCGCCCTGGCACCTATGACATCAGCTTTGGCGCGGTGGGCGGGGCTGCGGCGTCGACGAAGCGCGTCACGATCGAAGTCGGCCAGACTGCGACGCTCGACGCCGATACCGCCGAGGCCGCACCGCCGCTGGTTGCGACGACGGCCAACGGCTCCCGCGGCGGCGAGATCGTCGTGACCGGCAAGCGGCTCGTTGAAACCAAGACCTCCGAAGTCGCGACCAACGTCAGCCGCGAGCAGATCGAGAATTTGCCACAGAACAACCGCAATTTCCTTAACTTTGCGGCACTCGCGCCGGGCGTGCGCGTGTCGAATAACGAAACGCGCCGTGCCTTTAGCGGCGGCGGCATCAGTCAGGATCCAAATGGTGAATCGCTCGGCAGTCCCCAGGTCAACGTGTTCATCGACGGCGTCAGCCTGAAGAGCAACATCCAGCAGGGTGGCCTGGTCGGCCAGGACGCCAGCCGCGGCAATCCCTTCTCGCAACTCGCGGTTCAGGAATTCCGGGTGCTGACATCGAATTTCAAGGCGGAATTCGAAGATGCCGGAACCTCGATTATCACGGCGGTGACCAAGTCTGGAACCAACCAGTTTCACGGCCAGGCCTTTTTCGACTTCCAGAATAAGGACCTGATCGAGCGCGACTTTTTCCAGAAGAAGTATAATCAGCCCAAACCCGATCTCAGGCGCCTTCAATATGGCGCCGCCCTCGGCGGGCCGATCATCAAGGACAAACTGTTTTTCTTTGGAAACTATGAGGCCAACACTCAAAATCGTTCGGTCAATGTCAATCCCGGCGGCTCGGCTGCGCAGCGTGCGCAACTGCCGTTCGACGTCAACTCGCTCGCCGGCACCTTCTCCACCCCGTTCCGCGAGCAGTTCGGGTTCGGCAAACTCAACTGGCAGGTTGCCGACAATCACGAGGTCGAGTTGACCGGAAGCATCCGCAAGGAAACCGACATCCGCGACTTCGGCGGCCAGACGGCGGCCAGCCGCGCGACCAACATCAAGAACGACACCTACACCGCCAAGCTCAGCGACCGTATTCGCGGCAACGGCTTCACCAATGAATTCACGGTCGACTACCTCCGTTCGAACGTTCGCTTCGGTAGCAATGCGGGCACCGAATTTGGCCGCAATTATCAGGGGATCGTCGCCGTTGGCGGCCGCCCGGATTTCCAGTCGATCGTTCAGAAGGGTCTCACCTTCCGCGACAATCTGAGCTTTACCGGCATTGACTTCCATGGCCGGCATTTGTTCAAGATCGGCGCCAAGCTGTCCTTCCAGAAGTATAAGATCGGCGGCAGCGGACCCTTCGCCAACCCGGAGTTCCAATTCCGCGAGGACGCCGGTCAGAACCTCGATTTCACCCAACCGTTCGAAGTGAACTTCGGCAGCGGCAATCCTAACATCAACGCCAAGACTACGCAGATTGGTTTATTCGCCCAGGATGATTGGGCATTGAACCGCCACCTTACGCTCAATCTCGGTCTTCGCTGGGACTACGACAGCAATTCCAAAAACAATGATTTTGTGACGCCGCCTGGTGGCGTTTCAGCTCTGCGCACGCTTGCCGCCGATCCGCGCATCCAGCCGTCGTTCTTCAACGTCGACGACTATATCTCGACGGGCAGCAATCGGAAGGCTGATTATAAGCAATTCCAGCCACGGATCGGCTTCTCTTACGACCTCAATGCGGATCAGCGCACCGTCCTCTTCGGTGGCTATGGTCGCTACTTCGATCGCGTGTTGTTCCGGAACGCCGCTGAAGAGAGCCTGCTCACCCAATATCGTCGTGGCAATATCCAGTTCTCGCAGGATGGACTTCCCAGAAACGGCCAGCCGACGATCAAGTTTGATCCGAGTTATCTAACCCAAGTGGGATTTGCCGCGCTTCTCGCCAGCCTCGCCAATGACCCGACTTCGCCTGGCACGAACGAGCTGCGCCTCATTCCGAACAATTTGAAGTCGCCCCACACCGATCAGTTCAGTATCGGTGTCCGCCAACGCTTCGGAGTTGTACGAACCTCGCTCAGCTACAGCTACATCATCGGCAAGGATCAGGTCGGCTATTCGCCGCTCAACCGCACCGTTGCGACCAATGCGGACGGCTTCTACGACTACATCCCGCTGACCAACGGTTATGCGAACGCGGTCGCCGCATTCAACACTCGGGGCACCAAATACAACGCTATCTATGTGACCATCGACAAGCCCTACACGCGCGCCTCGCACTGGGGCGGCGGGATTGCCTACACTTACGCCCGGTCAAAGGAGAAGGGCTTTGCGTTCAACTTCGATTTCCCCAACATCGACGCACGCCCGTTCGTCCCCAATTCTGGCGACGAGCGTCACCATCTAGTCGCCAACGGAATCGTCGATGTCCCCTTCGGCATCAAATTGTCCAGCCTGATCACCTATGGATCAGGAGCACCCTTCTTCGTCATCGACGCTTCGCAGGGCTTTGGCCCGCGGGACATCAAGTTCCCAGGAAACATCGGCAAACTTCCCTATTTCCTGCAGGTCGATCTTCGTGCCCAGAAGCTGTTCAAGATTGGAACGCAGGAGTTCGGGCTGTCAGCCGAAGTCTTCAACCTGTTCAACCGCGCCAACTTCGGTGGCGCCGATGGATTCATCCCGAAGCTACCCGAGATTAACAGCAACTTCGGAGTACCCAACGGACTTGCCGGTCCGCCGCGCAGCTTCCAGGTCGGCGCGACATACAAATTCTAGTTGCCAGGGGCGGGCCGCCCAACGTGCGGTCCGCCCCCCTTTTCGTGAGTGCGTAAAACCAATGGCGGAATTCCTCGCAACCGACCGGCGCTCGCTGCTTCTTGGCGGCGCGGCGCTGGCGGGGTGCGTGCCGGCGCTGGCGACGCGCGGCGCAGCGGGGTTTTCGCTGGCCGATCTCAAGCGCCGCACGTTCGATTTCTTCTGGGAAACGACCGACCCGCGCACCGGGCTTGCCCACGACCGCTGGCCGACCAAAAGCTTTTCGAGCATTGCCGCCGTCGGCTTCGCGCTGACCGCCTATGGGGTGGGCGAGAAGAACGGCTGGATCAGCCGGGCGGCGCACCGGGCGCGCACGCTGGCCACGCTGCGCTTCTTCGCCAACGCACCGCAAGGGCCGGAGGCGACCGGTCGCACCGGCCACAAGGGCTTCTTCTACCATTTCCTCGATTTCGAGACGGGCACGCGGTTCGAGCAGACCGAACTATCGACGATCGACACGGCGTTGTTGCTCGGCGGCGTGCTGTTCGCGCAAAGCTGGTTCGACCGCGATCATCCGCAGGAACGCGAGATTCGCGACCTCGCCGAAGCGATCTACCGCCGCGTCGACTGGACCTTCGTTCAGCCGCGCAGCCCGCTGGTCGGCATGGGGTGGAAGCCCGAGGACGGCTTCATCCCGCACGACTGGGACCGCTACAACGAGGCGATGATTCTCTACCTGCTCGCGCTTGGCTCACCGACCCATCCGATCGCGCCCGCCGCGTGGAGCGCGTGGACATCGACCTTCGACCTCAGCTGGAGCAGCAAGTGGGGCGAGCCGCACATCGCATTCCCGCCGATGTTCGGCCATCAGTACAGCCAAATGTGGGTCGACCTTCGCGGCATCCGCGATGCTTATGGCCGCCGCCGCGGGCTCGATTATTTCGAAAACAGCCGCCGCGCGACCCATGCGCAGCGCGCCTATGCAATCGCCAATCCCGGCGGGTGGAAAGGCTATGGCCCGAATGTCTGGGGGCTGACCGCGTGCGATGGCCCGGCCGATTTCAAGCAGACGATCTTTGGCCGGGAACGCGAATTCTTTAGTTACTCCGCGCGCGGCCCCGGCGACCGCGACGACGGGACGCTCGCGCCGACCGCCGCTGCCGGATCGATCGCCTTTGCACCGAACATCGTCGAGCCGGCGCTGCGCACCATGCATGCCCGGTACGGCGCGGCAATCTACGGACGCTATGGCCTCCTTGACTGCTTCAACCCGACGCTGACCGACCCGGCCCATGTCAAATTCGGCAAGGTGGTTCCCGGCACAGGCTGGGTTGACACCGATTACCTCGGGATCGACCAGGGCCCGATCGTGACGATGCTCGAGAACCATGACAGCGCGCTGATCTGGGCGACCATGCACCGCAATCCGCACCTTCGCCGGGGGTTGCGCCGGGCCGGGTTCACCGGCGGCTGGCTCGACGCGACATGATCGACGCGACCCGCCGCGAGACGATCGCGATGCTGGCGGCGAGCGCGGCGCTCGGCGGCTGCGCGAGGGGCGGTCGCGCGGGCGACCTCCGCTTCTGGGCAATGGGCGACGAGGGCGGCAAGATCCCGCAGCTGATGCCCGCCTTCGAGCACGCCAATCCCGGCACACGCGTCGTTATCCAGCCGCTGCCGTGGAGTGCGGCGCATGAGAAGTTGCTAACCGCCTATGTCGGGGGATCGCTCCCCGATGTCAGCCAGGTCGGCAACACGTGGATCGCCGAACTGGCCGCAATCGGGGCGCTCGCTCCGGTGCCCGTGGCCCAGGCCGGCCTCCTCACCGACCAGTTCGCGGCGGTGCTCGATACCAACCGCGTCGCGGGCACCGTCTATGGCGTGCCATGGTATGTCGATACCCGCGTGCAATTCTTCCGCCGCGATCGGTTCGCCAAGCTCGGCTTGTCGGAACCGCCCTCGACCTGGGCCGAATGGAAAGCCGCGCTCCACGGTATCAAGCGCGCCGCCGGGCCCGGCAACTACGCTATCCTCCTGCCGCTCAACGAGCCCGAGCAATTGCTGACGTTCGGTCTCCAACAGGGCGACCCGCTGCTGCGCGATCACGACTCGCGCGGCAATTTCGCCAGCCCCGGGTTCAAGGCCGCGCTGGCTTTCTACAAATCGCTGTTCGACGAGGGCCTTTCGCCCGTCGCCACCGCGTCGCAAATTTCGAACATCTGGAACGAGTTCGCCAAGGGCTTCTTCAGCGTGTTCATCTCGGGACCGTGGACCATCGGCGACCTGAAGTCGCGCCTTCCCGACGGCTTCCAGTCCAGATGGGCGACCGCGACCATGCCCGGTCCCACGGGTCCCGGCGCTTCCGCCCCCGGCGGGGCGAGCCTCGTCGTGCCGAAGACCGCGCGTAATCCGGCGGCAAGCTGGCGGCTGATCGACTATCTGACCCGTCCCGCGACCCAGATCCAGTTCCAGCAGATCGCGGGCAGCCTGCCCTCGCGCAAGAGCGCCTGGGCGGCGCCCGCGCTCGCCAACGACCGCAATGTCCGCACGCTGGCGCGCCAGCTCGACCTCGCCCGGCCGCTGCCCAAGGTGCCCGAATGGGAGCGCATCGCGACCGAGCTCCAGATCGTCGCCGAAGCGTTGGTCCGCGGCCACATGGGGGTCGACGCTGCCGCCGCCGAGATGAACCAGCGCGCCGACAAATTGCTCGCCAAGCGCCGCTGGATGCTCGACCGGGGGCGGGCACTGTGAGCGCGACGCGCGCGCGGGAGCGCACCGCCTGGTCGTTCGTCGCCCCCGCGCTGATCGCTATTGGGGTGTTCTTCGCACTGCCGACGATCGCCGCGGCGTTCCTCAGCCTGACCGATTTCGATATTTACGCGGTCGCCGACCTGCGCAACCTGCGCTTCGTTGGCCTCGACAATTACGCCAGCCTGTTCGCCCGCCGGCTGTTCTGGCAGGCGCTCGGCACGACGATGTGGTTCGTCGTCTTTGGCGTCCCCGCCACCGTCCTCGCCAGCCTCGCTGCGGCGCTGCTCCTCAACGCCAAGACGCTGCGCTGGAAGCCGCTGTGGCGGCTCGCGCTGTTCGCCCCCTTCGTCACCACGCTCGTCGCTACGGCGGTCGTGTGGCGTTACCTGCTCCACACCCGTTACGGCCTGATCAACTACGCGCTCGGCAGCGTCGGCATCGCGCCGGTCGACTGGCTCGGCAGCCCCCATGCCGCGATCCCGGCGATCCTCATTTTCGTTGTGTGGAAGACCTTCGGCTATAACATGATCATCTTCCTTACCGCGCTGCAGACGACGTCGGCCGACCTCTACGAGGCGGCGCGGATCGACGGCGCCGGCTGGTGGACGCAGTTCCGCCATGTCACCCTACCGGCCATCGGCCCGACGTTGCTGCTGGTCAGCATCCTGAGCATCGCCGGCTTCTTCCAGATCTTCGCCGAGCCCTATGTCATGACTCTGGGCGGCCCCGCGCAGAGCACCGTCACCGTGCTGTATTTCATGTTCGAGGAAGGGTTCAAATGGTGGAACCTCGGCACCGCCTCGGCGGTCGCGGTGATCCTGTTCGTGCTGATCCTGATCGTCACGCTCGTCCAGCTGCGCCTGACCCGCGAGAGGCCCGACTCATGAAGCCAAGCGTCATCATCCTCAACATCGGCGCCGCACTGGTCGCGCTGCTTGTCTTGTCGCCCCTGCTGTGGATGGTCGCGGTGTCGCTGATGTCGACCGGCGAGTCGGCCAGCTTCCCCCCGCCGATCCTGCCGCGCGCGCCGACGTTCGAACATTACCGCACCCTGTTCGTCGACTATGGCATCGGTCGCTATCTCTTCAACAGCGCGCTCCTCGCCAGCCTCGCGACGATCCTCGCGCTGTTGTTCACGCTGCCCGCCGGTTATGCCTTCGCTAAGCTGCGTTTTCGCGGCCGCGAGCGTGTTTTCCAGGCGCTCGTCGCGGCGCTCGTCATCCCCGGCCAGATCGGCATGCTGCCGCTGTTCCTGCTGCTGAAGTCGATGGGGCTGGTCAACAGCTATGCCGGCGCGCTGGTGCCGTGGCTGGCGGGCATCTTCGGCATCTTCCTCGTGCGCCAATATGCCCTGTCGATCCCCGAGGAAATGATCGAGGCGGGCCGGGTCGATGGCGCGTCCGAATGGCAGATCTTCACCCGCATCGTCCTCCCCACCCTGCGCCCGGTGATCGTCACGCTCGCGCTGTTCGTGTTCCTCGGCAGCTGGAACGACTTCATCTGGCCGTTGATCGTCCTGTCCGACCAGTCGCTCTACACGCTCCCCGTGGCGCTCGCGGCCTTGTCGCGCGAACATGTCCAGGACAATGAGCTAATGATGGCCGGATCGGTTGTGACGACCATGCCGGTGCTGATCCTGTTCCTCGCGCTGCAGCGCTATTATCTCGGCGGGCTGACCGCGGGCAGCGTCAAGGGGTGAGCCTCGGCCTTACGCTCGCGGCCCTGATCGCCGCCGCCGCTCCACAACCCCAGATCCTCGATTCGATGGACTCGCCCGCCCGCTGGTCGGTGGTCAAGTCCGATGGCCTCGACGCCAGCCTGTCGAGCGTTCCAGGCGCGGCGGTTTCTGCCTCCGGGGATAAGGCACTGCGGCTCGACGTCGATTACCACGGCCGCTCGGGCTATGCGGTGATGACCCGCGCGCTCCCGCTGACCTTCGCCGGGAATTACCGGCTGAGCTTCAAGCTGAAGGGCAGCGGGCCGCCCAACCAGCTGCAGGTCAAGCTGGTTGACGCCAGCGGCGACAATGTCTGGTGGTGGGTCAGGCCGGCGAAACCGCTCCCCGCCGAGTATGAGACGGTGTACATCAAGCGGCGCCAGATCGACTTCGCCTGGGGCCCGACCAAGGATAAAGCACTCCGTCAGACCGCCCGGATCGAGTTCGTGCTCAACGCTGGCGAAGGGGGCAAGGGCAGCTTCACCGTCGACGACCTCGAGTTGACCGCGCTCCCGCCCGACGACGCGCCGTTTCCTGCGCCGATCGTCTCCGCATCGTCGGGAGCGAACCCCGGCGCGGTGCTCGACGGCAATCGCCTAACCGCGTGGCACAGCGCGGGCGGCGGCGAGCAGCAGCTGACGATCGATTTCGGCCGCGCCAAGGAATTCGGCGGCCTCATCCTGCGCTGGGCCCCGGGCGGCGCGGCGACGCGCTATGCGGTCGACTTGTCGGACGACGGCAAGATCTGGACCACCGCGCGGACCGTCACGGCCGCAGACGGCGGCAGCGACCCGCTGCTGATGACCGAATCCGAAGCGCGCTTTGTCCGCCTGCGGATGTCGGGCGGGGCGGCCTATGCGCTCGCCGAGGTCGAGGTGAAGCCGCTCGGTTTCGGGGCCGATACCAACGCCTTCATCGCCGCGCTGGCAGCCGAAGCCCCCCGGGGAAGCTTCCCGCGCGGCTATTCCGAACAACCCTATTGGACGCTGGTTGGCGTCGATGGCGGCTCGAACAGTGCGTTGGCGGGCGAAGACGGGACGGTCGAACTCGGCCTCAAGGGCCCGAGCATCGAGCCGTTCGTGATCGACGGCGGCAAGATCATCAGCTGGGCCGATGTCACCCCGAGCCAGTCCCTGCGCGACGCCTATCTCCCCATCCCGACTGTTCGCTGGACCCGCCCCGGTTGGATGCTGACGACAACCAGTTTTGCAGCGGGCGACGCCACTGTGGCGCAGCTTGTCGCCCGTTACCGCTTGATCAACACCGGCAGCGTCAGGCGCAAACTCACGCTGTTGCTCGCGCTGCGTCCGTTCCAGGTCAACGGTCCGCGCCAGTTCCTCAATACCGTTGGTGGCGCCACCCCGATTGCAACGCTCGCGTGGGACGGCGCCACGCTGCGCGCCGGGAAGATCGGCGTCACGCCTTCGCGACCGCCCGATGCGATCAGCCTCTCACCGTTCGACAGCGGTGTCACCCCCGACCGCCTTGCCGCCCAAGCCGCCCCGCCAACCCCCCGCGCGCTGGTCGATCCGGCCGCGCTAGCCTCGGCTGCCCTGCTTTACCGCTTCGACCTCGCGCCCGGCGAAAGCCGCGAGATATCGCTCGCCTCGCCGCTGATCGGCAACCCGCCAGCGCCGCCGTCGGCCACCGTCGCCGAAGACGCCACCGCCGCCGCATGGCAAGAAAAGCTCGGCCGGTTCGTCATCACCGTTCCCGCCGTCGGCCAGCCTCTGGTCGATACGTTGCGCTCCTCGCTCGCGCACATCTTGATGAGTCGCGACGGGCCTGCGCTTCGTCCGGGAACGCGCAGCTACGCCCGCTCGTGGATCCGCGACGGCGCGATGATGGCTGAATCGCTGCTCCGTCTCGGCCACGAGCGGGCCGCCGCCGACTACCTGCGCTGGTATGCGCCCAATCAATATTACAGCGGCAAGATCCCGTGCTGCGTCGACACGCGCGGCTCCGATCCGGTCGCGGAGAACGACAGTCACGGCGAGTTCGCCTTCCTCGCGGGCGAAGTGTGGCGCTATGGCCGCGACCGAGCCCTGGCACGCGCCATCTGGCCCAGGGTCGACGCCGCGCTCGCCTACCAGGAACGCCTCCGTCAGACCGAGCGCACTCCCGCCAACCTCACGCCTTCGCGGCGCGCGTTCTACGGCCTGATGCCCCCCTCGATCAGCCACGAAGGCTATTCGGACAAACCCGCCTACAGCTATTGGGATGACTTCTGGGCGCTCGAGGGGTTCCGCTCAGGCGCCGCGCTTGCCGCCGACCTTGGCGAGACCGCCGCCGCCGTCCGCTGGCGCGCCGCCGAGGCTCAGTTTCGCGCCGACATCGCCGGTTCGGTCACCGCCGCCAACCGCAACTTCAAGATCGATTTTGTCCCCGGCGCCGCCGATCGCGGCGACTTCGACGCGACCTCGACCACGGTCGGCCTCGCCCCCGGCTACGGCGCGACAACGCTCGACCAGCGTGTCGTCCGCAATACCTTCGAGCGCCAGTGGACGAACTTCCTCGCCCGTCGAGACGGCGGCAAGCCATGGGTCGATTACACCCCCTACGAACTGCGGAACGTGGGCGCATTCGTCCGCCTCGGCTGGCGCGACCGGGTCCAAGCGCTGCTCGATTTCTATATGGCAGACCGTCGCCCGCTGGCGTGGAACGGCTGGGCTGAAGTCGTCGGCCGTCTCCCCCGCGAGACCCGCTTCATCGGCGACATGCCCCACGCCTGGATCAGCTCGGACTATATCCGCAGCGCGCTCGACCTGTTCTACTACGACCGCGCGGCAGACGGCGTGCTGGTCCTCGCCGCCGGAATTCCGCCCGCCTGGCTTGGCGCGAAGGGGGTCACCATCCACGACATCCGCACGCCCTACGGGGCGCTTAGCTACACCCTTCGCCAGCACGGTCGGGGGCTGAGCCTGACGCTGTCGGGGATGGCGCGCCCGCCCGGCGGCTTCGTCCTGCCGTGGCCATTGTCTTCGGAGGCGCCGGCGACCGCGCGCATCGACGGTAGAACAGTCCGCTTGCATAATGGCGATCTGGCAATTCCGGCGACCGCGCAGACCGTTGTTCTATAGCGCCGCTGACGCCGACTTCCGGCGCTGTTCGGCGCCGTGCCGCGCAAAGGCAATGCCGTCGGCGTCGAACAGATAAGCCGCCGCCGCATCGGCCTGGAGCCGGATCTTGTCTCCCATCGACAAGTGCGTGCCCCCGGGCAGCTGCACCGTCATCCCAGTCTCGCCGGCGTCGACATAGGCGAAGGTCACCCCGCCCAGTTCCTCGACGAAGCGCACCTCGACTCCAACGCTGTTGGCTCCGTCGGCGACGCGCAGCTGCTCGGGCCGGATGCCCAGTATGACCGTGTCCCCCACTTGCGCTCGCGCTGCATCGACCAATGCCTCGAACCGCTCGCCCCCGGCCAGTGTCAGCACCGCGCGCTCGGCCGACGCCTCCACCACCGTCGCGGCCAGCAGGTTGATCTTGGGCGAGCCGATGAACCCGGCCACGAACAGGTTCGCGGGGTGTTCGTAAAGCGCCAGCGGAGACCCGATCTGCTCGATCCCGCCATTGGCCAGCACCACGATCCGGTCGGCCAGCGTCATCGCCTCGACCTGGTCGTGGGTGACATAGATCATGGTCGTGCCAAGCTGCTTGTGGAGCCGCGCGAACTCGTAGCGCATGCTGACGCGCAGCGCCGCATCGAGATTGGACAGCGGTTCGTCGAACAGGAACACCTTGGGCTCGCGCACGATCGCGCGGCCGATCGCGACGCGCTGCCGCTGCCCACCCGACAATGCGCGCGGCTTGCGGGCCAACAGGTCGGTGATCGCCAGGATCTCGGCCGCGCCGCGCACCCGGCGATCGATCTCGTCCTTGGTCAACCGCGCCAGTCGCAGCGCAAACGCGAGATTTTCATAGACGCTGAGGTGCGGGTAAAGCGCGTAGGACTGGAAGACCATTGCGATCCCGCGATTGCTCGGGCTCGCCGCAGTGACATCCTTGCCGCCGATCGCGATCGTCCCCGCGCTGACCTCCTCCAGTCCGGCGATCAACCGCAGCAGCGTCGACTTGCCCGACCCCGAAGGCCCGACCAGCACGACGAATTCGCCATCGGCGATGGCCAGGTCGGTCGGCTTCAAAACGACCGTTCCGCCAAACGACTTTTCGACCGCGCTCAGGACGACTTCGGCCATTCGACTCTCCCTTTGCATCAGCTTCGACGCAGCCGCGGTGAACGTCAACTCTCGCCCATGATCAGCGAAGCTCGAGATTAGGCTCTTCAATGCGGCCGAAGCGGAGCATTGCAAGGTCGGCGAGATAGTTTTGGCGAAGGCGCCATGGGTGGGTCGTGCCCTGCCCGGGGAGGATGGCGAGCGCGCGCTGGACGTAGCCCGAGGTAAAGTCGAGGAACGGGGCCTGTTCGGTTCCGGCGGGGGCGCGGGGGGTGGCGATGCGCGCGCCGCGGCGATCCATCCGGGCGAGCAGGCGGCAGAAATAGTCGCTGGTGAGGTCGGCCTTCAATGTCCACGAGGCGTTGGTGTAGCCGAAAGTCAGCCCGAGGTTGGGGACGCCGCTGAGCATCAGCCCCTTGTAGGCGAGGGTTTTCGAGACATCGACCGGGGCACCGTCGACGAACAGTTTCGCGCCGCCGCCAATCTCCATCTGCAGTCCGGTGGCGGTCACCACGAGGTCGGCAGGGAGCGTCTCGCCCGATGCGAGCACGAGGCCGCCGCGGGTGAAATGGTCGATCGTCCCGGTGACGATGCTGGCGCGGCGCGAGCGGAGCGCGGCGAACAGGTCAGCGTCGGGAACGAGGCACAGCCGCTGGTCCCACGGCTTGTAACGCGGGGTGAAGTGGACGGGGTCGAACACCTCGCCGATTTCGCCGTGAACCATTGCGATGAGGCGGCGCGCGGTGGCGGCGGGGCGGCGGCGGGCGAGCCGGTAGAACAGCTGGCCGAGCAGGATGTTCTTGGCGCGGGTCAGGCGATAGGCGGTGCCCGCTGGCAGGCAGCGGCGCGCCCAGTTGGCGAAGCGGTCGACCGACGGGCGCGACACGACGTAGGACGGCGAGCGCTGGAGCATGGTGACGTGCGCGGCGGTGCGGGCGAGCTCGGGGACGAGGGTCACCGCGGTCGCGCCGCTGCCGATAACGACGATGCGCTTGCCCGCCGTGGCGAGGTCGGTTGGCCAGAATTGCGGGTGGACGATGGTGCCGGTAAAGTCCGCCTCGCCGGGCCATTCAGGGCGATAGGCGCGCTCGTAGGAATAATAGCCGCTGCACAGCAGGAGGAAATTGCAGGTCTGGGTGACGGTCTCGTCGCCATGCGCGATCTCCAGCGTCCAGCGCGCATCGGGGGTCGACCAGTGCGCGGCAACGAGCCGCTGGTCGAAACGGATGTGGCGCTCGATGTCGTTCTCGCGCGCGGTTTCCACGATATAGGCGCGGATCGACGGGCCGTCGGCGATCGCCTTGGCATCGGTCCACGGCTTGAACGCATAACCCAGCGTGTACATGTCCGAATCCGAGCGGACGCCGGGATAGCGGAATAGGTCCCACGTCCCGCCAATCGCACCCCGCGCCTCGAGAATGGCATAGGATTTGCCCGGCAGGCGGCGCTGCAGGTGGACCGCCGCGCCGATGCCCGACAGGCCGGCACCGACGATGACGACGTCGAGATGGTCGGGATGCGCGGGATTGGCTGGCATCATGCGGACTTAGGACGAGCCTTTGCGTCCGGCAATCTTGCGCGCCGGTGACGCTCGCGCTGCCCTCTACGCGGTCCCTTCGGCGTCGAGCGCGTAGCCAGCGCTGCGGACGGTGCGGACGAGATCGGCGCCCCCGCCCTTGCCGAGCGCCATGCGCAGGCGGCGGATGTGGACGTCGACCGTGCGCAGCTCGATCTCCTCGCTGTGCGGCCACACCGTCTCGAGCAATTGCTGGCGCGAGAAGACGCGGCCGGGGTGTTCGAGGAAATGGCGCAGCAGGCGATATTCGGTCGGGCCGAGGTTGAGCGCCTTGCCGTCGCGGCGGACGCGGTGGGCGCCAAGATCCATCTCGAGCCCGGCATAGCTGAGCGCCTCGGCGGCCAGCGCGGGGCGGACGCGGCGGAGGACCGCGGCGGCGCGGACGACAAGCTCCTTGGGGCTGAACGGCTTGGTAACATAATCGTCGGCGCCGGTTTCCAGCCCGCGCAGGCGATCATCCTCCTCGCCGCGCGCGGTCAGCATGATGATCGGCAGGTTGGCGGTGGCGGGCTTGCGGCGCAAGCGGCGGCATAGCTCGATCCCGCTGATCCCCTCGATCATCCAGTCGAGAACGATCAGGTCGGGACGCACCTCGTCGACCAGAATCAGGGCTTCCTCGCCATTTGCGGTCTGCGTTACGGCATATCCTTCGCGCGCGAAATGAAACTCGACGAGCTCGGCAATCGCGCGATCATCCTCGACAAGCAGCAGGCGTTTGGCGGCCATGCTAGGCCGTGAAACTTCCGCCACGGGTGCGCTCTGCCATGTGCTGGCCAGTTGCGGCATAATAGACCATCTCAGCGATGTTGGTGGCATGATCGCCGACGCGTTCGATATTCTTGGCGACGAACAACAGATGCGCCGACTGGCCGATGTTCTGCGGATTTTCCATCATGTAGGTGAGCAGCGTGCGGAAGATCGAATTGTAGAAATCGTCGACCGCCTGGTCGCGCGCGCAGACGCGGACCGCGGCGTCGGCATCGCGCTCGACGAAGGCGGCCAACACGTCATGGACCATCTCGGTCGCGATCCGCGCCATTTCGGGGAGCAGCGACAGCGGCTCGATCGCGCCCGAATTCTCGAGCAGGGGAACGCGCTTGGCGATGTTCTTGGCATAGTCCCCGATCCGCTCGACGACGCTCGAGATCTTCATCGCCGCGACGATATCGCGCAGGTCGCCGGCCATGGGGGCCCGCAACGCAAGGATCTGGATGGCCCGGCGTTCGGTCTCAATTTCCAGTGCGTCGAGCTTCTTGTCATTGTCGACGATCCGCTGCGCTCCCTCGAGGTCGCGCTGGACGAGGCAGCGCATCGATTCGCGGATGGCGTGCTCGGCCAGCCCGCCCATTTGCGAAATGAGCGCGCGCAACCGATCGAGATCCTCGTCGAAGGCTTTGAGCGTATGGCCGGCGGTGGTGGGCATGGCGTTCCTTCGTCTCAGCCGTAACGGCCGGTGATATAATCCTGGGTGCGGGATTCGCGCGGATTGGTGAAGATGTCTTTGGTCCGGCCATATTCAACCATCGCGCCAAGGTGGAAGAAGGCGGTCCGCTGCGACACGCGCGCGGCCTGCTGCATGTTGTGGGTGACGATGGCGATGGCGTAGCGACCACGCAGTTCGTGGATCAGTTCCTCGATGCGGGCGGTGGCGATGGGATCGAGCGCGGAACAGGGCTCGTCCATCAGGATAACCTCGGGGTCGACGGCGATGGCCCGGGCGATGCACAGCCGCTGCTGCTGCCCGCCCGACAGCGCGGTGCCGCTTTCCTGGAGGCGGTCCTTGACCTCATCCCACAGCCCGGCGCGCTTGAGGCTTTTTTCGACGATCGCGTCGAGCTCGGTCTTGCCGCTGGCGAGGCCGTGGATGCGCGGGCCGTAGGCGACATTCTCGAAGATCGACTTGGGGAAAGGATTGGGCTTCTGGAAGACCATGCCGACGCGGGCGCGCAGCTGGACGACGTCCATCGCATCGCCATTGATGTCCTCGCCGTCGAGGGTGATTTTGCCAGTGACGCGCGCCCCGGGGATGGTGTCGTTCATCCGGTTGAGGCAGCGCAGGAAGGTCGACTTGCCGCAGCCCGACGGGCCGATGAAGGCGGTGACCCGGTCCTCGTCAATGTCGATCGAGACGCCTTTCAGCGCTTCCTTGTCGCCATAAAAGACGTGGATCGCTTTTGCCCGCATTTTAGGCACCTTGCCGGGCGCGGGGTCAGGAGCGGGGTCAGGGGCGACTTGGGCCACCGGCACCGCGACCGTTGCGGAAACGGGCTCAGGGATCACTTCTCCGCCCATTTCGTCACGCTGCTCGCGCGCCGCTTCGGCGGCGATCGCGGTCGACGGCATCGGCACCGGAGTGGTCGTTGAAAACGGGGTCATCTCTTTGGTCATGGTCCTACCAGCGACGTTCGAAGCGGTTGCGAAGATAGATGGCTAGCCCGTTCATCAACAGCATGAAGACGAGCAGCACGATGATCGCCGCGCTGGTCTTCTCAACGAACGAGCGATCGACCTCGTCGGACCACAGGAAAATCTGGACCGGGAGAACGGTCGCCGGATCGGCAATCCCGCCCGGCGGGGTGGCGATGAAGGCGCGCATGCCGATCATCAACAGTGGTGCGGTCTCGCCCAGCGCGCGCGCCATGCCGATGATCGTGCCGGTCATGATCCCGGGCAACGCAAGCGGCAGGACATGGTGAACCACAACCTGCATTTTCGAGGCGCCGATGCCGAGCGCGGCATCGCGGATCGACGGCGGGACCGACTTGATCGCGTTGCGCCCGGCGATGACGATGACAGGCATGGTCATCAGTGCAAGGGTCAATCCGCCGACCAGCGGGGCCGAGCGCGGCAGATTCATCAGGTTGAGGAAGACGGCGAGGCCAAGCAGCCCGAAGATGATCGACGGCACGGCGGCAAGGTTGTTAATCGATACCTCGACCAGGTCAGTCCACCGATTGCGCGGTGCGAATTCCTCAAGATAGAGCGCGGACAGTACGCCGACCGGGAAGGCCAGCCCCATCGTAACAAGGATTGTCAGAAAGCTGCCCTTGAGCGCGCCCCACACGCCGACGACCGATGGGTCGGTGGCGTCCGAGGCGGTGAGGAAATCGAGGTTGAAGCGGGTGCGCAGGCTGTCTTTCGCCCGCAGCGCGGAGACGAGTTTGTGTTGCTCGCCGTCGCCGTTGCCCTTGGCCGCGACGTCGAGCTTGCTCGACACCGGCAGCCACACAGTCTGGGTGCGGGTGAGCAGGGTCGGATCGTCAATCAGCTTGTGGCGGAGCGATCGCGAAGCACTCTCACCGAATATGTCCGCGGCGACGGGGCCGTAGGTCGCAGCTGCCGACTTGGCGATGGCACTGTCGAGATCGGCCTTGGCGACGATCGTTTCGGCGTCCGGACCCTTCAATGCGGCCGGGTCGATGACGATGTCGGAGCGCGGCAGGTCGAGCGCGACCCGCGCCTCGATACGGGTGAAGCCACCTAATCCGCGTGACGCCATGGTGATCAGCAGGAAGGCGAGGACAGCGACCGACAGCGCGACCGCAGCGAAGCCGAGCGCGCGAAAGCGGCGTTCGGCGGCGTAGCGAGCGGCGACGCGCTTGCTCATCGAGCCGTCGGTCCAGCGCGAGTGGGCGGTATTACTCATAGGCTTCACGATAGCGCCGCACGACGTGAAGCGCGATAAGGTTGAGCACGAGGGTGATGAGAAACAACAGCAGCCCGAGCGCGAAGGCGGCGAGCGTCTTGGCGCTGTCGAACTCCTGGTCGCCGGTCAGCAATTGCACGATCTGGACGGTGACGGTGGTGACCGACTGGAACGGGTTGGCGGTAAGGTTGGCGCTGAGGCCCGCGGCCATGACAACGATCATCGTCTCGCCGATCGCGCGGCTGACCGCGAGCAGCACGCCGCCGACCACGCCGGGGAGCGCGGCCGGGAGGACAACGCGCTTGATCGTCTCGGACCTGGTCGCGCCCAGGGCGAGGCTGCCGTCGCGCATCGCCTGGGGGACCGCGGCCAAGCTGTCGTCGGCCATCGAGCTGACGAACGGGATGATCATGATCCCCATGACGAGCCCGGCGGCGAGCGCGCTTTCGGATGAGGCCGACGTGATGCCGATCGACACGGCGAAGTCGCGCACCAGCGGGGCGACGGTCAGCGCGGCGAAATAGCCGTAGACGACGGTCGGCACCCCGGCGAGGATCTCGAGGATCGGTTTCAGCCACGAGCGGACACGGGGCTGGGCATATTGGGTGAGGAAGATGGCGCTCATCAGTCCGAGCGGGATGGCGACGATCATGGCGATGATCGCACCGATGAAGGCGGTCCCCCAGAACAGCGGGATCGAGCCGAACGCGCCCGACGAACCCGCCTGGTCGGCGCGAAGCGCGGTCTGCGGGGACCAGGTCGTGCCGAACAGGAATTCGACCGGACTGACGAGCTTGAAGAAGCGCAGGCTTTCGAACAGCAACGACAGGACAATGCCGAGCGTGGTCAGGATGGCGACGGTCGAGGCGGCGACGAGCAACACCATGATCCACCGCTCGACTCCGGCGCGGGCGCGGAAACCGAAACCGATGCGGCTGATGGCGAAGGCCGCACCGCCCAGCGCGACAAGCAGCGCGAGCGTGCCGCCGATGGTCGAGTAACGCGCGGTCGCCTCGCGATATTGCGGAGCGAGCGCGTTGGCCTCGGGGTTGTAGCCTCGCTCGATGCGGCCAGCGGCAATATCCTGCGCCTCGCCGAGTATCGATTCGCGGCGAATATCGCTTTTCGGCAGAGCGCGCCCCTCTGGCGAACTCAGCACCGATCGGTCGATCAGCTGACCTTGTGTCGGCACCCACGCGGCGAGCACGAGCAGCGCGGGGAGTGTCGCCCACAGCACTGCGTAGGAGGCATGATAACCGGGCAGACTGTTGAGCCGGCTGCGTTTTTGGCCGACACTGGCAGCGACAACGCGCAGCGCCGCGGCTCGGCGGAACGCGACCACGGCGGCGAGCGCGGCGACGAGCAGGACCGCAATCAGGGCGAGGCCCAGGGTCATTGTGATCTGCTCGCCGCCATTGGCGTCACTTGACGCTCGATCCATCGAGCGGGGTCAGGGCAATCGCCTTCGCGGCGGCGGCGGTGAGGTCGGACCCGGCGAGCGGCACGAGCCCGCGCTTCTCGAGCAGCCCGCCCTTGCCCCACAGCTTGGCGTAGCCGGCGAGGAAGTCCTTCATCCTCGGCTTCAAGGCCAAATGCTCGCCCTTGACGTAGATGAACAGCTTGCGTGACCCTGGGTAGGTCAGGTCGGCGATGGTGGTTTCGGTCGGCGACACACCACCAAGCTTGACCGCCTTCACCTTGTCGGCATTCTCGTCGAGGTAGGAGAAGCCGAGCACGCCGAGTGTGTCATTATCGACCGCGACCTTCTGGACCAGCAAATTGTCATTCTCTCCGGCCTCGATATAGGCGCCATCCTCGCGGATCTTGGTGCACAGGTCCTTTTGCTTCTGCTCGTCGCTGGTCTTGAGCGCCTTCATCGCCGGGTCGGTCTCGCAGCCCTTGGCGAGGATCAGTTCGGCGAGGCTGTCGCGGGTGCCACTGGTCGGCGGCGGGCCCATCACGCGGATCTTCTGCGGTGGCAGCGCGGGGTTGACGTCGTGCCAGGTCTTGGCGGTGTTGGGCTTGCCGAACGGGTTGGCGGCAAGCGCCATGTAGATGTCCTTGGTCGTCAGGCTGAGCGCCGGGGCGCCCTTGTTCTGAATGAAGGTCAGGCCGTCGATCCCGACCGGGACCTCGATGATCTGCTTGGCGCCGTTCTTGACGCACATTTCGAATTCGCTCTTCTTGATCGGGCGCGAAGCGTCGGTCATGTCGGGGGTATCGCCGCCGATGCCTTGGCAGAACAGCTTCATCCCCGCCCCGGTGCCAGTCGATTCGACGATTACGCTGGTGCCCGGATTGTCGCGCTGAAAGCTCTCCGCGACGGCCGTAGTGAAGGGATAGACGGTCGACGAGCCGACGATCTTGATCTGGTTCGACGCCGATGCGCCGCCGCCCGAATGGTTCGACCCGCACGCCGCGAGCATGACGATCGCGGGAATGATCAGGGGTAGTTTCTTCATCTCTACTTCCTCTTCCATGACCCGGAAACGCGGGGAGCTGTTAACGGTTTTGAGTACTTACCTAAAGGCGCGCCGGCCCGCCAACGGGGTAGGGCTTAGAAATCGAGCTGGGCACGGACACCGGCGGTTTCGACGCCGAATTTGCGCTCGCCTGGAGCCGTCGTCGTGCCAATGGCGAAGAGGCCGTTCGGCGCTCCCGGCGCAACCACCGTGTTGACGGTCGCGCGTGGTCCGCCACGGATGTCGAGGTGGGCGTATTGCGCGGTGAAGCGGACGTAATCCATCGGGCTCCAGACCAGCCCGGCCATATAGGCGGTCTGGCGTCCGCCGTTGACATAATAGGGCGCCGACACCGCCGTCGATCCGACCGGGGCATCGGCGACTCGGTCGTTGAGGTTGATGACGTCAACCCGGGCGTTGACCTGAAGCGCGCCCCAACCGCCCTGATCGAACGGGTGGAGCACTTTGGTCCGGTCGAACTTTCCGCCTTTGTAGCCGCGACTCTCGCCGGTCAGGCAATAGCCGAGCTCGGCGTAGCCGCCCTCGAAAGACGGGTCGCCGAGATAGCGGATGCCGGTGGCAGCGTTGTTCGGCGAGGAGATGACGTCGGTCGGAGTATAGCCGCGGACCCACAGCTTCTGCGCCTCGGCGGCGACGTGCAGCCCGTTGTGAACGGCGGCGAACTCCAGTCCGACGCTATCGTCGCCGTCGGAAGCGACGGTGCCGACATCGACGAAGCGCTGGTCGGTCGTCTGAAGCAGCGGACGGGCGCGATACTGCTGGCCCTGAAGGTCACGCTGGTTGACGCGGTGGTGACCGCTGACGCCGAAGTGAAGTTGGGTCGTCCCCATCTTCGGCGAGAAGGTGCCCCGAGCGCCAACTTCCCAACCGGTGCGGGCCAACGAGCTGTTGTTGATCTCCTGGCTGAAGATGCCGCCGGTGAGCGTGTAGCGATCAGTCTTGGTGTCGAGCAGCGCGATCGATGCGCCGAGGCGGCGGTTATAGTTGAACGCGTCAGTGAACGACGGCCGCTCCATGAAGCTGGTAAACTTCGAGCTGGTGACCGTCTCCAGGCTCGACATCGGATAAAAGTTGCCGATCTGGACCTTGATCGGGCTTCCCTTGCGTTGATAGCTCAGCAGGATGTCCTCGTAATCGACCGTTCCCTGCGCGACGTTGATTTCCACATTGTAACCGAATCCGCCGGGCAGGCTGCCCTCGGCGCCGATAATTGCGCGCCGCGCGCGCGCGTTAAAGCCAAGGTTGTTGTAGTTGAGGCCGCCAGAGGTGCCGTTGAGCTGCTGCCCGCGCGGAAAGCCGACATAGCCTGCGTCGAACTGCAACGTGCCCTTGGGCCTGAAGCTCGAACCGGCGTCCTTGTCCTCGAACTGCGGCGCGCCCTTCCACGACGGGGTCGCCTTGACCATCGTCGCCTTGATCGTCTCGAGCTGCGCCTGAAGCGCCGCGACTTGCTGGCTGAGCAGTTCAATCCTGGTCCGCGCATCGTCAGTCGCGGCGGCATTCCGGAGCGCGGAAGTAGCAGCGGCGTCCGACGGGTCGGGCATCGCTTCGGGTTTCGGGGTGGCGAGCTGCGATGTCTGCGCAATCGCCCCGGTGCCGAGGAGCAGCGCGGTGCCGGCGAGCAGCATGCGCACGGGCGTCGAACGGATCATGCCAAAGTTCCCCTTGTCCATCGGCGTGGTGGTACGGGCTTCGGCAAGCTCGGATGGTAGCGCCAGCGCCTGCGTCGCGGAGAACCCCCAAAAACCTCTGGTCATGCGCTTCCCTATGAGACCACCCTTTGGCCTCGCTGGAGCGGTCATAGGCCGATTCGGCGACAGCGTTATGACGGTCCCGTTACGGCTATATGACAGTGGCCCAAGCGGTCGGTCGTCGCCACGCGCTCAACCGTCGAGTGTTTCGACCACCGCTGCGATGAACCGGGGCAAGGCCTCGTCGGACATGCCGACAATGTTGAAGCGCCCGCTGTCGGCCATGTAGATCGCGTGGGTCTCACGCAGGGCCACGACCTGCGCCTTTGTCAGCGGCAGCATCGAGAACATGCCAAATTGCTCGCCGATGAAGGCGAGGCGCGGGTCAGCGCCGGCGATGGTGGCGCGGACCTCGTTGATGCGGCCGCGCATCTCGCCGACCTCGACCAGCCAGTCGGCCTTGAGGGCCGCGTTCTCGAGCACCGTGCGCACGACCGCGCCGCCATGATCGGGCGGCATCGACCACATCTCGCGCGCCATCTGCAGGACATGCGCCATCGCCGTCGCGGTTGCATCGCGCCCGCCGGTCTTGACGAACAGCGCCCCGACGCGGTCGCGGTAGCTGCCGAAATTCTTGTCGCAGCTCTGGGCGACGATGACTTCGTCGCAAACGTCGAGCAGCCCGTGGAGCCCCGCCGCATCCTCGGCCATGCCGCGCCCGAGCCCTTGATAGGCGAGGTCGACGAACGGGAGGAGGCGGCGCTCCACGACGATGCGCGTGACCTCGGCCCATTGCCCGTCGGAAAGGTCGGCGCCGGTCGGGTTGTGGCAGCAGCCGTGAAGCAGCGCCACGTCGCCGGGACGACCGGCCGACAGCGCGGAGATCATCTCGTCGAAGCGGATGCGGCGGTTGTCGCGGTCGTAATAGGGATAGTTCGACAGCTCGAGCCCGACGCCGAGCGCCATCGGCGGGTGGTTGGGCCAGGTCGGGTCGCCGAGCAGGACGCGCGCTTTCGGGTTGGCGAGCTTGATCAGCTGGAAACCGAGGCGAAGCGCGCCGCACCCGCCAGGGGTCTGGAGCTGGTCGATGCGCTCATCGCCGGAATGCCGCCCAAGCACGAACGGGCGGAGCAGTTCGCCGAAGCGGACGTCGCCGCGCCCGCCGAGATAGGCCTTGGTCTCCTGCCGTTCCCACAGCAATTTCTCGGCCGCCTTGACCGAGCGCGGGATCGGGGTCGCCCCGCCCGCATCGCGATAGACGCCGACCCCGACGTCGATCTTGTCGGTGCGCGGATCGGCCTTGGCCAGCGCGATCAGCGCGAGCAGCGAATCGCTGGTGACCGGAGGAAGGGCGGCGAGGCTGGGCGCGATCATGTCAAGCATGGGATTCCGTCTAGCGCGGCTTGGTCAGTTCGTCATCCCTCGGCAAGCGGTTCGCTTGCACGAGACGCCACTCAATTCAGCCAAGGTTCAATCCGCGACCGCCAGCAGTCTCGTCCATGCAAGAGCTAGCCCGTTGAACCTGTTTCATTTCTTCGCCTCGATCCCGCTGCTGCTCGGCCTTTCGGGCGCCCAGCCGCGCGTGGTCGGCAGCGTGACGATCGAGCAGACAACGATCTTTCGCATCCCGGTGCGCCCCCATGTGCCAACGCCGCTGGTCGAATGGACCGAGCACAAGGGCCCGAAGTGCGTGCCCGCGGGGGACATTGCCGGCGCGCTGCTAACCGGGCCCAACATGGTCGATTTCGTGCTGCGAGACCGCAGCCGGGTGCGCGCTGAGGTCGATGACGATTGCTCGGCGCTCGACTTCTATAACGGCTTCTACGTTCAGCCGACCGACGAGAGATTGTGCGTCAAGCGCGACGAGATTCGCTCGCGGATGGGCGCAAGCTGCCGCATCGAGAAGTTTCGCAGCCTGGTGCCGCAGCTTCGCCGCTGACCCGCGACACGTTGACTTTTTGACGATTTTGCGCTCAAGCGGCTGCTTCGCCGCGGCGCCGCTGCGGCCCATTCCTGACCGGACCCTTATGCCTTTTGCCGATCTCGGCCTTTCCGACCCCTTGCTGCGTGCCGTCGCCGAAGCCGGCTATGACGAGCCGACCCCGATCCAGAAGGGCACGATTCCCCCCGTCCTGATGGGCAAGGACATCATCGGCATCGCCCAGACCGGCACCGGCAAGACCGCCGCCTTCGTACTGCCGATGATCGACATATTGGGCGAGGGCCGCAGCCGCGCGCGCATGCCGCGCAGCCTGATCCTCGAGCCGACGCGCGAACTCGCCGCCCAGGTCGCCGAGAATTTCGAGAAATACGGCAAGTATCACAAGCTCTCGATGGCGCTGCTGATCGGCGGCGTTCAGATGGGCGACCAGGTGAAAGCGCTCGAAAAGGGCGTCGACGTGCTGATCGCGACACCGGGCCGGCTGATGGACTTGTACGGGCGCGGCAAGATCCTGCTCACCGGGTGCAGCCTGCTGGTGATCGACGAAGCCGACCGGATGCTCGACATGGGGTTCATCCCCGACATCGAGGAAATCTGCTCGCGCCTGCCCAAGTCGCGCCAGACCCTGCTGTTTTCGGCGACGATGCCGCCGCCGATCAAGAAGCTCGCCGACAAGTTCCTGACCGATCCCAAGGTCCTCGAAGTGTCACGCCCGGCCAGCGCCAACCTCAACATCGAACAGCGCATCATCACCACCACCTCGGCGAAAAAGCGCGACGTGCTGATGGGCGTGCTTCGCCATGACGAAGTCAAGAATGCGATTATCTTCTCGAACCGCAAGACGACCGTCCGCGACCTGTTCACCAGCCTGCGCAAATCCGGCTTCAAGGTCGGCCAGATCCACGGCGACATGGAGCAGGCCGAGCGCATCGCCGAGTTCGACCGCTTCAAGGACGGCAGCATCACCATCCTCGTCGCCTCCGACGTCGCGGCGCGCGGCCTCGACGTGAAGGGGGTCAGCCACGTCATCAACTTCGACGTGCCGTGGCAGCCCGACGATTATGTCCACCGCATCGGCCGCACCGGCCGCGCCGGGCTGACCGGCATCGCCATCACGCTCGCGACCAAGGAAGACGCCGAAGCGGTCGCCGCGATCGAGAAGCTGACCGCCACCAAGATCGCGCGCTTCTCGGGCGACGGAACGAGCGAAGGCGCGGCGGCGGTTGTGCCCGCAAGCGAAGAAGCCCCGCGAGAAAAGCGCCAACGCACCCCGCGTGCCAAGGCCGCTCCGAAGGCTGCCCCTGCGCCCAAGGCCGAAGCGCCTGCCGAACGCGCCCCGCGCGCCGAGGAACCGCACCGCGAGCGTGCGGCTCGCCAAGAGCGTCCACATCGGGAAGAGCCCCGCCGCGAGGAACCAAGTCGCGAACAACCCCGCCCCCAGGAACCCCGCCACGAGCGCGACGACGACCCCGCCCCCGAACCCAAGCTGGTCGCCGACGCCGTCCCCGAGTGGAACGGCCCCATGCCCAGCTTCCTGTCGTTCGGGGCGAGCTAAGGCAGGTAAGCTTTCACGCGAACAGATTTGATGGCTACCGCTCTTGGAATGTGACAGCCTGAGATTGTGAAAAGGCGCTATCTGACCTTTGGACCGATCTTGTGCCTGCTCGGCTGCGCCCCATCGGAGCCGCAGGCGTGTCAACCCGCTCGATCCTATTGGCGGAAACCCCATAATTTCGTCGGCCTGATGCCGATTATGAACCTTATCGCGCTTCTCCGCGATGGTTCGATCAATTGGAATGGCGAAAAAATTTCATCCGAGAGATTGAGCCAGTATCTCGATCTTTCACACACGATGAATCCCGAAGCGAACGTCTTTCTTCAAGCAGAAATGGGCGTACCGTTTCGGGATCTTGAAGTTTTGCGAGATCGGATGGATCGGTCACTCGAATGCAAAAAATCCTATTCCCATTGTGCTGAGGGTATTCTTTCGGTTTGGAAGCGTCTGCCAACGCCTGCCGGTTCAGTCGTTTCGTAAAAGTCAGGCTCAATGCCGTCGCCCCGGGCTTGACTCGGGGTCCCGCTACTTCACTTGCTCAGACAATCGTATCGAACAGATCGACCCAATCGGGATTGCTCTGCTCGACGAGCACCACAATCATGAATATGGAGCGCGCCAATCTACTGACCGCCGCCAGATGGGCGGGCGTCGGCCCAATGTTCGACGAACAGCCCCGCCCACAGATTGCCGACCTGACCCGGCTCTGTAGCATTGTTGCACGAGCTTGCGTGGAGGTTGAACCAGTATTCGCTCGATTGCTGGAAGATGGAGGCATTAGCCGTCAGGGCCATGTTACTGCACCTGAAGCACTGCTAACCGCCCTGTGCGTTCAAGGGGTGGTTCGTCGCGTCTCGCTAGGTCGGCGGGATCATCGACGTCCGGTCAAACGATACGCACTAACTCCTGATTACCGCCAGTTGATCGACGCCATTACAGGTGGCTTGGTATGTGTCGGTGCCACTCGTGTGCAGGGCGGTGACAAAGCAGGCCACTGGAACGCCGGCGTGGTGCTGAGCGGGGCGGAGTAAAATCCGGCCAGTGGATAGGCTGCTCCTTTTGAGGAGCGGTCGGGGATGTTCGCCGTGGAAGTTTACGCCGCTGTTCGGCGTTTCGTGTTTATTGAGGGCAACAGCCGTCGTGAGGCGGCTCGCGTGTTCGGCCTCAGCCGCGAGACGGTGTTGAAGATGTGCCGGTTCTCGCTGCCGCCGGGCTACACGCGAACGAAGCCGGTAACGAAGCCAAAGCTGGGACCGCTGCTGCCGGTGATCGATGCGATCCTGGAGGCCGACCGGACCGCACCGGTGAAGCAACGGCACACCGCCAAGCGGATCTTCGAGCGGCTGCGCGACGAGCACGGCTTTGCCGGTGGCTACACGGTGGTGAAGGATTATGTCCGGCTTTGCCGGGCGAGCGGACGGGAGACGTTCGTGCCGTTGTCGCACCCGCCCGGGCATGCGCAGGTGGACTTTGGCGAGGCGGTCGGTGTGATCGGCGGGGTTCGCCAGAAGATCCACTTCTTTTGCATGGATTTGCCGCAGTCGGACGCGCCGTTCGTGAAGGCCTACCCGCGCGAGACGACCGAGGCGTTCCTCGATGGCCATGTGTCGGCATTCAACTTCTTCGGCGGCGTGCCGTTGTCGATCCTCTATGACAACACGACCATTGCCGTGGCGAAGATCTGCGGCGACGGGAAGCGCGAGCGCACCCGCGCCTTCACCGAGCTGGTCAGTCATTACCTGTTCCAGGATCGCTTCGGTCGGCCCGGCAAAGGCAATGACAAGGGGAAGGTCGAAGGGCTCGTGAAGCATGCCCGGACCCACTTCATGGTACCGATCCCGCATGCGGCAAGCTTCGACGAGCTGAACGGCCGACTGGAGGCACGTTGCCGTGCCCGGCAGGACGAACGCGCCGGGCGCCACGCCACCACCATACGCGAGCGGCTCACTGCCGATCTTGCGACGCTGCGTGCTCTGCCCGCGGTACCGCTGGAGCCGTGCGAGAAGCGCTCGGGCCGGGTCTCCTCGACGGCGCTCGTGCGCTACCGCACGAACGATTACTCGGTGCCCACCGCCTACGGCTTCCAGGACGTCGTGATAAAGGGCTTTGTCGACAAGGTCGTGATCTTGAGCGGCGGCAAGGAGATCGCCCGGCATCCCCGCTGCTACGGCGAGGGCGCGTTCATCGCCGACCCGCTCCATTATCTGGCGTTGATCGAGATGAAGCCGGGCGCGCTCGACCAAGCGGCGGCGCTGCAAGGCTGGTCTCTGCCCGAGGTGTTCCAGCACCTGCGCCACCTGCTGGAGGCGCGCATGGGCAATAAAGGCAAGCGCGAGTTTATCCAGGTGCTGCGGCTGATGGAGGCCATGCCGCAGGAGATCGTGGCGTCCGCGGTGACCGAGGCGATCCACATCGGTGCCATCAGCTTCGATGCGGTCAAGCTGATCGCGCTGGCGCGACTGGAGCGGCGGCCCGCCCGGCTCGACCTGACGGCCTATCCGCACCTGCCCAGGATGGACGTGAAGACCACCTCGGCCGCGGATTATGCGGTGCTAGCCGCATGAGCGGGACCACCGATCATATGCCGGTGGGCACGATGAGCGGCACTCCGCAGGTGCTGCTTGCGCACCACCTCAAGCAGTTGAAGCTGCCGACTGTTCTACGCGAGTATGACAAGGTTGCCAGGGAGTGCGCCCAGGCCGGCATCGATCATCCCCGTTATCTGCTCCGCCTGATCGAGTTGGAGCTTATCGACCGCGAACGGCGCACGATCGAGCGGCGTATCCGGGCGGCCCGGTTCCCGGCGGTGAAGAGCTTCGACACGTTCGACTTCACGGCTATCCCGAGCCTCAACAAAATGCTCGTGCTCGAGCTGGCCCGCAGCGAGTATATCCTGCGACGCGAGAACATCATTGCGCTCGGCAACAGCGGCACCGGCAAGACGCATGTCGCCCTCGCGCTCGGTCTGGCAGCCTGCCAGAAGGGGTTCCCGGTCGCGTTCACGACCGCCGCGGCTCTGGTCAGCCAGTTGATGGAAGCCCGCGACGAACGGCGCCTGCTCAGGCTCCAGCGAGAACTCGCCGCGGTGAAGCTGCTCATCGTCGACGAACTCGGCTACGTGCCGCTATCATCCACGGGGGCGGAGCTGTTGTTCGAGGTCTTCTCGCAACGATACGAGCGCG
>JANXUU010000139.1 GCA_025356055.1 Sphingomonas sp. | reverse complement strand
CAGTCTGACGCGCCTTGCCGAGGAGTTGGAGCGGCGGCCGTCCTTCATCGCCACTCGCCCGCAGCCGATGGACGTCGATATTGCGGCGGAAGTGGCCTGAGAACGTATGAATAGTTTTGCTTATTTCTCTGTCCGAGGATTGTTCGATGAATGCCGATACGTATCTCGATCCGAGCTCGTTGCTGGTCACCCGCGACACGCCGGTCGGATTCGAGCTTCAGCCGATCAAGAAGAAGGCTCTGATCCAGCTAATGGGGTCGCGGCTTTGGGGGCGGTTCAATCCTAATCACTGGGATCCCACCTATGCCCGTGCGACCGGCCTCAAGGCGCCGATTCAGACCGGGGAGATGAACTCCGCTTATCTGTTCGAGATGTGCGTCAATCATTTCGGCGCGGCGATGTACGAAGCAGCCCGGTTCCATTGCAAATATGTCTCATCAACCCTCGCCGACGAGGTCATCACCACGCATGGCTCCGTTCGCGAGAAGCAGCCCAAGGGTGACGGTTTCCGCTTCATCGTCGATCTTTGGTGCGACAATGAGTTGGGCGAGAAGAAGTCGGTTGGCTTCGTCGAAGTGGATGTCGGTGTGGGGGAGATCGCCAAGTGAGCGCCGACGAATTGCGTCCGCTAACGCCCATTCAGGCACTGCAGACTCGCGAATTCATCACCGCCCTAGAACAGGAATGCCAGACCTATTGGGACATGGTGGAGGTTGGGGACATCTTGTCGCGCGACCTGACGATCACTCCCGAACTGGTAATCCTCTACGCCGACGCGGTGGAGGACTTTAATCCGTGGTACGAGGCGTGGACGATGAACAGCTGGCGCAAGCCGGGGACCTCGCCGTTCGGGGTCGCCATCGTTCCGCCGATGATGGTGTCGCACTTCGTGCTGTCGGTGCAGTTCGACCACCGCAAGCCGTTCGCGATCGGTTCGATCCACACATTCCACGACACCGAGATTGTCGCGCCCATCCCGATCGGCGCGAAGGTGCGGATCACCAGCACGGCAATCGACAAGTTCGTCAAGCGTGAGCGGCGCTATTTGCGCCACGAGGTCACCGTGACCGATGCTGAAAGCGGCGCCTTGTACCTGCGCGAAACACGCGACATCATGTCGCTGTGACGGTCCCCCCGACGCTGGTGGCGGACGGCCTGTTCGAGATCGCCGCCGATAGCGCTCGCCTGCTTGGGTCGCGCTGCACGGGATGCAATGCGATCTACTTCCCGCGAACGCTGAGTTGCCGCAACCCGGCATGCGACGTCAAAGCGGTGCAGCCCACGCAATTGCCGGCCACCGGCACGCTGATCAGCTACACGGTTCAGCGCTATCGCCCGCCCGCGCTGTTCCGCATGGACGATTGGGCGCCTTATGCGATCGGCCTCGTCGATCTTGGCGGAGGGATCGAGGTGATGGGTATGCTCCACGCGATTCCGCTGGATGACATCCGGATCGGCATGGCGTTGAAGCTGGTGGCTGAACCACTGTTTACCGGCGACGATGGAACGCCGGTGCTGACCTACAAATTCGCCGCACAGGGTGCTTCGTGAGTCGGCCCGTATTTGTCCTGGGCGCGGGCGCGCACCCGTGGGGCAAGTGGCCCGACAAGCCGCAACTCCAGCTTGCGCTCGACGCGCTGCAGGCTGCCCTCGCCGACGCGGTGCTGTCGTGGCGCGACGTGCAGGCGCTCGTTGCCGCCAGTTCGCGCTTCGAAGGCGGGATGGGTTGGGGGCTGCACGCCAACGAGGTCGTCCAGGCGGTCGCCGAGCAGGGCATGCCGTGCATTAACGTCGGCGGTTCCTGCGCGGCGGGCGCGATCGCGATACACACCGCGCATGCGATGATCGCCAGCGGCGAGTATGAAGTGGTCGCGGCCTTTGGCGCGGAGCGGATGCCCAAGGGGTTCATTCCGCGGCCGCCGGGAAGCGCCGACGACATCAGCGACACCGACTATCTTCGCTGGGTGGCGATGGGCGCCACCAACCCGGCTTACTGGGCCATAGAGGCGAACCGCCGCGCGCATGAGTACGGCACGAGCGACGAAACGCTGGCCAAGGCTGCGGTGCTGATGCGGCGCAATG
>JANXUU010000117.1 GCA_025356055.1 Sphingomonas sp. | reverse complement strand
ATGTCGATGCCGTTGGCGGCGTGGGGGAGCTTGGCCGGATCGCGCTCGGCGGTGACGTGGATCCGCTTGCCGTTGACGATGATGTCGTTGCCGTCGGCCTCCACCGTCCCCGGGAACGGCCCGTGGACGCTGTCGCGCTTGAACAGCATCGCGTTCGACCTGGCGTCGGCAAGGTCGTTGATCGCGACCAGTTCAAGGTCATGGTCGTCGCGCTCGAGGATGGCGCGGGCGACGAGGCGGCCGATGCGCCCGAACCCGTTGATGGCAACCTTGGTCATAGCATGTCCCTTTTGCTGAGGAGTGCGGTGACGCGCTCGATGATCCTGGGGGCGGTCAGCCCGAATTCCTCATAGAGATCGGGCGCCGGGGCCGACGCTCCAAAGCGGTCGATGCCGATGCGCAGGCCGTGCAGGCCGGTGTAGCGCTCCCACCCGATGGTCGTCCCCGCCTCAATCGACACGCGCAATATCTCTCGGTTCGATACGTCCGGAAGGATGTCCTCACGGTAGGCCTCGTCCTGCCGGTCGAAGCAGTCGGTCGATGGCATCGATACGAGGTCGGTGCCGATCCCCCTCGATTCAAGTGCGTCGGCAACCTCTCGGGCAATTTCGACTTCGGAGCCGGTGGCGATCAGGATGACCTTGCGCGCCGCCTTCGCCGAGCGCAGCCGGTAGGCCCCTTTGGCCGACAAATTCTCTGCCTCGGCCACGGTCCGCATCGGCGCGAGGTTCTGCCGCGAGAGCGCGAGCAGGGATGGCCCGTCGTTGGCCAGCGCCGCGGCCCAGCATTCCGCCGTCTCGACCGCATCGCACGGCCGGTAGACCGCCAGCCCCGGCATCACGCGCAAGCTCTGGAGATGCTCGATCGGCTGGTGAGTCGGCCCGTCCTCGCCGAGCCCGATCGAATCATGGGTCATCACGTAGATCACCCGCGTCTTCTGAAGCGCCGACAGTCGGATCGCAGGCCGGCAGTAATCGCTGAACACCAGGAAAGTGCCGCCATAGGGCACCATCCCGCCGTGCAGCGCCATGCCGTTCATCGCCGCCGCCATGCCGAACTCGCGGATGCCGTAATAGATATAGCGCCCGCCGTAATTCTTCGCGTCGAGCGGCAGTTGGCTTTTGGTCTTGGTGTTGTTCGAACCGGTAAGGTCCGCCGACCCGCCGATCGTGGCGGGGATCGCCAGATTGATCGCCTCAAGCGCCATCTCCGACGCCTTGCGCGTGGCGACCGTGGGGGGCTCTTCGAGCAATTGGTCGAGATAGGGCTTCAGCCACGCGTCATCGCAAACGCCCGCCAGCCGCGCTTCGAACTCGCTGCGCTTGGCGCTTGCTTCGAGCCGCTTGCGCCATGCCGCATGATCCGCCGCGCCGCGCGATCCCGCCTTGCGCCACGCCGACAGCACGTCGTCGGGAATGGTGAACGCGGTCGGCGGAAGCCCCAGCTCCTTGCGCGCCGCCGCGACCTCGTCCTTGCCCAGCGGCGCGCCATGGGTCGCCGATGTGCCCTGTTTGTTCGGCGCGCCATAGCCGATGATCGTCTTGCACCGGATCAACGTGGGCCGCTCGTCGGCGGTCGCCTTGTCGATCGCCTGCGCGACCTTGCCCGCATCGAGCCCGTCGCATTCGAGCGTGTGCCACGCGGAGGCGGCAAAGCGCGCCATGACATCCTCGTTGCGGCTGAGCTCGGTCGATCCGTCGATGGTGATGCGATTATCGTCCCACAGCACGATCAACCGGCCGAGTTTCAAGTGCCCGGCGAGCCCGACCGCCTCATGATTGATCCCTTCCATCAGGCAGCCGTCGCCGGCAATCACGAACGTCTTATGGTCGACCAACTCGTCGCCATAGGTGGCGTTGAGATGCCGCTCGGCGATCGCCATGCCGACCGCCATCGCCAGACCCTGCCCAAGCGGCCCGGTGGTCGCCTCGACCCCCGCCAGCTCGAAATTCTCTGGGTGTCCAGCGCACGGGCTGTGCAATTTCCGGAAATTCTTGATGTCATCCATCATCGGCCGCGCATAGCCGGTGAGGTAAAGCGCAGCGTAGATCAGCATCGAGCCATGCCCCGCCGACAGTATGAAGCGGTCGCGGTCGGGCCAGTGCGGGTCGGCCGGGTCGTACTTGAGCGCTCGTGTGAACAACGCGGTGGCGGCGTCGGCCATGCCCATCGGCATCCCCGGATGCCCCGAATTGGCGGCTTCGACCGCGTCCATCGAAAGCGCCCGGATGGCATTGGCGAGCTGGCGTTGAGTCGGCTGCATGACACCTCGTGGACGGCCCCGCGCCCTGCCGGCTGGCCGATGATCCGGTGCCTATTGTCGCTCGGCGGCATAGCGTCAACCGGGCGCGGCGCGACCACTCGCTTGCCGCTCCGATTTAACCGGCGTAGTCCCCCGCTATGGACCAAGCCTCGCTCTCCTCCGCCCTAGACCGTGCCGAGCGAGCGCTCGATCGGATCGAGCGCGCCGCGGCCGCCGCCCAGGGTGCCCGGCAGCGTGACCACGCGCTGCGCGGCAAGGTTCAGGGCGTGGTCGCCCAGCTCGACGAGATGATCCGCACCGCAGGGGCTCGCTAAATGGCGGAAATCGAGCTTTCGATCGCCGGACGTTCGTATCGCGTCGCCTGCCGCACGGGCGAGGAGGACACGCTTCGTGCCGCCGCCGCGCTGGTCGACGGCAAAAGCCGCGAGGCAATCGCCGGGCTCGGCACGCTGACCGAATCGCGCCAAATGCTGTTCGCGGCGCTGCTGCTCGCCGACCAATTGCTCGACGGCAATTCCGCGACTCCCGCCGCCCAGCCGGACCTCGCGCTCGTCGGACGAATATCAAGGCTCGGCGAGCGACTCGAGTCGCTTGCCGAAACCCTTGAGAAAGCGCCTCCAGAAGCATAGATAGGGTGCGACGGGTACTGCATCGTACGAGCTCAGATTTCCCTGAGGCGATTCTTACTCCTAGGGGGCTGGCCCTCGCCGGATCCTGGTCCGGTGTATCTGGTCCCCACCTGACGTTTGTGGCGTCAGAGGATATCATGCAAACGGCTATCGTGGTCCCGTCACCTGCCCCCTCCGACAAGCGCGCCGCGAAGCAGGCGCTGCGCCGTGCCCTGCGAGCCGCGCGGCGCGATTATGTCGTCGGGCTGCGGCTCGACGAGTTGGCCCAGCTCCAGTCGCGACTGGTCGATCACCTGTTGCCGGAACTCCGGGGCCGAACCTGCGTCGCCGGTTACGCGCCGATGGGGAGTGAGATCGATCTACAAATGCTGCTGTCGCACGCCTTAAATGCCGGGATGGATTGTGCCTATCCGGCCTTCGTCGATGCGTCTTCCCCAATGATCTTCCGCTCGGGGCGATGCGCCGAGGATTGTCCGGTCGGCGGCGTGCAACCGCCCGGCCAGGCCATGACCGTCGAGCCCGACCTCGTCCTTGTCCCGCTTCTCGCCGTCGACCGCACCGGCAATCGACTCGGCCAAGGCGGCGGCCATTACGACCGCGCCCTCCCAGCGCTTCGGGCCGGCGGCGCTCGAATCATCGGAGTCGGCTGGGCGATGCAACTGCTCGACAGCGTGCTTCCTGCCGAACCATGGGACGTATCGCTTGACGCCTTCGTTTCCCCCGATGGAATAATGGAGTTCTCATGACCCGAAGCGGCCGCACCCTGATCGGGCTGTTCACCATCCTCGCGCTCATCGGGGTGCTTGCGCTGATCATCGTCGCCTTCGCCAACCGCATCGCGCCGTGGCCGATCTGGGCGCAGACCTTGTTGTATCTTGGCGCCGGCCTGATCTGGCTCCTGCCGCTACGCCCCTTGCTAGTCTGGATGAATAAAGAATGAATCCAAGCACTTGTCTTGCGCGCCTTGAAATTGGCGTATTACTCGCCTAAATCAGCGACTTCATGGTTTCGCAGTTTCTTCACGAGCCCTTGCGGCTAGCGCGCGCCTATCCGCGCGAGGCTGCGGTCGCGGCGGCCGCGCTCGTTTTCAGTGCTGCGGCGATGGCCAGCGTCGTCACGGCACCGGCGCACGTCGAACATCGCGCAACCAACCCGATCGCCGCCGCCTTTGTTCCACCGTCCGTTCCCGACATGACCGCCCAGGCGGTCGCGCCCGAAAAAGCGGTCGAGATTAATCGCGAGATTCCCGTTACGGCCGCCGGCCCCGCCGCCGCGCCGTTCGCGCTGATCGGTGCCAACGCCTCCGCCCGCACCTCGGCGCTGACCTGCCTCTCGCAGGCGATCTACTACGAAGCCGGAAACGAGAGCGAGGAAGGCCAGCGCGGCGTCGCCCAGGTCGTCCTCAACCGCGTCCGCCACCCGGCCTTCCCGGCGAGCGTGTGCGGCGTCGTCTATCAGGGATCGACCCGTGCGACCGGTTGCCAGTTCACCTTCACCTGCGACGGTTCGTTGAACCGCCGTCCGGACCTCTCCGGGTGGGATCGCGCGCACCGCACTGCCGCCGCCGCGCTGAGTGGAAGTGTCGCGCCAAGCGTGGGCTATGCAACCCACTACCACGCCAATTACGTTCTTCCGACCTGGGCGCAGACGCTCGGGAAGACCGCCATAATTGGCGCGCACCTGTTCTACCGCTGGAACGGCGGCTGGGGTCAGCCTGCGGCCTTCGTCCAGCGCTACAGCGGCCACGAGGCCAATGCCGACGCGCTGCGCGGCCAAGCCCTCGCCGCCCATGCCGCCTTTGTCGCCGCCGGAATGCCAACCGCGGGCCATTCGGCACCCCCGATCGCAATCGCGGCGGGACTTCCCTTGACCCAACAGCCAAATGGACGCGTCAGTCTTCACTTCACCCCGCAGGCACGCGCCGCAGTGGAGGCTGCTTTGAACACACGTCGCGTCGCTAGTGACACTACCGTGGTCTCCGACGCACTCGATGCCGGCGCTCCTTCGATAGAACAAAAGCCGCTTGGGTCGTGACGCCGTTACTTTGACCCGCTAACGTTCCGTCCATGAGCGAGTTTGAAGCTTCAGAACGGATCGAGGTCGATCACCAATATCGCCTGCTGGCGAAGTCCCTTCACGATCTCGAGCCCGACTGGGCCAACCGGCTGCGCGCAATCCTGGTCCAGGCCGAGCAGGCCCCCGCCGACGCAACCCTCTCGCGAGTGATGGTCGCCGCCGAGATTGTCCGCGGTATCGCCGCCGACGGACGCAGCCCGATCACCATCCGCGGCTATGCCCTCCCGGCCACACTAAGCGCTGCCCTGCGCGAGGCCGAGACCCTCGGCCGCGACCTTGCACCGCACGTTCACCCGCCCAAGCGCGGCATCCTGCGCATGTTCCGCACGCCGCCGCCCCGCCTGTCCCGCGAAGGCCGCGAGGCGATCATGCGCTGCCGGATGATCGGCGCTCAATTTCAACGCCGGGCATCGCAGCCCGGCCGGTCGGTCAAGACCGGCTAAGGTTTACGCGTGGCTGGGGAGACTGCATCGGCAGCTCAACCGCGGGTTCGGCGGCTTTGAGGGTCAGCAGTCGGACTCGGTCAAGCCGATCCTCGATTGCGCTATAATCGCCTCCCATTGCCCGTCCCGCCGCCAGTTGGCGCGTGGTCAAGGCCACCGCCCCGAACCCGCGCCGCTGGGTCGAGGCTGACCCGGCCAGCAGCACGATCGCATCGTCGAGCGCAAGGCATCCGTCGAGCGCGGCAAATGAAGGGCTGTCAATCAATCTACGATAGCAACGCCCGCTGACGTCGCTCGCCGCGTCGATCCCGCCCCGCGCCAACACCGCTCGCGCCGTTGCGACCGAGCGGTTGATCGTCGCGACCAGAATTGGCGCGTCGTCCGCGTCGCTAGGCACAACTGCGCGATCAGCGCCGCTATCGTGTGGCTCGTCGACCATCCGTGACGAAAAATAGCGCCAGCGAAAATTCCACATCGCGTTGGTGAGCAGTTCGCGCTCGACCCAGATCGCGCCGGCCAGAATCGCGAGGAGCGGCAGCAAGAGCAACAACCGCCCGCGACGAGCGCTCCTAAGCTTCACCGCTGCTGCTGCGCGCCGCGTGACGAGTCGCCGCTCGTAGATCGCCATCGCAATATTTGACGCCGGAACGGCTGCGACGGCTAATTGTGGGCGGGTGATATCGGCATAGGCCCGGTTTATCGCCGCCGCGAGCTCTGGGTCTCCACCCCGATCGGGGTGGTGGATTTTCATCAGCGCGCGATAGGCGCGGTCCACCGCGCCGCGATCGGCATCGGGCGACAGACCAAGCTCGGCATAGGCAGTAGGCGGGGCAGGCATCGGGCCAGACTGCTAGCGTGTGCGCCGCCAAGTGCAAGGCAGACCTCGCGAAGGCATGATCGCGAGGGAGCTGTCGCCAATCCGCAAACGAATGGCGCGAGTGACGGGACTCGAACCCGCGACCTCCGGCGTGACAGGCCGGCGCTCTAACCAACTGAGCTA
>JANXUU010000110.1 GCA_025356055.1 Sphingomonas sp. | reverse complement strand
GAACCACTGTCTCCACCACCAACATCCCGATCTCGCCACCTGGAAAACCAGGCCGCTGACTAGACTATCGAAATGAGGGGTCCCTTTTGGACGCCGATCACCCCACTAACGGGGTCCTTTTTGCACGCCGGTCCACAGACTTACGATCTCGCGTTGGGAGGCCAGCATGTTGGCACCCGTGTCCATGATCACTGGAAGCGAGCGAGCGGCCTGTACGATCTCCGGCGCCCTCTCGGGCCCGACCTGCCAGCCAAGTACCTTCGTTAGGAGGTCGTCACCTGAGATTGTCTTGAGCGCTAAGGTGCCGTGGTCAGCATCCAAGCCGAGATGGTCTTGCCCCGCAAGCTGGAACAATGCTCGAATGAGGCGAGCAACCGTTGTCTTGCCCTCCCCACCACTATTAATCAAAATTACGATAAAGATTTTAAGTAAGCCCATGATTGCACCTTAAAAGTCAGAGGAATGACGACCGTCAGCAAAGCTCGACGGTTGCGTCTGGGTCGGCGGGCGCTCAGCAATGTTCTCAACTGCCGCTGGGCGTAGTTCAGCGTCCAACACTGCAGAGCAGTCTGCTACATCGTTGACCGGAAGGCGGACGCCGTCATTTTTGACCTGACTGAGATCGACACCCTTTCGGTGAGCGATGCGCTTCACAGCTCCGCTAAAGCCGGTGTTGGCGATGTTACCTACATGCCAACCAGCGTCTCTCAGCCCGTCAGCAATGTCATCGTAAGAGAACCCATTGCCAAAGCATTCGAGAATATCCTCCCAGTTTGCAAAAACAGTATCTTCGACCGGAGATTTACTGTTGCGCGCTACTTTCATCTCAGCTATTGATTTACGGTGTTTCACATCGTGTCCTTTCGTCAGAGGGCCGCCTCCACTATTGGAGACAAAAGGCGCCCATACTAACCTTGTAGGACAGGGTTGAAATTATTGCCAATTGCGCAAATACTTTTTGGCGATGAACTTGGGGGGAGCGCTATTTGGTTGAATTACGCCGAACCGATGAACTTGCGGTAGTGATGAATGTCTAGCTGAAAATCTGTATTAGAGTATGATACACTACATTTTGAAGCCCTCGTTACGCCGTATGTCGCTATACTTAGGGTCAGGACCTATTGATTTGAGAGGCGCGATCTGATGCAGGCTCCGCAAGGAGACTGAGCATTAGCATGTAGATTTGCGACCGAGGCCAGTGGGCGGAGGCGCTTTTACCCCATCTGCGATCCTGTTGAAGCGGCCCGGGTCGTGGAGACTGCCGCCCTGGCAGATAAAATGCGCGGCCATGCTTGGAACGACGGCCAGCGTGCAGCAACTAAGGGGCTGCTTGGGTCGCCGGCTCTGGTGGCCGCTGCGCAGGGCTTTGCCGAAACTGCCAAAACTTCGACCGTGCTCAAAGCCTTTGCAGATGCCGCACGCGCTAAGGGCTGCACGATCAGGGCACCCGCCCCAACCTCTACCGCCGCCGCTACGCTTGGCAATGCGATCGGAGCGGAGGGGATGACTGTTTCTCATGCGCTCCTTCACGGCATTGATCGTGAACCAGGGTAGCAGGTGATTGAAATCGTCGATGAGGCATCGATGTTATCGGCAAAAGATATGGCTCATTTGCTCGGGCGCGCGAAGCACAACGGCACGCGGCTCGTCCTAGACCACATGTTCGCCTGAGACTGGGCGCTCCCGTCTCGTAATATTGCCATTGTTCGACTAGGCCGCCCGGCGCGACGATGAGACAGCGCTCGACATCGCCGCGGATCATCAGCTTCTTAATGAGAAGGCCGGCCATGATCGTCTTGCCGGCGCCAGGATCATCGGCAAGCAAGAAGCGGAGGGGCTGTCGGGGAAGCATTTCCGCGTAGACAGCCGTAATCTGATGCGGAAGCGCTTCGATCTGGGACGCACTAATGGCTAAATATGGATCGAACAGATGGGCCAGACGAATGCGGCTCGCTTCGGACGCTAAGCGCAGCAGACCACCATCGGCGTCAAAGGCGTAGGCTCGCCCCAGGTTCACGAGTTCAAAGTCAGATTCTTCCCCGCGATAGACAAGCCGTTCACCAACGCGGCCCTCGGCGCGGAAAATCAGATTGAGCGCATCGGCTCCAAAGCGAGAAACCTGTACGATCTCGGCGATCCCCTGCGGTGCCAGCCCCCGCAGGCGTGCCCCCGGTTTCAAGTCTTCGAACACGAGCAAAACGCCAGACCCCCAACTACTTGCCATGCAGCCCTAGCGCGCATTCGCTCCGGTCTGAAGGCGCAATCCAGATCATGAACAAACTCCGTGGCAGCAGGCGCGGGGCAAATCCGCGACGCCGTGTTGCCTTTATCCTGTGGTGCAACTAACTGTAGCCAGTGAATGTAGCCACTCACGCTTTGCGCTGACCGGAAACGGCGGAAATCAGTTATTTGGCGAACGCCAGCAACCTTAGGTGAGGTTCCTGCCGCCCCAGCCAGCTTTCCGGTTAGTGGCAAAGGCAGCCTGGGGACTTCACGATCTCGTTGCTCAATGTGCAAATATCGATACGATCGCCGATGAATTAATGCGATCGTGCCACGGTACTGGAATCTTTGGCTTCTGTTGCGTTAGGAGGAAGCGTAGAGACGAAAAAAAGGGGCAAGAATATGCGCAAACTGATCATCGCGGCCACCGTCATGACCTTGATCGCCGCGCCGGCATCGGCTCGGAATGGCGCTCCTTATGCTGGCGTCGAAGGCGGCATCCTGTTCCCGCGCAACACCAACTACAGCGTGATTTCGACCCGCGTTCAGTCTGTGCCGACTGGCGGCGGATTGCTCGGGCAAACGGTCACGACGAGCAACAACAGCTATGGCAGCGGGTTTGTCGCCGACTATAAGAAGGGCGTCGATCTTGATGCCATTCTCGGCTACGACTTTGGCTTCTTCCGGCTCGAAGGAGAGTTGGGCTATAAGCGCACCCGCAACAAGAGCTTCACTGCCAGCAATTCGTTGCTGACCGCGATCAATACTGCGCCGATCAGCGGTGTCACTTCGAGCCGCTTCGCCTTCGGTGACAGCACGCGGGTCACCTCGGCAATGCTCAATGGGCTCATCGACTATGACATCGCTCCCGGCTTTCGCATCTATGGCGGCGGCGGCGCGGGTCGCGCGCGGGTCAAGACGCTCGGCCAGCGCGACAACGCCTGGGCCTACCAATTGATTGGCGGCGTCTCGACCGCGATCAGCCCCAACATCGATCTCGGTCTCAAATACCGATATTTCCAGACCGCGCGCTTGCACTTCTCCAATGGCGCGGTGTTTAGCGATCCGGTGACCGGGGCGACCTCGACCTCGACCTTTTCCGAGACGAGCAAATTCCGCTCGCACAGCCTGCTGGCAAGCCTGATTTTCAACTTCGGTAGTGTCGAAGCGGCACCACCGCCGCCGCCGCCGCCTCCGCCACCTCCGCCACCGCCCCCTCCTCCCCCGGCGACCCAAACATGCGCTGACGGGTCGGTGATCGATGCGACCGCCGCTTGCCCGGTCCCGCCTCCCCCACCGCCACCGCCGCCCCCGCCGCCATCGAAAGGCGAACGCGGCTAGGTCATGCGGCTCGGATTGTTCGCCTTCAGCGCGTCACTGGCCCTGTCGCTTGCCGGCTGCATGACCGAGCCGGCAGGGCCGATCGTGGATCGCACGCCGCTGGCGCTCGCTGCGGTGCGTCACGTCACCACGCCGACCGGACTAGCCTATCATGTTGTTCGCAGTGGTCCCAAGACTGGGCGGTCGCCAGTCGAGGGCAATACAGTGACGTTTGATTATGAAGGCAAACTGCTTGACGGCACAGTTTTCGACAGCAGCTTTGCGCGCGGCCAGCCGATCAGCGGCGCAGTTGGGCAGTTCGTTCCCGGGTTCAACGAAGCGCTCAAGTTGATGCGTCCCGGTGACGAGTGGGTGGTGTGGATACCGCCGGCGCTTGGCTATGGCGCGCAGGCGGCGGGTCCGATCCCGGCCAACAGCACGCTTCGCTTCCGCATGGCGCTGCGGTCGGTGGCTACTCCTTAGTCAGGAAGACGATGTCGCTGACCAGTCGCTGGCCGTCGGCCCGGCCAAGCTGGATGATGATGTCGAGCACCGAGCGCATATAGGCTTTGAGTTCCTCGCGGCCGAGGTCGGTTCCGGCCTGAGCCGCAATCAGGGCGAGCTGCTCGAGCGCGCCGTCGGGTGAGCTGGCATGGATGGTGGTGATCGACCCCGGATGGCCGGTATTGACCGCGCGCAAGAAGCTGAGCGCCTCGATACCGCGGATTTCGCCCATGATGATGCGGTCCGGGCGAAGCCGAAGGGCCGCCTCAAGCAGGTCGGCCGCGCTGACCGACGCTTCGCCAAGCCGCCCGCGCACCGCGACCAGCCCGACGGCATTGGGGTGGGTCAGCTGGATTTCGGGCGTATCCTCGATCAATACGATCCGCTCGTTGGACGGCGCTTCCTTAAGCAACGCGTTGAGCAGGGTCGTCTTGCCGGTGGCGGTGCCGCCCGAGATGAGAATCGACTTGCGCGCGCGCACCGCGGCGGCGAGGAAGCCGCGAACGTCGCCCGAGGCAAGCTGGGCTTTCAGCGCTACGTCGGTCGCGGCCTGCGACAGCGCGGTCTCGCCGACTCGATCGAACGCCCCGTTGGCGAGATAATCGTCGAGCGTGAGGTCGGGGACGACATGTTTGCGCACCGCGACGCAGACATGGCCACGCGTGGCGGGGGGCGCGCAAACCTGGACGCGGGCTCCGCTCGGCAGGGTGGCGGCCAGCAAAGGATGCTCGCGGCTGATGCCCTGGTCCGTGGCGGCGGCGATCTGGCGCGACAGGCGCCACAACGCGTCGTCGTCGAGCCGCGGGTCCTCTTGCCGCTCGATCCCGTGAGACGTCTCGAGCCACAGTTCGCCGGGGCGGTTGATGTAGACATCGGTGACATCGTCGCGCGCCAGCGACGCGGCGAGCGGCGCGAGGAAGGCGTCGAGGAACAGGAGCGGCTGGCTACTCATGACGCGGTCAAATGGTCGGCCCGACGGCGGAGAAATCGAGGTCGCGCGCGACGAAGATGCGAACGGTCGCGCCTTGGCGGGTTTTGATCGTCGGTGCGATGTCGCTGCCCTTCGACGCCTGCCCGGCGAGTGAGGTCGCTTCGTTGGTGCTGCTGACGATAACGGTCGATCCGCGTGACAGCGACTGGGTTACCGCGCTGATCCCGCCGGTCAGCACCGACAGCAGGATCGCACCGCCGAACCGCTGGAGGAAGTGGCGGTTGACCTTGCCGCCGAGCCCGCCGCGACCCAGGTCGTCAACCGCTGGCGAGGCCAGCGAGACCGAGACGCCGTCGGGGCGGATGAGGCGGTTCCAGACGATAAAGATACGGCTCGCGCCTTGCGCCACGCCCGAATTATATTCGCCGATGACGTGGCTTCCGGCCGGGATCAGCACCTGGCTGCCGTCGAACGACAGGACGTCGCGGGTAACGATTGCGCGGGCGAAACCGGGCAGGTCGCTATCGAGCGCGGTCTCCATCACGGCGCCGATGATCGTGCCCTGTGCAACAAGAAAGTCGAGGTTGGGCAGGCGCTGGGCGCGGGCGACCTCGGTCTCCTTATTACCCGCACGGGTGGAAAACCGCTCGTTGGGATTAAGGTCGCGCGGTGCGGGATCGACCGAGGCGACCGGCAGGATTGTCTCGGGTATGGCAGGCGGACCCGCTGCGACAATCGCGGCGCCGGTCGAGTCCTGAAGCGAGGCGTTGCGGAACATCGACGCTGCAATCGGCATCGTGCTTTCGTTGAACGATGTCTGGCCCGAGCGAAGACCGTCGCCACTCGGCCGCGCCGGCAGCAGGTCGACGATCAGCGCCGGCGCCGCGATCCGAGCGCGCGCTCGCTCGGCCGCGCCATTGTCCGAGCGTGGCGCACGAACCACCGGGACCGCGCCATAGGCTCGCGGCACCTGCATCGGGACGGCGACGACGGGAATGGGCGGCGGCGGCGGGGGGATGGGAACCGGGACGGTCGTAGTTTGCGTGGCGACGATCGCCGGCGGCGGCGGCGCGGGCGCGGTGATGGTGGTCGTGCGCAGCGGCGGAAGCGCGGTCGCCTGATCCTCCTGCGCGGCGCGATGACTGGCGAGGCTGGCGAACACCGCCGTGCCGATCACGCCAAGCCCAAGCGCGAACGGCGCGACCCGGGTGCGCGCGGCGGAACGCCCGACGCGGGGAACCTTGACGGGGGGAAGCTCGGTCATCGCTGATAGCTCCTTGTGATGGTCGCGAAGTGGGTGCCGGAGCGCAGGATGAAACGCTGGCCCATTTGCTGGACAACCTGGATCCGGCCGCGCGTCGCTACATTCACCAGCGATTCGTCGTTCTTGCCGGGCCCCCAGGCAAAAATCGCGGGAAACGGGGTGTCCTCGGCAAATTCGAAATAGGTCTGGCGGCCGTCGTTCCACACACGCGTCGGCATGACCGACGGGTCACCCAGCCGGGTATAGCCAAAGTCGAGCTTGACCGGCGGGGGCGGCGGCGGTTCGGGCAGCGTCTCGACGATCGGCGGCGGGGGATAGTCGAAGTGCAGTACCCATGGCGTGCGCCGCTCGCGCGGGCCGGTCGACAGCGAGAAGGCATAGCGCCTCAGGCTGGTCACGACCGTCATGTTGGTCGCGCCTTTGCGGAGCAGCGGTTTGAGAAACAGCATGCGGGCGCGCTTGTTGGGCGTCACCTGCCACGCAAGGCTGTCGCCGATCGAGACATTTTCGATCCGCTCGTCACCGTTGAATTCGATCATGATCTGCCAGCCGATCGCCCCGTGAAGCGCGACCACTTGTTCGGGATTGTATCTCAGGTTGGGAATATGAATGTCCCATGTATCATTGGAGCAATTATCGGCTGTTTTTATGGTGGTTACTTGAGTGATAGATTCGTCATATGGGCAACGAAGCGTAACAAGGGCGTTATGGAATCTGAGTATCGTCTATATCTGAATATTCTTTGCATAGCCATCTTCCCCACTGGAATGCTCCTATTCGGTATCGGTTCTGATCGTGGATGGGATTGGCCTGTTCCTTACATTGGACTCGGATTCATTGGATTCGGTTATGGATGTGCTGGAGATTTGTCCATCACATACCTAGCTGATAGCTACCCGGACATGATTATTGAAGGTATGGTCGGCGTGGCAGTCATCAACAATACTATGGCATGTATCTTCAGCTTTGTAGCCAGTATCTGGCTTGATGGCTCAGGAACTACCTATACCTTTGTTGGTGTTTCAGTTATTAGTTTCGTAATCTTGGGTTTGACAATTCCTAT
>JANXUU010000095.1 GCA_025356055.1 Sphingomonas sp. | reverse complement strand
CTACCGACCACCGGCACCGGAAGCTGTTCCATCGCCAGTGCCGCCCTACGGTTCCGCTACGCTTCACCTCCGGCCAACACTGGCGATGGAGGTGGCAATGCACTAACAATCAAGCTGGACCACTCGATGGGGGCCGGTCAGTGTTGAGGAGTGGCGGACTCGAGTCCTCCAATGTCCAGCCGATCGCCGAGACGACCCAGATGGTCGAAATATTACGCGCCTACCAAGCAAGCCAGAAGATGGTCGACAGCCTGTCCGAAATGCGCCGTCAGGCGATCGGGCGGCTCGGCCGGCTCGGCAATTGATTTCCTGTCACGACAAAGGAGAAACTGATGCGATCGCTATCGATTGCCGGCACCGGAATGCTGGCGCAGCAGACCAATGTCGACGTCATTTCCAACAATATCGCGAACATGAACACGACCGCGTTCAAGCGCCAGCGCGCCGAGTTTGAGGACCTGCTCTATGAGCAGGTGGTCCGCCCCGGCGCAGCGACCGGAGGACCGGATTCGCGTTCTCCGTCGGGCATCCAGATCGGCGCGGGGGTGCGCACCGGCGGCGTCTATCGCATCGCCGAGCAGGGCGCGCTGACCACGACCAGCAATCGCTACGACGTGGCGATCGAGGGCAACGGCTATTTCCAGGTGAAACTGCCCTCGGGCGAGACCGGCTATACCCGCGCCGGATCGTTCCAGCTGTCGGACCAGGGCGAGCTGGTCACCGCCGACGGCTTCACGGTCGAGCCGGCGATTACGGTGCCACCGCAGGCAGTCGACGTGACGATCAGCCGCACCGGCCAGGTCCAGGTCAAGCTCGACGGGCAGACCCAAATGCAGGACGTGGGGCAGTTGCAGCTGGCGACCTTCGTCAACGAAGCCGGGCTCGAGGCGCAGGGCGGAAACCTGTTCCTCGCCACCTCGGCCTCCGGGCAGCCCAACGTCGCTGCGCCGGGCGATCCGGGGACCGGATCTCTGCGCCAAGGATTTCTCGAGGCGTCGAACGTCAATCCGGTGTCAGAGATCACCGCGCTGATTACCGCACAGCGGGCCTACGAAATGAACAGCCGAGTCGTGAAGACCGCCGACGAAATGCTGGCGACGACGAGCCAGATGCGATGAGCATTCTAGCGCTCTTCGCGGCGCTGGCTGGAGCGAGTTCGCACCCGCCGGTACTTGTACACGATATCGAACGAGGTGCGATCCTGGCCGCCGCGGATTTCGCCGACGGGCCGGTCAATGGGGACGCCTATACTGGAGGAATTGAGGCCGAAACCGCGATCGGGCTCGAGGCTGTGCGGCGGCTCTCGATCGGCCATGTGGTGCGCGGTAACGATGTTGCCACCCCGCGACTGGTCAAGCGCGGCGAGCCGGTGACAGTGCGGGCGCGCAGTGGGGGGCTAACAATCACGACCTCCGGGCGCGCCTTGGCAGATAGCCGCAAAGGCGACGACATACGAGTCGTGCTCCCTGCCACGAGCCGTACAATTGACGGATTTGTTGAGGATGGCGGATCAGTTCTCGTCGACATTGCCAACTAAACATTCTTGCCATGCGGGGAGAGCTTTTATGCGTCATCCTTTCGTTCCGTTGCTGCTCATCGCGGTAACTTTAGCCGGCTGTTCAGTGGCTGGCGAACTGGCCAACGTCGGCCGGACGCCGCGCTTTTCGAAGGCTGAGGCCGTGCCCGCGCCGACGGTCGAGCGTTCGCTGGCGAGTTCGGGCATGCGCGACGATATTGCTGTGCCCTCAGCCTCGTCGACAGCTCCCGCATCGCTCGCGTCGTCGAGCGCATCATTGTTCCGCGCCGGGGCGGCGGGCCTGTTTCAGGACCAGCGCGCGCATCAACGCGGCGACATATTGACGGTGCGGATCAATGTTGCGGACAAGGCTGCGTTCGACAACGCCAGCGATCGCAGCCGGACGGGATCGGAAAGCGCCAGCATCGCAAGCCTGCTCGGCATTGACAAGTTGATCGACAAGATCCTGCCGGGCAAGCAGACGGCGAGCCCGGGCGCTGACTCAACTTCGAAATCGTCGGGGCAGGGCAGCACACATCGGTCGGCAACGATTAACCTGACACTGTCAGCGATCGTCATCGATGTTCTTCCGAACGGCAATATGATGATCCGCGGACGACAGGAAATGCGGGTTAATTACGAGCTTCGCGAGCTAACCATCACGGGCTTGATCCGCCCCCAGGATATCGCACGCGACAATTCGATCCGCCACACTCAGATTGCCGAAGCGCGCGTCGCGTATGGAGGGCACGGCCAACTGACTCAGGCGCAGCAGGCGCGCTATGGCCAACAGATTTTCAATATGCTGTTTCCGTTCTAGCGGCGACTGCCAAAATGGTAAATTAGCAATTAGCTACAATAATTTGGGCAGGATCGAACGGCGGTGACGATTATTTTTCCATGATTGAAATGCAGGCAGGAAACCATTCCTGCCTGCCGGGGACCAGCGTTTCTGGTCCGGTGCCGCAGAACGCGACGCCTATCATCCAGAAGGAAATTATCCATGTCGTTTTCAGTCAACACCAATGTCGGCGCAATGGCCGCCCTCCAAAGCCTTTCGGTGACCGGAAAGGCGATGTCAGTGACCCAGAGCCGGATCAACACTGGTCTCAACGTTGCCTCAACCAAGGACGACTCAGCGTCGTACACCATTGCCCAAGGCCTGCGCGGTGACCTTGGCGGCCTCAAGGCGGTAAGTTCTTCGCTCAACCGCGCCAAGAGCGTGACCGACGTGGCCGTTGCGGGCGCGGAGCAAGTCTCCGACGTCATCAACGAAATGAAGAAGAAAGCCTATGAATCGTCGGATGCGGGCATCGATCAGGCGAGCCGCGATGCGATCAACCAGGACTTTGTTGCCCTGCGCGACCGCATCACGACCATCGTCAACTCGTCCGACTTCAACGGAACCAATATCCTCAAGAGTGGCGGCGGCACCGTGTCGGCCCTTCAGTCGCTTCAGGACGGCGACTCCGTAACCACCGGATGGCAGCCTGACTCGTTGGCCGTCGCCAACCAGGGGCTTGACCTGGGTGGCTCGGTGATCACCGTCGCCGCAACCGGTAAAGTCGACACGCAGGCCAATGCGCAGGCGATGATCGACACGTTGACGACGACTCAGACCAACCTCAAGGCGTCGCTCAGCACGCTTGGTGCGGCATCACGTCGGATTGATGCTCAGTCTTCGTTCTCCAATAAGTTGAGCGACGTGATCGAAGGGGGCATCGGCAATCTTGTCGACGCAGATCTCGCCAAGGAATCGGCGCACCTCCAGGCGTTGCAGGTCAAGCAACAGCTGGGCATCCAGGCGCTGTCGATCGCCAATCAGGCGCCGCAGGCGATCATGTCGCTGTTCCGATAACGGCAGCGGCCGAACCCTGACGGGGCAGGCGAATGGGGGTCGGGACGAGCAATCGTCCCGACCTTTTTGCTTTTGCGTTGGAGTTATCGCGTGCGGCGCCAAGCGCGAGCAGGCCGGAAGGCATCAACCCTTGGCCAGCAATTTCTTCACGCCGCGCGCGGCCTGGCGGAGGCGTTGCTCGTTCTCGACCAGCGCGATGCGGACGAAGCCTTCGCCTTCCTCACCGAAGCCCACTCCAGGCGCGACCGCGACGTGCGCTTCGGTCAGCAGGCGCTTTGAGAACTCCATGCTGCCGAGCTCGCGGAACTGTTCGGGGATCGGGGCCCAGGCAAACATGCTCGCTTGGGGCAACGGGATGTCCCAGCCGGCATTGCCAAAGCTTTTGACGAGCACGTCGCGGCGGTTCTTATAAAGCGCGCGGTTCTCGGCGATAATGTCCTGCGGGCCATTGAGAGCGGCGGTGGCGGCGGCCTGGATGGGGGTGAAGGCGCCGTAGTCGAGGTAGGATTTGACGCGGGTCAGCGCACCGATGAGGCGGGTATTGCCGACCGCAAAGCCCATTCGCCAGCCGGCCATCGAGTATGTCTTGGACATCGAGGTGAACTCGACCGCGACCTCCTTGGCGCCCGTCGCCTGCAGGATCGAGGGGGTGGGCTCATCACCGAAGTAGATTTCGGCGTAGGCGAGGTCGGAGATGACGATGAGGTCGTGGGCGCGGGCGAAGTCGACGAGGCGCTGGTAGAAGGGGAGGTCGGCGACGTAGGCCGTCGGATTCGACGGATAGCCGACGACCAGCACTTTGGGGCGCGGCACGGTGTAGCGCATCGCCATTTTGAGTCGTTCGAAGAATTCCGGGCCGGGAGCTGCCGGGATCGAGCGGATCGCGGCGCCGGCGATGATGAAGCCGAAGGTGTGGATCGGATAGGACGGGTTGGGCGCGAGCACGACGTCGCCGGGCGCGGTGATGGCCTGGGCGAGGTTGGCGAGACCCTCCTTCGAGCCCAGCGTCACGATGACTTCGCTGTCAGGATCGAGGTCGACGTTCCAGCGGCGCTTGTAATAGGCGGCTTGGGCCTTGCGCAGCCCCGGGATCCCTTTTGAGGCGGAGTAGCGGTGCGCGGTGGGCTTCGATGCGACCTCGCACAGCTTGTCGATGACGTGTTTCGGTGGAGCACCGTCGGGGTTGCCCATGCCAAGATCGATGATGTCCTCGCCGCGTGCGCGTGCCGCCGCTTTCAGCGCATTCACTTCGGCGAACACGTAGGGGGGTAGGCGACGGATGCGGTAGAATTCTTCGTCCATGGGATCCTGTTGGCCGATTTTGCTGCGCTGCGAAAGAGGTCTAACGACCCGCGTAGCCAGGAAGCTTGAGCCCCTTCGCGATGGCCATCCCGCGCAGCAGGAAGGCGGCGACGAAGGCAATCGCCGCAGCGGGGAGGGCGGCGAGGCCGACAACGGTCAGCGTAACGAACAGCGCCGATGAGAGCGCGGCGGCGGTGACGTATATCTCGGGACGCATCAGGATCGACGGCTCGCCCGCAAGCACGTCGCGGATAATCCCGCCGGCGCAGGCGGTCAGCACGCCCATAACGAAGGCGGGTATGGGGGCGACGCCATAGGCCAGCGCCTTGGACGCGCCATAGGCCGAGTAAGCGGCGAGCCCAAGCGCATCGAACCATAGCAGAGCGCGCTCGTTCCAGCGGTGGCGTGCGGTCAGCCATACGGCGAGCCCGGCCGAGAGGCAGATCGCAAGGGTCAAATTCTTGTGCACCCAGAATACCGGCGCGCCGATCAGCAGGTCCCTCATTGTGCCACCGCCAACGCCCGTCACGACCGCGAAGAACAGGAAAGTGACCAGCGTCTGGCGCCGCTCGGCGGCAAGCAGCGCGCCCGAGATGGCGAATACTGCGAGCCCGAAATAGTCGAGCAGGTAGAGCGCGTCGGGAAGCGACGGGGTGGGCAGCGCGGGAGACATGCTCCCTCCTAGCGCGTTCCATGGTAGAGTTCGACCAAGAGGTGAGCCGATGACCGATCAAGCCGATTCGACGACGACTGTGGAGGACCCTTCACCCGGGACCATCCCAGGACTCGAGGACTGGCAGCATTGGACGCTGGTGATGGGCCGCGCGCAGCAGATGCTGATGGACGCGTGGGCGGACGGGTTGAGCAAGGATATCTTGGCACCCAAGTCTGGCCTGCCCGACCCGATGCCGTGGCTCGCGGCCGGGGCCGAGGCCTGGTCGAAGGGGCTCGAGGCGTGGGGCCAGATGCTCGGCGGGTTTGCCAAGGCGGGCGAGGCCAAGGACCGCCGGTTCGGCGCGTCGGAATGGCGCGATAATCCGGTGTTCGACACGATCCGGCAAAGCTATCTGGCGATTTCGGACCAGCTGCTCGGTTCGGTCGACAAGATCGACGGGCTCGACTAGGCCGCGCGGCAGCAGCTGCGTTTTTCGACGAAGAGCTTTGTCGATGCCATGTCGCCGGCCAATTTCGCGTTGACCAATCCCGAGGTGATGAAGCGCACGATCGAGACGCGCGGCGACAATCTGCTTGGCGGGCTCAAGAACATGCTCGGCGATATCAAGGCCGGGCAGATGAGCCAGAGCAAGGCCGGGGCGTTCGAGGTCGGGCGCAACCTGGCGATGACCCCGGGCAAGGTTATCCACGAGACGCGATTGTTCCAGCTGATCCATTATGCGCCGACGACCGCGAAGGTGCTCGAGACGCCGCTGGTGGTGTTCCCGCCGTGGATCAACCGCTTCTACATCCTCGACCTGACGCCAGAGAAAAGCTTTGTGCGGTGGACCGTCGAGCAGGGCGTGTCGCTGTTCATGGTCAGCTGGAAGTCGGCCGACGAGAGCCTCGCCGACGTGACGCTCGACGATTATGTCGCCGCGCAGATCGAGGCGGTCGACGTCATCCGCGAGCAGCTTGGCGTGAAGAGCGTCCACACCATCGGCTATTGCGTGGCGGGAACGACGCTGGCGGCGACACTGGCGCTGCTTGCGGCGCGGGGCGAGGCGGACAAGGTGGCGTCGGTGACCTTCTTCACCGCTCAGGTCGACTTCGAAAAGGCCGGCGACCTGACGCTGTTTCTCGGCGACGAGGTGATGGGGTTGCTCGGGCAAATGACCGAGGACAAGGGCTATCTCGACGGGCGGTATATGGCGGCGACCTTCAACCTGCTGCGCGGGCGCGACCTGATCTGGAACTATGTCGTCAACAACTACCTGATGGGGCAGGAGCCGACGCCGTTCGACCTGCTCCACTGGAATGGCGACACGACGAACCTGCCGGCGGATTGGCACCGCAATTATCTCGAGACGCTGTACCGGCAGAATCTGCTGGTCAAGGCGGGCGCGATCGTGGTCGACGGAACGCCGATCGACCTCAGGAAGATCGAGACCCCGGCCTATATCCAAGCGGGACGCGAGGACCATATCGCCCCGGCGGAAAGCGTGTGGCGGCTGATGGATCACCTGTCGGGACCGAAGCGCTTCGTGCTGGCGGGTTCGGGTCATATCGCGGGCGTGGTCAACCCTCCGGCGGCGGGCAAATATCAATATTGGCGCAACGATGCCGATCCCGCGAGCCTCGACGAATTCATCGCCGGTGCGACCGAGCACAAGGGCAGTTGGTGGCCCGACTGGATCGAGTGGCTGCGCGGGCAGGCGCCGGAGACGGTCAAGGCGGATGGTGCGAGGGTGCCGGGGGCGGGCAAGCACAAGGCGATCGAGGATGCGCCCGGGCGCTATGTGAAGTCGCGCTAGGCGAGGTGACCTAGAGGATGCCGCCACCGAGCATCAGGCGGATCACCCCCACGACGATCACGAAAAGGTTGAGGTTGCGACCGCTCTTTGCCGCGCTCATCGCTCCGATAAGGGTCCCAATCAGCGCTAGTGGATAATCAGCCAGTTCAGCCAGCCGAGTAGCGGAATGAACGCAACCAGTGCGCATAGGAAGGCGATAAGGCCGATGACGAGCGAGACGAGGTTCAACATTCGCCAAGCATGACCGCCTCGCCCTCTTTAGACAAGCGTTCGCGGCGCGCGGCGGTGAACAGCGCGGCAACATAGAGCGCGAGCGCTGTCCAGATCGCGGCAAAGGCAATCGCGTGGGCGCGAGTGAACGGCTCGCCATAGAGGAAAACGGCAAGCAGAAACTGCAGCGTCGGGGCGAGGAATTGAAGCATGCCCAGCGTCGAGTAAGGCAGGCGGCGGGCGGCCCCGGCAAAGAGCAGGAGCGGGATGGTCGAGATGATGCCGCTTAAACCGAGAAGAAGGCTAACGTGCGGAGTGGGGGCGAGCAAAGGGCTGTCGGGAACGTGGGTCAGGACCAGGTACGTCAACGCGGCGGGCAACAGGAAGCCGGTCTCTATCGCCAGGCCGGTGAGCGCGTCGGCGGCGACGATTTTGCGGACGAGGCCGTAGCTGGAGAAGCTGGCGCAGAGGATGAGGCTGATCCACAGCTGGCCTAGCGCGCCGGCGGCGAGGACCGCGATTCCCGCCGCGGCGATGGCGACCGCGATCCACTGCAGTCGCGAGACTTTTTCCTTGAGGAAGAAGCGGCCGAGCAAAATGTTGGCGAGCGGGTTGAGATAATAGCCGAGGCTGCCGGCGAGAATGTGGCCGCTGTTGACGGCGTAGACGTAGAACAGCCAGTTGACCGCAATGAGCAGCGCACTGAGCGCGAGGAGGCTGCGCGCGCGGCGGTTGGCGAGCGCTTTGCGAACCGCCGGCCAGCCGCGAACCGCGCCAACCAGGAAGCTAAGGACGAGCAACGACCAGACGACGCGCTGAGCGACGATGGCGATCGGTTCGACCGACTTCACCATTTTGAAATAGATCGGGAGGAAACCCCAATAGGCGTAGGCGCCTATACCGAGAAGGTAACCGACCCGTTCGGGATGAGCGGTGCGGGTCGGGGGCGAGGGATCGTTCACCGGGCGCTTTGCTAGGGCGCACAAAGGCGAAGTCAACCGTCTGGGTTAGCGCGACCTTGGTTGAAAGCGCGCCGCGCGGGTGCCACGGTGGCCGGAGCGTCCGTGAAGGAATAAATTCGTGCCGAGTGCTGTCGTCCGAGCCACGACCCCAATCCTGTCGCTGCTGCTGTTCCCCGGGCTGGGAGGGTGCGCGACCAAGTCGTTGCTGCAGCCCCGCGCCGAGGTGACGGTAGCGGCGCCGACCAAGGCCGACGTCTGGCAGCATGTTGCGAGTGCGGCCGATGCCGAGCGGATCGCGCGGATCGGTGCCGCGTGGAGCGCGGCACTCGGCGAAGCGCGCAGCCGCGGGTCGAGGGACGAGGTCAGGAAGGAGGGCGCACTGCTGAAACCAGACGCCGCGCTCGCCCGTCCCGCGCCGAGTCCAGGTAGTTATTCGTGCCGTCTCGTCGAGCTCGGCGCGACGCCCGTGCGAAAGGCGGCTTTCGAGCGGTTCAACCCTTTCTTCTGCTACGTCGAGGTCGAGGGCGAGCTGCTGACGATCGTCAAGCAGACGGGCAGCCAGCGCCCCGCCGGGCGGTTGTGGGAGGATGATGTCGCGACCCGGATGGTCTATCTCGGCACTCTCGCGCTCGGCAACGAGGAGCAGCCCAAGGCCTATGGCGAGGACCCGTCGCGCGACATGGCGGGGGTGGTCGAGCGGGTCGCGCCGTTCGTGTGGCGGCTGGTCATCCCAAGTCCGCGCAACGGGGCCAAGCTCGACGTGTTCGAACTGACCCCCGTGGCCGAACAGCCCAAGTGACTTTGATCAAGTGACCCCGCCGATCGGCGATGTGGACGAGGTTCGCGCGCACCTCGTCGCGGCGGCCGCGGCGGGGCATGCGCTGACCTATTCGGAATTGCTCGAGCGGCTGGGGTACAGTTTTTCTCGGCCCAAGATGCGGGCGCTGTGCGTCACGCTGGGGGTGGTCGATCGGGAGGGAGCGGCGCGCGGCGAGCCCGAGCTTGCGGTGTTGGTCGTGCGGCAGTCGGACGGGCTTCCGGGGCAGGGCTGGTGGGTCGCCGGCGGGGCGAGCGATCATGATTATATCGGGCCGTGGGAGGGGCCAAAGGCGGGCGCGCTGGTCAAGCGACTGCAGAGCGCGGCGTTCGCGTTTTGGGGCGAGCGCTCGCGTTAGGACCACAGCTACGCTAAGCGCCCGCAAATGACCGACCGCACTTTCACCGTCGCCGAGGACGACGACGGAATCCGCCTTGACCGCTGGTTCAAGCGGCATCTGGCCGACACCAGCTTCAACATTGTCTCGCGCTGGGCGCGGACCGGCGCGCTGAGGGTCGACGGGAAGAAGGCCGCGCCGGGTGACCGGGTGGCCACCGGACAGGTGCTGTCCGTCCCGCCCGCCGAAGCCGCACCCGCCGAGGGCGCGCGCGCGGTACGCGCCGTGGTGCCGCTGACCGAGGAGGAAGAGCGGTACGTCCAGGAGATGGTGATCGAGCGAACACGCGATGCACTGGTGCTCAACAAGCCGCCGGGACTCGCGACGCAGGGCGGGACCAAGACCCACCAGCATCTCGACCGGCTGCTCGACGGGCTGGCGGATGATGCCAAAGACGGATCGGGGAGGCAGCGGCCCAAGCTGGTGCATCGGCTCGACAAGGATACGTCGGGAGTGCTGCTTGTCGCGCGGTCGGCGCGGGCGGCGGGGCATTTCGCCAAGACCTTTTCGAGCAGGACGGCACGGAAGGTCTATTGGGCGCTGGTGATCGGCGTGCCCTCGCCCGAGGAAGGGCAGATCGACGCGCCGCTCGCCAAACAGCCGGGAAGCGGCGGCGAGAAGATGCAGGTCGACGAGGAGAATGGGCTGCCGTCGAGGACGCGTTTCCGGACGATCGACGTCGCGGGCAATCGCTGCGCTTGGGTCGAACTGCAGCCGCTGACCGGGCGGACCCACCAGCTGCGCGCACACATGGCGGCGATTGGCCACCCGATCGTCGGAGATGCGAAATATGGCGGGGCGGATGCGTTCCTGACCGGCGGGGTCAGCCGCAAGATGCATTTGCATGCGCGGCGGCTGAGGGTCGATGGGCCCGACGGCAAGCCGATCGACGTCACCGCCGAACTGCCGCCGCACTTTTCCGAAACGCTCGGCATGCTTGGGTTCGAAGTGATGCTGGGCGACATGTTGCCGATGGACACGCCCGACCCGGCGAAATCGACCGAGGTCAGGATGAAGCGCGTCGCGGCGGCGGCCAAGACCGCGCGCAAGGCCCGCAAGGGCGAGCGGCGCTCGCGTGGAGTGCAGTCCGAGGCGCCGCGCGGCAAGCCGGATAAGCCGCCCGCCAAAGGCAAGCCGGTGAAGCGCAAGTGAGCGCGGTGAAGCTCGCGATCTTCGACTGTGACGGGACGCTGGTCGACAGCGGGGCGACGATCTTTGCGGCGCTAAAGTCCACCCTGGAGGCGCATGGCCGCGTGGTGCCGCCGGCGCGCGAGGCGCGGCGGGTGGTCGGGCTGAGCCTGTTCCAGGCGATGGAGATGCTGGTGCCGGGAGCTCCGGCTGATGAGCTCTCGGCGATGGCGGAGACGTACAGGCAGGCATTCCAGGGAATGCGCGCGGCGGGTGAGGTCGAGGAGCCGTTGTTCGAGGGAATATCCGAGCTGATCGAGGCGATGGTCAGCGATGGCTGGGCGCTGGCGGTGGCGACGGGCAAGTCCGATCGGGGATTGCGACATTGTCTTGCGGCGCATGGTCTTGGCGATCGCTTCGTGTCGCTGCAGACCGCCGATCGGCATCCGTCGAAACCGCATCCGGCGATGGCACTGGCGGCGATGGCCGAGGCCGGGGCCCTCTCTTCGCAGACGGTGATGATTGGCGACACCGGCTGGGACATGGGCTGCGCGCGGGGCGCCGGGGTCGGGGCGATCGGCGTCGGCTGGGGCTATCATGACGATGACGAACTGCTGGCGGCAGGCGCGGATTGCATCGCTACTGAGCCGAGCGAGGTTATCGAAATGGCGCAGGCGTGGCTGGTGAGGGCGGCATGAGCGAGGTCGGCGAAGAAGAGTGGAAGCGGCGCTTCGGGATCTTCGCGATCCTGCGGGTGACCGGGCTGGCGATGATGCTGACCGGAGCCTTTGTCGGGATGACCGACCTGTTGCGGCCGGGCGGGATGCCGGTGCTGGGGGTCATTCTTGGGGTGACCGGGGCGATTGACGGACTTGTCGTGCCGACTCTCTTCCGGCGGCGGTGGAAGGGGAAGTGAGGCGGTTCTGGAGCGAGGTTCGGGTAGCCGTGCGGGACGGTGGGTGGGGGATAGAGCTTGATGCCAAGCCGCTGAAAACGCCTGCTCGGGTGGCGCTTTGGGTGCCGACGGAGGCACTGGCAGGGGCGATCAAAAGTGAGTGGTCGGAGACGGTCGGAGAGATTGATCCAAGGGCGATGCCGCTGACCGGGCTGGCCAATGCGGCGATCGATCGGGTGGCGCCAAATGTGCCTCTTTTCGCCTCGAATCTCGCCAAATATGCCGAAGCTGACTTGTTTTGCTATCGCGCCGAGGGGCCGGCGGGCCTGGTCAAATGGCAGTCGGCGGAGTGGGACGCGATGCTCGGCTGGGCGCGGCGGCGGTTCGATGTCGATTTCGTGGTGACGAATGCGATTGTTCATGCCCCCCAGCCGCCGGCGACGGTCGCGCGACTTTCGCATGAAGTGGCGGTTCTCGATGCCTATCGGTTGGCGGCATTGTCGCCGCTAGTGACAATCGGCGGATCGCTCGTCGCCGCCCTTGCGGTAGTCGAGGGCGCCATGCCGCTCGACACGATCTGGTCAGCGGTCAGCCTCGACGAGCGGTGGCAGATCGAAATGTGGGGCGACGATCACGAGGCGGTCGCATCACTCGAACATCGCCGCGCCGATTATGCCGCGGCGGCGCGCTTCATCAGCCTCTTGCGCTAGCCACCAGGTCGCGGACGAAGGCGACGAGACCGCCTTGGCGCCAGCGCTTCAGACGCTCGGCGGCGAGGATCGCGCGAACATCGGCGAGGCATTCGTCCATGTCCTCGTTGATCAAGACATAATCATATTCGGCCCAGTGGCTGATTTCACCCGCGGCGCGGCTCATCCGGTCGGCGATCGTTGCCTCGCTGTCGGTCGCGCGGTGGTGAAGGCGACGGGCGAGCTCGGGGATCGATGGGGGCAGGATGAAGACCCGGACAAGATCTTCGCCCATCGCCGCGTGAAGTTGCTGCGTGCCCTGCCAGTCAATGTCGAACAGGACGTCGCGGCCAGCCTTCAGCGCGGCCTTGATCGGGGTTTGGGGCGAGCCATACTGATGATCGAATACGGGAGCCCATTCGGCGAATTCGCCCTCGTCGGCCATCGCCTTGAACTGGGCATCGCTGACAAAATGATAGTCGCGGCCTTCGACTTCGCCGGGGCGGATCGGGCGGGTGGTGGCGGAGACCGACATCGTCACGTCGCGGTCGGCGGCAAGCAGCATCCGGCTGATGGTCGATTTGCCCGCGCCCGAGGGAGAGGAAAGGACGATCAGCAGCCCGCGTCGGGGGCGCCCGATCGGCTGGTTCTGGTCGAGGTCCATGACTGCTGTTGCCGCGCCGGCCGGACGTCGTCAAGCTGGCTATGCTGCAGTGCAACATTTTCCTTGTAATCGCGATCCGAATCGCATATTGTGCACTGCAACAAGGAGCAAGTTGCATGAGCGAAGTATCCAATCAGATTGAAAACGTGGTCGACGCGTCGGTGGACGCCGCCGCCAAGGTCATCGCGCCGACCCAGGTCTCCGCTGAGACGGTCAGCAAAAACCTGGCCAAGGCAGCCAAGCCCGATGCCAAGCCGCGCGCCAAGGCCGCCCCGAAAGCGCGCGCCAAGGCCGCGACCAAGGTTGCTGTCGCTGCCAAACCAGCCGTTGCGATCTCTGCTCAAAAGCCGACACGCAAGTCGAGCGTCAAGGCCGAGACGAGCATCGTTCGCCGCAAATATGTTCGCAAGACCGTTGCTGCCGTGAAAACCGTCACGGCTCCCTTCATAAAAGGAACCAAGACCATGACCGATACCAACATGTTTTTCGCGATGCCAACCGTGCCCGGTGCCGACAAGTTTCAGTCGCTGTTCGGCGACGTGAGCGTCAAGGGCCAAGACGCGGTCAAAAAGACCCAGGCATTCGCCGAGCAGCTGACCGACGCTGCCAAGGCCAATCTGGAAGCGGTCGTCGAGTCGAGCAAGATCGCCACAGCTGGTGCGCGTGACCTCGGCACCGAGATCGTCGCCACGACCAAGTCGGGCATCGAGCATGCCCAGACCGCCATCAAGTCGCTGACGCAATGCAAGTCGCCGACCGAGTTCTTCCAGCTTCAGTCGGATTTGATGCGCGCCTCGTTCGACCGCATGGTCGCTGACGGTTCGAAGCTGACCGAGCAGATGGTCAAGCTGACCGGCGAAGCGGTCCAGCCGCTGTCGAACCGCGCCAGCGTCAACGCCGAGAAGTTCAGCGAACTGACTTCCTAACGAACAGACTGGCGGACCTCCTCTCCTCGGTCCCCAGTCCAGCGGCCCGCGTTTCCCCGATGTATGGGGAAATGCGGGCCGTTTCCGTTTTGGGGGCTGGGATATACGTCGCAGAGACGATCGTCACGCAAGTGCCTTGCAGGCGAGCGGCGCATTGCCATATTCACCCTCTATGATGAGCAGGATTCAGATGAGCGGCGATGAGCCCGGGCGTGGCGGCGGCGTCGATGATGACGGTCGTGGTGGTGGAGGTCGCGATGAGGGCGAAACCGGGGTCGTCACCCGCACCCGCCCGCGCACCAAGAAGCCGAGCGATTACAAGGTGCTGATGCTCAACGACGATTATACGCCGATGGAGTTTGTCGTGCTGTGCCTGCAGCGCTTCTTCTCGATGGGGATCGAGGATGCGACGCGGGTGATGCTGCAGGTCCACCAGCATGGCCTCGCGGTTTGCGGGGTGTTCACTTACGAGGTGGCTGAGACCAAGGTCGCCCAAGTGATCGATTTCGCGCGCGAGAGCCAGCATCCGCTGCAGTGCACGCTGGAGAAGGCGTGAATTAACCCCTCCCTTGCGGGGACGGGAGATAGAATCTAACCCGCGTCCATGGACTCAATTCACATCGTCGGCGGACAGCGGCTCGAGGGGAAAATCTCGATCTCGGGGGCAAAGAATGCGGCGCTGACGCTGTTGCCGTGTGCGCTGCTGACCGACGAGAAGCTGACGCTCGGCAATCTGCCGCGGCTCGCCGACGTCGACAATTTCTCGCATCTGCTCAACGGACTCGGCGCTTCGACCAAGGTCGAGGGGGTCAAGAAGGGCGAGATCGGGCGGCGGATGACGCTGGAGGCGAAGGACATCGCCTCGACCGTCGCGCCCTATGACATGGTGCGCAAGATGCGCGCGTCGATCCTCGTGCTGGGGCCGATGCTGGCGCGCGCGGGTGAGGCGACGGTGTCGCTGCCCGGCGGCTGCGCGATCGGCGACCGGCCGATCGATTTGCACCTGCGCGCATTGGAGGCAATGGGCGCCGAGATCGAGTTGGCGGCGGGCTACGTGAAGGCAGTCGCGCCCAAGGGACGGTTGCCGGGTGGGGACTATAGTTTTCCGGTGGTGTCAGTTGGCGCGACCGAGAATGCGCTGATGGCGGCGGTACTGGCGACCGGCCGGACGCAGTTGTTCAACGCCGCCCGCGAGCCCGAGATTGTCGACCTGTGCAATCTGCTGGTGGCGATGGGGGGCAGGATCGGCGGCATCGGGTCGTCCCACCTAATTATCGACGGAGTCGAGGGGCTTCACGGGTGCGACTATGACGTGATGCCGGATCGGATCGAGGCGGGCAGCTATGCCTGCGCGGCGGGGATTACCGGCGGGTCGATCGAGCTGGTCGGCGCGCGCGCGGCGGACATGCTGGCGATCACCAATGCCCTTTCCGCGGCGGGGCTGGTGGTCGAATTTATTGAGAAGGGAATCCGGGTCACCGCCGACAAGCCATTGAAGCCGCTGGCGATTTCGACCGCGCCTTACCCCGGTTTCCCGACCGACATGCAGGCGCAATTCATGGCGATGTTATGCCTCGCGCAGGGCGAAAGTTTCCTCGAGGAAACGATCTTCGAAAACCGCTACATGCATGTTCCGGAATTGCGCCGGATGGGGGCGAACATCGACGTGCGCGGGCGATCGGCAATCGTTCACGGGGTGGGGGGGCTGACCGGGGCGCAGGCCATGGCGACGGACTTGCGCGCGTCGATGAGCCTGGTGCTGGCGGGGTTGGTGGCGAAGGGCGAGACTGAGGTGCTGAGGGTGTATCACCTTGACCGGGGTTATGAGCGCCTGGAGGAGAAGCTCTCCGCCGTCGGCGCGACGATCGAGCGTCGAACCGCTGGCTAAGACCGCGAGGGATCGCTAGCCTTCGCTCCATGAGCAGCATCACCATTCGTCCGGTCGTCACCAAGGCAGACCGCAAGCAATTCGTCGACCTTGCCTGGACGGTCTACAAGGATGATCCCGCCTGGGTCCCGCCGTTGAAGGACGAAGTCCACGGGCTGATCGATCCCAAGAAGAACCCGTGGTTCGGGCACGCCAAGGCGCAACTGTGGCTGGCCGAGCGCGGCGGCAAGGTCGTCGGACGGATCAGCGCGCAGGTCGACCAGCTGGTGCTTGAGCATATGGGCGCGGGGACGGGCCAGTGGGGCATGTTCGAGGCGCTCGACGGCGAGGTGGCGACGGTGTTGATCGCCACGGCCGAAGAGTGGTTGCGGGGCGAGGGGATGACGCGGTCGATGGGGCCGATCAGCCTGTCGATCTGGGACGAGCCGGGGCTGCTGATTTCGGGCTTCGATCAGCCGCCGATGGTGATGATGGGGCATCACCGCCCCGCCTATCAGGCGTGGATCGAGGGCGCCGGTTACGCGAAGGCGAAGGACTTGCTGACCTATGAGGTCGATATCCGCCCGCCCGCCGAGGGGGTCATGGCGCGGCTGGTGGCGGCGGGGGAGAAGAACCCGCGCATCGTGTTGCGCCCGGTCGACAAGTCGAACTTCGAGCGCGATTCGGCGATCATCCTGAATCTGCTGAACGACGCCTGGTCGGACAATTGGGGTTATGTGCCGCTCACGCCTGACGAGATTGCCTATGCCGGCAAGAAATTGAAGCCGATCATTTTTCCCGAGATGGTGCTGATCGCCGAGCTCGACGGCGAGCCGGTGGCGTTCATGCTGACCATTCCCGACATCAACGACCTGACCAAGGATCTGAACGGTGAGCTATTCCCGTTCAATTTCATCAAATTGCTGTGGCGGTTGCGCAAGCCGCGGACGGCGCGGGTGCGGGTGCCGCTGATGGGGGTGGCGAAGAAGCTGCACGGGACGCGAATGGCGGGGCAGCTGGCGTTCATGCTGATCGAGCATATCCGCCGCGCGATCGTCGCCGATTTCGGTGCGACCCACGGCGAGTTCGGCTGGATCCTCGAGGATAATCAGGGAATGATGTCGATCGCGCAATTGCCCGGCGCGACGGTCAACCACATTTACCGGATTTACGAGAAAGCGCTTTAGGCGAGATCGATCCAGACGGGGGTGTGGTCGCTCGCCTTTTCCTCGCCGCGGGGCCAGCGATCGACGCCGGCGGCGCGGAGGCGGTCGACGGCTTGCGGGCTGCACAGGAGGTGGTCGATGCGGAAGCCGAGGTCGCGCTGCCACGCGCCCATGGTGTAATCCCAGAAGGTCCACAGCTTGGGGTCGTGCGGGTGGAGCGCACGCAGGGCGTCGGTCCAGCCCTGGTAGAGAATCTGGCGATAGGCGGCGCGGGTTTCGGGCTGGATGAGGGCGTCTTTCGCGACAGCCTTGGCGGAGAAAACGTCGCGGTCTTCGGGGATGACGTTCCAGTCGCCGGCGAGGATCGTCGGCTTTTCCTCGGCGAGCAGGGCGGCGGCGTGGGTGCGCAGCCGCTCCATCCAGGCGAGTTTGTAGACGAACTTTTCGGTGCCGACCGGGTTGCCGTTGGGAAGGTACAGCGAGGCGACGACCGTGCCCGCGACCTCGGCCTCGATATAGCGGCTGTGGCTGTCGTCGGGATCGCCGGGAAGGCCGACCTGGCGCAATGCCGGCGAGTCGCCCTTCGCCAGAATGGCAACTCCGTTGAAGCCCTTCTGGCCGTGCCACACCGCGCCGTAGCCCGCCGCCTCGATGTCGCCGATGGGGAGCGAATCATCGGCGCATTTGAGTTCCTGGAGGCAGGCGACGTCGGGGGCCTCGCGCTCCAGCCAGTCGAGCAGGCGGGGAAGGCGGGCGCGGATGCCGTTGACGTTGTAGGTCGCAATTTTCATGCCCGCTTCCGTAGCGGGCGACCGTCAGATCGAGAAGCTGGAACCGCAGCCGCAGCCGCTCGCCGCATTCGGGTTCGTCACCTTAAACGCGGACCCGCCCATGTCTTCAACGAAATCGACCGCCGACCCACGGACGAGGTCGAGCGTCATCTGGTCGACGACGAGGCGCACGCCGTCCGTCTCGGTTGCGGTATCGCCAGCCTCCGGCTCGCCGAGCGCGAACTTGTAGCTGAAGCCGGCACATCCGCCGCCCTCAACCGCGAGGCGCAGCACGGCGGGGCGTTCCTGCTTGGCGGCAATCGCGGCGACGCGTTTGGCAGCGCTCACGGTTAACTCGATGTCGGTCATGGACAGAAGATAGGGGCCGCAGAGGCCAGCGGCAAGCAGCGCGGACTTACCGTTGCGGTCCGCCCATCGCGACCTGGTCGAGCGAGGCGCCCGAACCGGCGGTCATGGCGAGCAGGTAATCGGTCGACTTCATGAACGGGATCGGGTTGACCGGGCGGCCGTCGACGCGGACTTCATAGTGAAGGTGGCTGCCGGTCGAGCGGCCGGTCGAGCCCATGCGGCCAATCTGCTGCCCGCGCGTGATATGCTGTCCGGCCGAAACGAGGATCGCCGACATGTGGCCATAGCGAGTGGCGATGCCCTTGCCATGGTCGATCTCGACGAGATTGCCGTAGCCGCCCGAGTTCCACCCGGCGCGGAGCACGGTGCCGTCGGCGGTGGCGTAAATGGGGGTGCCCATCGGGCCGGCGAGGTCAATTCCCGGGTGCATCGCGGCGCGCGCCTGGAACGGGTCGGTGCGAACGCCGAAGCCCGAGGTGAAGGAAGCAGTCTTGACCGGCTTTTCGGAAGGAACGGCGATGGCTCCGTCCTGGAGGCTGTCGAGCTTTTTCCAGCTGGTGAAGAGAGCCTTGAAGGTGGGGTCAGCGCGGACACTGCTCATCGACACGCTCTCGAACGGGCCGCCTTCGCCCGTCTGGCCGAGGCGGGCGGGGGTCAGGCCGAGGCGTTTCAGTTCGGCATTAGTGACCTGGTAACGAACGTCGAGCGCGCGGGCGACCAGGGCGGCCTGCTGCAGCTGGGCGGTCTCGACGCGGGCCAGCGGGTCCGTGCCGGTGACGAGAGCGGGGTCGAGTGCGCGGCCGGTCAGGGCCGCTTCAATCAAGGCCTGACGCTGTTCGATCTTGCGGGTGCGCGCTTCGGTCGACGCCGAAACCGTCGCGGCCCGGGCGCTGGTGGCCGTGAATAGCTGGGAGGCAGAGTAGCCCGAGAAAGCGATTAGCGCGGAGAGGATGGCGAGGAACAGCAGCTGCATCGGTGCCGACAGGCGCAGCCGGCGAAGGCTGGATCCGTCGTGAACGAAGAAGTCACGGTCACGAATGAGCGACTGGGACATGGCTATTACTGCAGTCATCGATGCTCCAAACTTGTCCGCCACGCCGAATCGCTTCGCCGTTTCGTCCCGATTGCAAGGAGCTCCCCAGCCCCGTCACGCGCCGTTCGAATTTGCCTTTCGAACAGTGGCAAAGACTTCAGACCCCGAAAGGTTAAGCATATCAACCGATCGTTCCTCTGCACGGGATGAACCGTCCGGGTCTTGCGGTGAACCGTTCCAACGAGTTGCGGGAAGTTAGACTCGTCGAACCTCAAGAGCGGTTGTTTCGGATTTTCTCGCACTTGCACAAACGGGATCCATCGTTAAGGACGGCAACGGGCCACGCCGTCCCAACGCGGCGCGAGCTCTCTGTGAGGAGAGACTATTTTGTTACAGCCTGCCACGCGCCCCGAGCGCGCGTTTTTCTCGTCTGGACCGTGCGCCAAGCCGCCGGGATGGGAAGCTTCCAAACTCGCTACCGAATCGCTTGGGCGCTCGCACCGGTCGAAGATCGGCAAGGCGCGCCTGCAATACAGCATCAATCTGATGCGCGAATTGCTGCGGCTGCCCGACACGCATCGCATCGGGATCGTGCCCGGATCGGACACCGGCGCCTATGAAATGGCAATGTGGACGATGCTTGGGCAGCGCGCCGTGACGACGCTGGCGTGGGAGAGTTTCGGCGAGGGCTGGGTGACCGATGCGGTCAAGCAGTTGAAGCTCGATCCAACCGTGATTCGCGCCGATTATGGGCAATTGCCGGACTTGTCGCAGGTCGACTGGCAGAGTGACGTGCTGTTCACCTGGAACGGAACGACCTCGGGGGTGCGGGTGCCGGACGGCGACTGGATCGCGGATGATCGCGAGGGACTGAGTTTCGCCGACGCGACCAGCGCGGTGTTCGCTTACCCGCTGCCTTGGGACAAGATCGATGTCGCGACCTTCTCGTGGCAGAAGGTGCTCGGCGGGGAGGGCGCGCATGGCGTGCTGATCCTTGGGCCAAGGGCGGTCGAGCGGCTGGAAAGCTACACGCCCGCCTGGCCGTTGCCGAAGCTGTTTCGCCTGGTGTCGAAAGGCAAGCTGACCGAGGGCGTGTTCAAGGGCGAGACGATCAACACGCCGTCGATGCTGGCGGTCGAGGATGCAATCTTCGCGCTCGAGTGGGCGCGGTCGGTGGGCGGCGCGGACGGCTTGATTGCGCGCTCCGATGCCAGTGCGGCGGCGCTCGACCGGATTGTCCAGGAGCGGTCATGGCTAGGGCATCTCGCGGCCGATCCGGCGAGCCGGTCGACCACCTCGGTGTGCCTGACGGTCGAGGGCGCGGACGAGGCGATGATCAAGACGTTCGCGGGGCTGCTCGAGGCCGAGGGCGTGGCGTTTGACATCGCCGGTTACCGCGATGCGCCGCCCGGCTTGCGCATCTGGTGCGGGGCGACGGTCGACACCGCCGATATCGAAGCACTCGGGCCGTGGTTCGACTGGGCGTGGGCTACGCTCAACTCGTAACGGCATCCCTAACGTCCTCCCGGCGAAGGCTAGGACCCCAATATCTATTCAGAAACGCTTTCAATTGCTGTCGCGCTGGGCCCCGGCCTTTGCCGGGGTGACGGGCGCTCACAAGGAGCCACTTCATGACTCAAGTCAAAGTCCTCATTTCCGATTCCATGGACCCGCGCGCCGCCGCGATCTTCCGCGAGCGGGGGATTCAGGTCGATGAAATCACCGGCAAGACCCCTGACGAGCTGGCCGCGATCATCGGCGAGTATGACGGGCTTGCGATCCGCTCGTCGACGAAGGTGACCAAGGCAATTCTCGAGGCCGCGACCAGGTTGAAGGTTGTCGGGCGGGCCGGGATCGGGGTCGACAATATTGATATTCCTGCCGCCACGGCTCGCGGGGTCGTGGTCATGAACACCCCGTTCGGAAACTCGATCACTACCGCCGAGCACGCCATTGCGCTGATGTTCGCGCTCGCCCGCCAATTGCCCGAGGCCGATGCGTCGACCCAGGCCGGCAAGTGGGAGAAGAACCGCTTCATGGGGGTCGAGGTGACGGGCAAGACGCTCGGGCTGATCGGGGCGGGCAACATCGGGTCGATCGTGGCATCGCGTGCGCTGGGGCTCAGGATGAAGGTCGTCGCTTTTGATCCTTTTCTGACGCCAGAGCGGGCGATCGAGATGGGCGTCGAGAAGGTCGAGCTGGATCAGCTGCTCGGTCGCGCCGACTTCATTACGCTCCACACGCCGCTGACCGATCAGACCCGCAATATTTTGAGCAGAGCAAATATTGCAAAGACGAAAAAGGGCGTTCGGATCATCAACTGCGCGCGCGGCGGCCTGATCGACGAGGCAGCGCTAAAGGAGGCGCTCGATAGCGGCCAGGTCGGCGGCGCCGCACTCGATGTGTTCGAGAGCGAGCCAGCAAAGTCGTCTCCCCTGTTCAACACCCCCAATTTCATTTCGACCCCGCACCTTGGCGCGTCGACCAACGAGGCGCAGGTCAATGTCGCGATCCAGGTCGCCGAGCAGATGAGCGATTATCTGCTGCTTGGCGGGGTCACCAACGCGATGAACATGCCGAGCCTGTCGGCCGAGGAAGCGCCGCGGCTGAAGCCCTACATGGCGCTTGCGGAAAAGCTCGGCAGCCTTGTCGGGCAGCTCGCGCATGGCTCGATCGGCTGCCTGTCGATCGAAACCGAAGGTGCCGCCGCCGCGCTCAACATGAAGCCGATCACCGGCGCCGTGCTGGCGGGTTTCATGCGCGTTCACTCGGACAGCGTGAACATGGTCAACGCGCCGGTGCTGGCCAAGGAGCGCGGGCTCGACGTGCGCGAGGTTCGCCATGACCGCGAGGGCGATTATCACACGCTGCTGCGCGTTTCGGCGCGGACCCTGGCGGGAGAGCGGACCGTGGCCGGGACGTTGTTCGGCAATTCCGCGCCGCGCCTGGTCGAGCTGTTCGGGGTCAAGGTCGAGGCCGATCTGGTCGGCGACATGCTCTACATCGTCAACGAGGATCGCCCCGGGTTTATCGGTCGGCTGGGCACGCTGCTGGGCAAAGCGAACATCAATATCGGGACGTTCCATCTGGGCCGGCTGGCCGAAGGCGGCGGCGACGCGGTGCTGCTGCTGTCGCTCGACGAGCCGGTCGGGCCGGACGTGGTCAGCAAGGTCGAGGCGCTTCCGGGGGTGCGACTGGTGCGGCCGCTGAAGTTTTAACTGTCTTTGACCCTTCCCGTGCCCTCGCCTAGAGCGCCGCCGCAATCAAAGGAATTTATGTGGGCAATGTGACCGTCATCGGCGCGCAGTGGGGCGACGAGGGGAAGGGCAAGATCGTCGACTGGCTCGCCAGCCGCGCCGATGTTGTGGTGCGCTTTCAGGGCGGGCATAATGCCGGGCACACGCTGGTGGTGGGGGACAAGGTCTACAAGCTGTCGCTGCTGCCGTCGGGGATCGTGCGCGGCACGCCGTCGGTGATCGGCAATGGCGTGGTGCTCGACCCCTGGGCGCTGAAAGCCGAGGTCGAGAAGCTGTCGGCGCAGGGGGTGGTGATCACGCCCGACGTGCTGCGGATTGCCGAGACCTGCCCTCTGATTTTGCCGATCCACCGCGACCTCGATGCGTTGCGCGAGGACGCGTCGGGCGCGGGCAAGATCGGGACGACGCGGCGGGGGATCGGGCCGGCGTATGAGGACAAGGTCGGGCGTCGTGCGATTCGCGTGTGCGATCTGGCGCATCTCGACGAGCTCGACCCGCTGCTCGACCGGCTGTGCGCGCACCATGACGCGTTGCGGGCGGGGTTTGGGCAGCCCGCGACCGATCGCGAGGCGCTGCGGGCCGAACTGTCGGAGATCGCGGGATTCGTGCTGCCGTTCGCCAAACCCGTGTGGCGCGACCTCGACGTGGCGCAGCGCGCGGGCAAGCGCATCCTGTTTGAGGGCGCGCAGGGCGTTCTGCTCGACGTCGATCACGGGACGTACCCGTTCGTGACCTCATCGAATACAGTCGCCGGGACTACCGGGCCGGGGAGCGGGATGGGGCCGTCAGCCGCGGGCTTCGTGCTGGGGATCGTCAAGGCCTATACGACGCGGGTCGGCAGCGGGCCGTTCCCGACCGAGCTTGGGGACGAAACGGGGCAGCGGCTTGGCGAGCGAGGGCATGAATTCGGGACGGTCACCGGGCGCAAGCGGCGCTGTGGCTGGTTCGACGCGGTGCTGGTGCGCCAGTCGGCGGCGGTGTCGGGCATCACCGGGATCGCGCTGACCAAGATCGACGTGCTCGACGGGTTCGAGACGGTCAAGATCTGCACCGGCTATCGCATCGCCGGGCGCGACTACGACTATCTCCCACCGCACTCCTTCGATCAGGAGCGGCTTGAGCCGGTCTATGAGGAGATGGCGGGTTGGGAAGGCACGACGGCGGGCGCGCGGTCATGGGCCGATCTCCCGGCGCAGGCGATCAAATATGTCCGTCGCATCGAGGAGCTGATCAGATGCCCGGTGGCGTTGGTTTCGACCAGTCCCGAACGCGACGACACTATACTCGTGCGCGACCCGTTCGCCGGGTAACTCCACTCCCTGAAAAGGGAGGGGGTCACACCGTCGCGATATCGGGGGCGTCTTCGGCTTTCATGCCGATGACGTTGTAGCCGGCGTCGACGTGGTGGATTTCGCCGGTGACTCCGCTGGCGAGATCACTCAGCAAATAGAGGCCCGCGCCGCCGACATCCTCGATGGTGACGTTGCGGCGGAGCGGGCTGTTATATTCGTTCCACTTCATGATGTAGCGGAAATCGCCGATTCCTGACGCGGCGAGGGTCTTGATCGGGCCGGCGCTGATCGCGTTGACGCGCAGCCCGTCGGGGCCAAGGTCGGCGGCAAGGTATTTGACCGAGGCTTCTAGCGCGGCCTTGGCGACGCCCATGACGTTGTAGTGGGGGATGACCTTTTCGGCGCCATAATAGGTCAGCGTTAGAAGCGAGCCGCCAGGCTTCATCATCTTGCGCGCGCGCTCGGCGACGGCGACGAAGCTATAGACCGAGATGTTCATCGTCATCAGGAAGTTGTCGAGGCTGGTCTCGACATATTTGCCGCGCAGCTCGTTCTTGTCAGAAAAGCCGATGGCGTGGACCACGAAATCGAGGCTGTCCCAACTTTGTTGGAGGGTCGCGAAGGCGGCGTCGAGCCTGGCCATGTCGCTGACGTCGCAGTCGATCAGCAGGTTGGAACCGAGTTCGGCAGCGAGCGGACGGACGCGCTTCTCGATCGCTTCGCCCTGATAGGCGAAGGCGAGCTCGGCTCCATGCTCGGCGAGTTGCTTGGCAATGCCCCACGCCAGCGAGCGATCATTGGCGAGGCCCATGATCAACCCGCGTTTCCCCGCCATCAAGCCACTCATATTTCACTCCCCTTCAAGGTCGGCGTGACGGTGCGGTGGCTGACGAGCTCGGGCGTCGTATCCTCGCCCGGTTGCGGCTCGACCACCTCAAGCTCGTCGCTGTACGGCCCGGTATAGACTTCGCCCCTTAGCGCCTTGCCGCCGGAATCCGCCAGCGCAGCGTTTAGCTCGGCGCCGATCGTGACCCCCAGCCCGGCGAAATAGAAGAAGATCAATGCGACCATGATCCCGGCAAGACTGCCGTAGGTCTTCTGGTAGCCACCGAACCAGCTGATAATGCGCGGGAGCAGCTCGACCACCGCCAGCCACCAGGCGGTGACAAACAACGCGCCGGGCCATTTGCGGCAGCTCATCGTGCGATACCGTGACGGAGTCAGCGCGAGGAACAGGAAGTAAAAGGTGACGTAGAGGGTCAGCCCCGGCGCGATGCGGTAGAAACCGAGCGTGGTGCCAAGCCCGCTGGCGAAAGGGAACCAGGTTGTCACCGCTTCGTGCACCGAGGCAAGCAGCACCGAGGCGCCAAGCGCGACCATCATCAGCACGACCGCGCCGAGGATGAGAGCGATCGAGCTTAAGCGATAAGTCCAGAAAGGGGCGGAATATTCGACGCCGTAGGAGCGGCGGAGGATGTCGCGGATGGTTTCGATAAAGCTTGCCGCGGTCCACAGCCCGACGAGCCCGCCGAACCACAGCAGGGCGCCGGTGCGCTGGGTCAGGACCTCGCGGATGGGGTCGCGCATCAGGTCGGCGACGTTGGGGGGAAGGCGCTGGAGAACGCTGTTGACGGTCAGGATCGCGTCCTGGCTTTGGCCAAGCAGGTGCGCGATCGCGGCGGCGAGAATGAAAAAGGGAAATAGCGCAAGAACGGCGAGATAGGCGAGATTGCCGGCGTGGATGAAGCCGTCCGAATACACGCCGGTCGCGACCCGCTTGGTGATTACCCACGGGGTGTTGGTCGGTCTGAACTTCTCGGCGACGTCGCTCCCGAACTTGGCCTTGAGATCGGCCAGCCGCTTGCGCCGCTCCTCGGGGGACTGGGGGTTGGAATTCTTCATGCGATGCTCAAACCCCGAGCGATGCCCGCGGGTTGCCTCCGCCCGTCCATTCGGTCGCAAATGCTTCGAGCGCGGTGTTGCCGGCGGGGAGGTCGATGGCAAGGATGACGAGCACGTCGCCGCGCTTGCCGCTCTTGTCGGTAAAGCCGCGTTCCTTGAGGCGCATGACCTTGCCCGAGTTTGCTCCCTTGGGGATCGAAAGCATGACCGGTCCGTCGGGGGTGGGCACCTTGACCTTGGCGCCGAGCACCGCCTCGGGCAGGGTCACCGGGAGGGTCAGGCGGACGGTGGTGCCGTCGCGGGTGTAGAAGGGGTGGGGGGCGATCTCGATCTGGACGATCGCGTCACCCTTGCCGCCGGAACCGTCCTGGCCCTGGCCACCGAGCCGGATCTTGGTGCCATCCTCGACGCCATTGGGGAGCTTGAGGTCGAACGTCTTGCCGCCCGACAGCGTTGCGCGCTGTGGCTTGAGCGTGGCGGCGTCGACGAACGAGACTTTGAGGCGATAGGCAACATCGGCCCCTTTCTGTGGGGGAGGGGGGCTGCGCCGGCCAAAGGGCGATCCGCCCCCGGCACGGCCGCCGCCACCGGGCTGAGCACCGCCGAACAAGCCTTCGAACAAGTCGCTGAGGTCAGCCGCCTGGGCGGTGTCGAAGCCGCCGCCGGGGGGCGGACCGCCGCCGAAGGGGCTGCCGCCCGGGCGAGGCCCGCCGCCACTGCCGCCGCCGAAGTTGGCGTATTTGGGATTGCCGTCCTCGTCGATCTCGCCACGGTCATATTTGGCGCGCTTGTCCTTGTCGGACAGCAGGTCATAGGCATGGGTGATCTGCGAAAACCGTTCGTTCGCCTTGGGATTGTCCTTGTTGCGGTCGGGGTGAAGCTGTTTCGCGAGGCTTCGATAAGCCTTCTTGATCTCGGCCTCGGTCGCGCCGCGCTTGATCCCCAGGCGTTGATACAGGTCCATGCGGTTCCCTAGTCGGATAATATGATGGCTGCCAGATGGGTTGGATCGGCGATGCTGGCAAGCCTGTTGCGGTGCACCATGGCCACCGACTAAGACGGTGCCATGGCCAACGATCCTTTCGCGATATTCGAATCCTGGTTCTTGGAGGCCAAGGCGTCCGAGCCCAACGATCCCGACGCGATGGCGCTGGCGACGGTGGATGCTGCGGGTCGGCCGTCGGTGCGCATGGTGCTGCTCAAGGGGCATGATCAGCGCGGCTTCGTTTTCTACACCAACCTCGACAGTCGCAAGGGCGGTGAGCTTGCCGCCAATCCCGAGGCGGCGTTGCTGTTCCACTGGAAGTCGCTGCGCCGCCAAGTGCGAATTGAGGGGCCGGTAAGCGCGGTGAGCGAAGCCGAGGCCAACACCTATTTTGCAAGCCGCGGGCGGAATTCGCGGATCGGGGCGTGGGCGAGCGACCAGTCGCGGCCGCTCGACGCTCGCGAGACCTTTGCCGGCCGAGTCGAGGAAATGCGCGCGAAGTTCGAAGGACAGGACGTACCGCGGCCGCCGCGCTGGTCGGGCTTCCGAGTGACCCCGCGCGCTATTGAATTTTGGGAAGATGGCGATCATCGGCTCCACCATCGCCGCCTGCTCACGCGCGCCGGCAACGGGTGGAGCGAAGGACTGCTTTACCCATGAGCGGCGCGCACGGGAATGGGCACGGGCACGGGCACGGGCACCATCCGCACATGGCGCATGACGAGCGCTCTGCGCTGTCGACCAGAGCCGCGTTGGCGAGCGTGACGATGGGGGTGCTGCTGCTCGGGCTCAAGGCGTGGGGTGCGGCGGCGACGGGATCGGTGGCAATGCTCGGCAGCCTCGCCGACACCGCGCTGGATTTGCTCGCCAGTTTGGTGACGCTGTTCGGCGTGCGGATCGCTGCCCAGCCGGCCGACCGCGACCACCGCTTCGGTCATGGCAAGGCCGAGGCGCTGGTCGCTTTGGTCCAGGTAATCGTGATCAGCTTCTCTGCGGTGGGCATTGCATGGCGCTCGGTCGACCGGTTGCTTAATCGCGCGGAGACTTCAAACGCCGAACTCGGGATCGGTATTTCGCTGGTCGCGATTGTCGCGACGCTGGCGCTGACGACGTACCAGAAGCATGTCGTCAAGCGCACCGGATCGGTCGCGATCGCTACCGACCATCTTCATTATCAGTCGGACTTGCTGCTCAACGGCACGGTCATCGTCGCGCTGGTGCTCGATCAATATCTGCACCTGCGCGGGACCGATGCGGCGTTCGGTCTGCTGCTGGCGGCGTGGCTCGCGTGGGGGGCGTGGAAAAGTTCGAAACATGCGCTCGCCCAGCTGATGGACGAGGAATGGCCCGAGGAGCAGCGCGCCGAATTCCTGGCCGAAGCGGCCAAATATCCCGAGCTGGCGGGGTTGCACGACCTGCGCACCCGGTCGAGCGGCACACATCGTTTCGTCCAGTTTCACGTGTGGGTGCCGGGCAAGTGGACGGTGCGCCAGGCGCACGATCGCATGGACCCGATCGAGGAGCAGCTGCAGCAGCATTTTCCCAATACGGAGATACTCATGCACTTCGATCCCGAGGGTCACACCGACCGCGAGACGATGCTGTCGTCGACGCTGACCGAGACCCGCTAGGCGAGGATCGTCGTTCCCTCGGCGATGGTGATGGTCCGCCCGCCGACCCAGATGGTGTCACCATCGGCGTCGATGGTGACTCGTCCCTGTCGGCCGAGCGCGGTGCCCTGGCTCACAACATATCTGGCGGGAAACCGGCCCGCAAGCCATTGGGCAATCGAGGCATTGAGGCTGCCGGTGATTGGATCCTCGATGATCACGCCGCGCTCGCCACTGAAGAAGGAGCGGACTTCGTAGGCGGCGTCGTGCCCGCGCGGGTGGCTGCCGACGACTCCGAGCTCGATTCGCTTCGGCCAATGCCCGTGTGGGTCAAGGGCGAGGACGGCGTCTGCGGATTCGAGCATTACGCTGACCCAGCCGGGCCCATTGTCGACCCACTGCGCCTCGAGGATCGCCGAATGGTCGATGCGCAGGAAGTGGGCGATCATGGTGAGATCGGCCCCGTCGACATCGCCCGATCGGATGAGCGGCGGCGCGGCGAAGGCGAGTATGTCGGTTTGGCGAAGCTCAACGAGGCCGGCGCCGCATTGCTGAATGATCCGGCCCGCGCCGCGTGGCACACCGCCGTCCGCGAGCCATGCATGGCAGCTGCCCAGCGTCGGATGGCCGGCGAACGGCAGCTCGCGGTCAAGGGTGAAGATGCGAACGTGGTAGTCTGCGGCAGGATCGGTTGGGGGCAGTAGGAAGGCCGTCTCGGAATAGCTGAACCAGCGGGTGATGCGCTGCATCTCCTCGGTTGACAGATGGTCGGCCCCAGCAATGACAGGCAGCGGATTGCCCGAACACGGAGCGCTGCCGAATACGTCGACGAGTTGGTAATTGGTCATGCAGTCATCCCGCGCTGATCGATGCGCGATACGTAGGCGATCAACCGAGATTGTTCGAGACGCTCACGTACATGTTGTTGATGTTCGACCCCAGGTTGATGAACGCGGCCACTGCGGCGGTAGCGATCAGTCCGGCGATGAGCGCATATTCGATGGCATTGGCGCCGCGTTCGTTGCGCAACAGGCTTTTAAACATCAACTGGTCCTCCCGGGTCCGGCCATGAGATGTCGCTGAGCGCGTTAAGGAAATCTTTCGGTCAGGCCGCTTCAGCAAAGACCGGGCGGGTCTCGGCAATCGTTCCGCCGCCGATCAACCTCTCTTCATCGTAAAATACGGCCGATTGACCTGGCGCGACACCGTATTCGTTCACCATGAAGCTCAACCATTGACCGTCCCATTGGGCGGCCACGGGCTGTGCCAGCGAGCGGACCTTGGCCATAACCTTGCATTGGTCTTCACCAAGCCAGTTGAGCCCCTCGACCCGCGCCGAGCTCACGGCCAGCGCGGCGCGCGGTCCGACCACCAAGCGACGCGAGTCGGGCTCGATTCGCACGACGAAGAGAGGTTCGGACTGTCCGCCGATTTCGATCCCGCGGCGCTGGCCTATAGTGAAGTGGACGACGCCCTGGTGGCTGCCCAAAACGCGCCCGCCAAGATCGACGATCTCGCCCGGCGCTGCGGTTTCGGGACGGAGCCGTTTGACGAGCCCGGCATAGTCTCCGTCAGGAACGAAGCAGATGTCTTGGCTATCGGGCTTGCTGGCAACAGCAAGCCCGGCTTCGCCCGCCAGTTCGCGGACCTGGCTCTTGGGCAGGTTGCCTAAGGGAAAGCGCAGAAATTCGAGCTGATCAGGGGTCGTCCCGTAAAGGAAATAGCTCTGGTCGCGCGCCGGGTCGCGGCCCTTCCACAGCTGCGCACAACCGTTCTCGCCGACCACGCGGCGGACATAGTGGCCGGTCGCCAGACAATCGGCGCCAAGCTCGCGCGCGAAAGCGATGAGATCGGTGAATTTCACCCCCTGGTTGCATAGTGAGCACGGGACCGGGGTTCGTCCGGCGGCATACTCATCGGCGAAGCGGTCGATCACGCCGGTGCGGAAGCGGCTCTCATAATCTAGGACATAATGCGCAACGCCGAGCCGATCGCAGACGGTTTTAGCATCATAGATGTCCTGCCCCGCACAGCACGAACCGCTGCGCTTCACGGCTTCCCCATGATCGTAGAGCCGGAGCGTGATGCCGATGACTTCCGCCCCTGTCCGGGCGGCGAGCGCGGCGACGACCGAGCTGTCGACTCCGCCCGACATGGCGACGACGATGCGCGTCTCTGCGGCCACCCTGGGGAGGCCGAAGTCGATCGGGGGCTGGGGTGACATGGCAGATCGCCTTTACCCGATGTTCACCCTGTTGGTCTAGGGATCGGGGGATCGAGAGCAGTGAGAGGTTCGTCTTGGCGCGGTTGGAGGGCAAATTTGAAGCGGATGCCGGTGGCGCGCTGGACGACCGTGACTTGCTCGCGCTGGTCAGCGAAGGGTCTTCGACAAGCTTGCGCCGATCAGAACTGGTGGCGCGCTATCTCTGCGCAGGGGTCGGATGGCGCGAGGCCGCGGTGATTCTTGGTGGCGCATTCGGGATTGCGGCGATCGCCGACAGGACAGGGTTAAACGGAGGTAAGGAACAATGACTCTGACATTTACCAGCAGCCTTACCTTTATCTTCGAGCGCGACCGTTAATTCGATGGCACGGCAACAGGACATGAAGGTCTAACAAGGCATGCTTGAGAACCAGAAATTTCGGCCAGCACAGGTTATCGGTCCGCTCGGCGAACCGCTAACGCTCGATTCGCTGCCGCCTCCCCACACCACCCGCTGGGTCGTTCGGCGCAAGGCCGAGGTCGTCGCGGCGGTAGCCGGCGGGCTGCTCAGTGTCGACGACGTGTGCCAGCGCTACACGCTTAGTATTGAGGAGTTCACGAGCTGGCAGCGCGCGGTCGACCGTAGTGGAATGCCCGGCCTGCGCGTCACGCGGATCAAGCATTACCGCGACCAGTATGAGCGCCAGCAGCGCTATTGACCGAAATTGCTCGAAAGAGTCGTTTCGAATCCGATACTAGACATAGCGTTCCTGATGCGGAACAAGATGCGGGCATCACGCGTCTTGATGCCGGAAGGTCGTCCTCGGACGACCATGAACAGGAGGGAACGTATCATGGGTATCATCATTTGGCTGGTTGTTGGCGGCATCTGTGGCTGGCTCGCCAGCATGATCATGCGCACCGATGGTCAACAGGGCATCATCCTCAACGTCGTCGTCGGTATCGTTGGCGCAGCTATCGCCGGTTTCATCTTTGGTGGCAGTGCTTCGTTGAACAACGGCATCACGCTACAAACTTTCCTTTACTCGTTGCTTGGCGCCGTTGTGCTCCTCGCCATCGTTAATCTGGTTCGTCGCGGTTCGGTTCGCTAGACCAGTCTTGATCGCTTAACGAGGGGCCGCGCGGGATGACCGCGCGGCCTCTTTCGTTTGCTTATTGCAGCTCGAAGGTCATCGCGACGCTGATCTGGAGCTGCTGTTCTCCGGGGTCGACCGGAGTCTTGGCTTCGGCCACCTGTGCCCGGGCATACATAGGGCTGATTGGGCGCGGGACGTCGCCGCCGCTTTCGCTGACCGAGATTACCCGCACGACCCGCAAACCGAGCGCGTGCGCGTAAAGCTCGGCGCGGGCGCGGGCGGCGCCGACTGCCTTGGTGCGGGCCTCGTCAAGCGCGGATTCGGGATGCTCGATCGAAAGATTGGGGCCGCTGATCTGGTTGGCTCCCTCGCCGACCAGCGCGTCGAGAATCTTGCCGGACGCACGGATGTCGCGGAAACGCACGCTTAGCTGGTTCGACGCCTGATAGCCCGTCAGCACCGGAGATTGGTTCTCGACATAGCGATATTGCGGCGAGAGGTTCATCGACGCGGTCTGGATGTCGCGGTCGGCAATGCCCGCGCGCTTCAACGCAGAGCGCACGCGCTCCATCCGGGTCGCGTTCTGACCGATCGCCTCAACCGCAGTCGCCGCCTGAGTCGTCACGCCGGCCGAAATGGTCGCGATGTCGGGAACTCGCGTGACTTCGCCGGCCGCGCTTATATCGAGACGGGTGCCCGTGATCGGCTGCGCAAGCGTCGTCGTCACCTGCGCGGTCGCAACCATCGGCAGTGCGAGCGTGCTGACCATCAGCGCCGCCATCAGTCTGTTCATCACCTTCTCCTCACGAAAACCATCCCGCCTCGCTGGGCGCCGCCGGATGGCTATATTGTGAATGTGGGCAACCAGTCAGAGGCGGCGGCGGCCTGCGATCAGGCGATAGATGAACAGGATGATGAATGCGCCGATGATCGCGCCGATGAAACCGACGGCGTCATGGGGGCCGTAAAAGTGAAGCATCTGCCCAAGGTAGCCCGCGACCACCGCGCCGGCGATGCCGAGCAGGATGGTGATGATGCAGCCGCCCGGATCGCGACCCGGCATCAATGCTTTCGCGATCAACCCGGCGAGCCCGCCGACGATAATCCACCCCAGAATTCCGTGTGCTCCAAGCATATCGATACCCCTGTCTGATCGTCGAAACAGGCCCACGTGGGCCCCCGACGCCGGTTCGTATCACGAGTGCGGCCGTTGGTCGAAAAAAGCTTTTGGCAGGCCATTGTGTCAGGCCAGTTGCCGTAGCTGACTTATTCAGATAATACAGTATCGCTGACGCGGCGCGGGCCAGGGCCAGAGACATTTGAGAAAGATCGAAATGAATCGCGAGACCCGCTTTGAAGGTTCGGACAATCTGGTGGTCGTCGACCGCACCAACCGGCGGCGGAACATCATCATAGTCGCGGCCGTCATTGCGATAGTCGTGGCGGCGATTGCGCTGGCTAAAATAATGAACAGCGGCAAGCGCGCCGATGCACCGGCCGCAGCCGCAGCAGGAGCCGACGGTGGCAAGAACGGGCAAATCCCGACGGTCAGCGTGATTGTCCCCGGCCAGTCGGCGGTATCCCGGATGGTGACCGCGTCGGGTGCGCTGGCAGCTCGGCACGACCAGCCGGTTGGGATTGCGGGGCAGGGTGGGCGCGTCACACGCGTGCTGGTCGATGCGGGCAACTGGGTTCGCGCGGGGCAGGTATTGGCAACGATCGACCGCTCGGTCCAGGCACAGACCGCAGCCCAGCTCGCCGCTCAAGTTTCGGCGGCGCAGGCCAATGCCGCCCTCGCCCAGTCAAACCTTGCGCGCGCGCAGGCATTGGTCGGCGGCGGGTTCGTGTCGAAGGCTGACCTCGATGCCAAGCGTGCGGCGCGCGATTCCGCCACGGCACAAGTTCGCGTTGCTCAGGCCCAGCTTGGCGCGACGCGCGCACAGATCGGTCAGCTGGATATTCGCGCACCGACCTCGGGGCTAATCCTGGTGCGTTCGATCGAGGTCGGTCAAATCGTCAGCCCAGCATCGGGCGCGCTGTTCCGGCTGGCGCTGGGCGGCGAGATGGAAATGCGCGCCTCGCTCGCGCAGCAGGACTTGGTTCAGGTCAATGTCGGCATGCCCGCGACGGTCACCCCGCTCGGGCTGCAGCAATCGATTAAGGGATCGGTGTGGCAGGTATCGCCGGTGATCGATCCCCAGTCGCGTCAGGGAGAGGTCAAAGTCGCTATTCCCTACAGCCCGGCAATTCGTCCGGGCGGGTTTGCCGAAGTGGCGATAGCGGCAGGCGCAACGACTGCGCCGCTGCTACCGCAAAGCGCCGTGCTGAGCGATGAGAAAGGCAATTACGTTTACGTCATCAATGATCAACACAAGGTCGAGCGCCGCGCGATAAAAATCGGCACAGTCAACGATCAGGGCGTAACCGTCACCCAAGGGCTATCGGGACACGAAGCGGTGGTCGTTTCGGCCGGTCCTTTCCTCAATCCCGGACAGGCCGTCAATGCGGTCCGCTCCGCCGCGCCTCCGCGCTGATCCGATGCTAGCACCGAAAGCCAACTGACCATGACCTTCCGCAACATCTCGTCATGGTGTATCCGCAACCCGGTGCCGCCAATCGTGCTGTTCATCGCGCTGATGCTGGCCGGCGTGATCGCGTTTGCAAGCTTGACGGTCAACAACAAGCCCGACATCGACTTCCCCGCAGTCATCGTCAGCGTCTCGCAGCCAGGTGCCGCGCCGTCGGAAATGGAAAAGCAGGTCACGCAGAAGGTCGAGGCGGCCGTGCGCGGCGTCAACGGCGTCGACGAGATAGACAGCACCGTTCGCGAAGGCACCAGCCAGACGTTCGTTCAACTGCAGATCGGCACCAATATCGACCGCGGCGTCAACGACGTTCGCGACGCAATCTCGCAAATTCGCGGCGACCTTCCCGAGGCAGTCCTCGAGCCGCAGATCGAGCGAATCGACATATCCGGCGAGCCGATCACCTTCATCGCCGCCGAAACTAGCGACATGAGTCTCGAGGAGCTGAGCTGGTTTGTCGACAATGATGTCGCCAAGCAGCTGCGCGGGGTGCCGGGTGTCGCGGCGGTATCGCGTGAGGGCGGGGTTGACCGGGTTATCCGAGTGATCGTCGATCCGGCCGCACTTCAGTCGCAGGGACTCACCGCTGCGCAAGTCAACCAGCAGCTGCGCGCGGTCAATCTCAACGCCACCGGCGGCCGCGCTGAGATTGCCGGCTCTGAACAATCGGTTCGCGTACTCGGCAATGCGCGCAGTGCCTACGACCTGTCGCAGACCCAGATTGTCGCCGGCGGTGGCCGGACGGTGCGCCTGGCCGACATCGCGCGGGTCGAGGACAGCTATTCCGAGCAACGATCGCTGTCGAAACTCGGTGGCCACCAAGTCGTAAGCTTCAACATCCAGCGCGCCAAGGGCAGCAGCGACGTCAGTGTCTATGACGGAGCTTGGAAAACGCTCCACAAGATGGAGCGCGAAAATCCGCGCATCCGTTTCCGCGAGATTAACAATTCAGTCGACTACACCAAGTCGCAATATCGCTCGTCGATTGAGGCATTGATCGAAGGAGCACTGCTCGCGGTGCTGGTCGTATTCCTTTTCCTGCGAGACAAGCGCGCGACGGCGATTTCGGCGCTGGCGATCCCACTGTCGGCGATCCCATCTTTCTGGTTCATGAGCCTAATCGGGATTAACCTCAACTTTCTGTCGCTGCTGGCGATGAGCCTGGTCGCTGGCGTGCTGGTCGATGACGCGATCGTTGAGATCGAGAACATCGTGCGGCACATGCGGATGGGCAAATCCGCGTACCAGGCGTCGATCGATGCCGCCGACGAAATTGGGCTGGCGGTGCTGGCAACGACGATGGCGATCGTTGCGGTGTTCCTGCCAGTGGCGCTGATGCCGGGCATATCTGGGCAGTTCTTCAGGAATTTTGGCTACACTGTCGTCATCTCGGTGTTGATGAGCCTGCTCGTCGCGCGGATGATCACCCCGCTGATCGCGGCCTATTTCCTGAAGGCGCACGGCGAAGAACCACACGCTTCGGGCCGGATCATGGAATCATATCTGTCGATCCTCAATTGGACGCTCCGGCATCGCTGGGTCGCGGTAGTCGGAAGTCTCGGCAGCCTCGCGCTGACGGTTGTCCTCATCGCGACGTTGTCGCTGGCATTCGAGCCGGTGCAAAATGTCGACACCTCGTCGGTCAGAGTCGGTCTCGCGCCCGGCTCAACGCTGGCCCAGACGGAGGCAGTGGTGCAACGTGTGGCTGATATCGTCGGCCGCAATCCGAACGTCGACCTGGTGTTCCAGCGGGTAAGGGTCGGCAACGGTAGTCTCAATATCGTGCTCAAGAAGAAGCGTAGCCAGACCTCGGTCGAGTTCGAGCGCTCGCTGACACCGGCGCTCCAAAAAATCCCTGACGGGCAGGTTAACTTCGTCAGTCAGTCTGGCGGTGGCCCCGGTGGCGGACCTGGCCGCGACATCATGCTGTTCCTCGGTGGGGAGGATCCCGCCCTGCTCGAAACCACGGCACAAAAGATTGCGGACGAAATGCAGCACCTGCCACAACTGCGAGCCCCGCGCGTCGCGGGGGACCTCGTGCGGCCCGAGATCACTATCGCGCCACACTTTGACCTTGCCGCAGACCTCGGCGTCACGACCGCTGCGCTTAGCCAAACGATCCGCATCGCGACACTTGGCGACATCGCCCAGAACAGCGCGAAATTCTCACTCGCCGACCGCCAGGTGCCAATCACCGTCTCGCTCTCCGAAGACGCCCGGCGCAACCTGTCGACCCTCGAGAATCTGCCCGTTCCGACGACCAACGGCGGGTCGGTGCCGCTCAAAGCCGTCGCCACAATCGGCTTCGGGGCGGGTCCGACGACGGTTCAGCGCACCAACCAGGTGCGGCGGATCGCGGTCGGCGCCGATCTGGCACCCGGCCTCGTCAGCGGCGATGCCTGGAAGAAGATCGAGGCCCTGCCGACGGTCACGAACCTGCCTCACGGCATTACCCGGCTTAAACTCGGCGATCAGAAATGGCAGGGTGAACTGATCGTGTCATTCATCATCGCGCTCGGTTCAGGCATCCTGCTCGTCTTTGCGGTACTCGTACTGCTCTATCGGCGATTCCTCGCGCCATTCGTCAACATGGGGTCGCTGTTGCTCGCCCCGCTTGGAGCCGCGATCGCACTCCACATCGCGGGACAGCCGCTGTCGCTGCCTGTGTTTATCGGACTGCTGATGTTATTCGGGATCGTTGCCAAAAACTCTATTTTGCTGATCGATTTCGCAGTCGAGATGATCAACCACGGCATGACCAAGGACCAAGCGATCTACGAAGCCGGTCACAAGCGGGCCCAGCCGATCGTCATGACCACGGTTGCGATGGTAGCGGGAATGTTGCCGATCGCGCTATCGCTGAGCGGCGATGGCAGCTGGCGTGCGCCGATGGGGGTAACCGTGATCGGCGGGCTGCTGTTCTCGACCGTGCTAACGCTGTTGCTCGTGCCCGCGCTGTTCTCGATCGCGATTGATGTCGAGAGCTGGGTCGCGCGGCGATTTGGACGAATTATCGACAATGGAGAGGAACATGCGCCGATGCCTGTTCCGGTGCCCTTGCCGGCGGAGTGACAAGCGCGCAATTGCTCCCCTAGAAGAGCCCGATGACCCGGCGTCCCTTGTCCCGCTTCAACCCCGCCCAGCCCGGCGCGGCGGGGATGAAGGTCGTTGCGACTGGCCTGCTGGTGGTGATGGCCCTGCTGTTCGTCGCGGCTCGCGCAGTTGAGCACGCCTATCCCGCCGCGTCTTGGGTCAAGGCGTTCGCCGAGGCCGGAATGGTCGGCGGGATGGCCGACTGGTTCGCGGTTACCGCGCTGTTCCGTCATCCACTGGGCCTGCCGATCCCGCACACCGCGATCATCCCGCGCAACAAGGATCGCATCGGCGAGGCGCTGGCCAATTTCCTGAAGGAGAATTTCCTGATCGCGCCGGTGGTGGCGCGGCGGATGCGGAATATTGACCTTGCTGGGGCGGCGGGGCGGTTCCTCCAGGCGCCGCAGGGGCAGGAGACGCGGATTCGGCGCGGGGCGTCGCGGCTCATTGGGGATTTGGCCGAGAGCCTCGACGACGAGCGACTGGGCGGGCTGGTCAAGGGTGCAATCTCGGCGCGACTCAAGAAAATGGAGGTTGCGCCGCTGCTCGGCCATGCGCTGGCGAGCGCGATCAACGAGGACCGTCACGTGCCGTTGCTTGAAGCTGCGATCCGCTGGATGGCGCGCGCGCTCGACGCCAACGAGGAACTCATCCGCGAGATGGTCCACAAGCGGGCCAATTGGGTGCTCAAGCTGGCCGGGATCGACGGCCGCATCGCCGACTCGATCGTCGATGGGCTCAAGAAACTAACGATCGAGATGGGCACCGATCCGGCGCACCCGGTGCGGGTCAGGGTCGAGGCGGCGCTGGTCCAGCTCGCCAACGACCTCCAGACCAACGCCGATACCCGCGCCCGGGTCGAGACGATGAAAGATGATCTCCTTGCCAATCGCTCGGTCGGTCTGTGGATTGACACGATGTGGCAGAAGGGACGGGCGGCGATCATCAGTGCGGCGCGCAATCCCGATGCGGCGATGGCTGGGAAGATGGGCGAGGTGCTCCGCTCGATGGGCCAGAGCCTGGAGCGCGATCCCGGGATGCGGCGCTCGATCAACCAATTCGCGAGGCGGGCGGTCGCGGGCATGGCGGCAAGTTATGGCGGTTCGATCGTCAAGCTGGTCAGCGAGACGGTGCGCGGGTGGGATGCACGCACGGTCACCGACCGGCTCGAGGGCGCGGTCGGGCGCGACCTACAATATATTCGCATCAACGGGACGCTGGTCGGGGGGCTGGTGGGACTAGTGCTTCACTTGTTGGACCGATTGTAGCGTCGGAACGCTGCGACCGTTCATTGCAACGCCATGATGGCGCCACTATCTTGCGGCACTTGGCACAATCGATGAACCAGATGACTTCCCTTGAGCGCGACAACGCGCATCCCGCGCCTTCGCCGCAGCGTTCGTCGGGGCGTGCCGATGACAAGGCGCTACTCCGCGCCGCTGCCAACGTGACTCGCGACCACAGCACAGCGAATCCGCGGATATACTGGGCTGACATGCTCGGGTCGGCGACGCTTGGCTATGTCGCGCTGGCTGGGGCGATGACGCTTCACTCGACGCCGATTGCGATCCTTACGGGGATTGTGTCGATCCTCGCCCTCTATCGCGCGGGTAGCTTCATCCACGAGCTCACCCATCTCCGCCCGAATGCGGTCCCCGGTTTTCGACTGGGCTGGAATGCGATCGTCGGCGTGCCGCTGCTGGTGCCGAGCTTCCTTTATGAGGGCGTGCACACGCTCCATCACGCCAAGACGCGCTATGGCACGGTCGAGGATCCCGAATATCTCCCGCTGGCGCTGATGCGGCCATGGACGTTGCCCCTGTTCGTCGTCGCGTCGATCCTTGCGCCCGTCGCACTGATCTTCCGCTTTGCCGTGGTGGCTCCACTGTCGCTGCTGTCGAAGCGGTTGCGGACGGTCGTCGTCGAGCGTTTCTCGGGGCTGCAGATCAACCCCGAATTCCGCCGCCGCCCGGCCGAAGGCGTCCTCGCCGACCATTGGCGTTGGCAGGAAGGGGCCGCAAGCCTGTGGGCGATCAGCCTTGTTGCGCTGGTCGTCTCCGGTGCCATCCCGCTGCGGCTGTTTGCGATCTTCCTCGCCGTTGCGTCAGGCGTAATGCTGCTCAACCAGGTTCGCACGCTAGTCGCGCATCTGTGGGAGAATGAGGGTGATGCGATGAGCGTCACCGCGCAATATCTCGACAGCGTCAACGTGCCCCCACCGGGTTCGCTGCCCGAGCTATGGGCGCCGGTGGGCTTGCGCTACCACGGACTCCATCATCTGCTTCCGAGCGTTCCTTACCACGCGCTCGGCAAGGCACATCGTCGTCTATGCAACGAGCTTGGCGAAGATAGTGTCTACCACGCGTCGAGCCATCGCGGGCTGCGTCCGCTGATTGGTCGGCTCGCCGCGAGCTCGTGGCGACGCGGGGCTGCGCGCTAGGGTTCGGATCATTCCTCGCTGCGGATGAGGACGGTCTCGCCGATGAGGAAGAACAGCAAAACTGGCGCCCAGGCCGCGAGAAATGGCGGATAGATGCCTACATTGCCCATCGACAGACTGAAGTTGTCGATCACAAAATAACTGAAGCCGAGCGCCATGCCGACACTCGCGCGCAGCAGCACCTGCCTCGAGCGGGCGAGCCCGAAGGCAGCGATCGCGGCGAGCAGCGGCATTAACATGGTCGATGCGGGCGCGGCGAGCTTGTGCCACAGGCCGGCACGCGCCTCGTCGGTTTGACGGCCAGCGGTCTCCAGTTCGGCGATCGAACGCTTGAGCTGCCAATAATCCAGTTCGGTCGGATCGACCTTCGCGAGCGTGAAGCGCAGCGGGTCGATGCCTTTCAGGCCGATCGCGTGGTCGGAGTGGCTAACCACGCCTTGGGCCGCGTCGTAGCTGGTCAGCCCTTGCAGCAGCCAGCCCTGCGTCGCGCCACCGCCGGGCAGCTGGTCGGCACGGGCGACGTCGATGACACGCTGCAATGTGCCGCGGTCGCGCTCGTAAATGGTGGTCCGTTCGAGGTGTAGCTGACGTCCGCTGCCGCCGACGTGTCGGGCGCGGACGAGGTTTGTCCCATCGAGGACCCACACGTTCGACAGGATATCGCTTTCGGCCGGGACAGTGTGATAGTCCGCGTCGCTCCACGCGTTCACCGTGCGCGCGGAATGAACAACGACGGTTTCGTTGAAGGCGAACGTGACCAGCGCAAGAATGCTGCTGGCGACGATCAGCGGGGCAAGGATCTGGTGTGCTGAAATCCCTGCCGCCTTCATCGCGATGACTTCACTGTGCTGATTCAGACCGGCAAAGGCGATCAGCGTTCCGAGCAGCGCCGAGAAGGGAAGGAAGCGCGAGATAAGCAGCGGCAGGCGAAGCACGACATAATGCCCCAGTTCGGCCTGACCATTACCTGGTACGGCGAGAATCTTGCCGCTCTCGCCAAGCAGGTCGAGCGTCATCAGGATGAGCACCAGGCTCACCAGCACGGCCAGCGTGCGGGTGATAAACAGTCGCATGGTGTAACGCGCGATGTTGCCCGACGGCATGAAGTCGAAATTGATCATTGGGCCGGCCTCTCGGCCTTGGCGAGGCCGCGATCGCGCCGCTTGAGCAGCCGCTTCACCCACTTTCCGATTTTGGCGAAGAACCGTTCCAGCGCGCCGATTGGCTGGCCACCGGGGCGGTGGGCGACGACGTGGTACATCCAGCCGATCAGCGCCATCAGCAGCAGGAACGGCCCCCACAGCGCCAGCAGCGGATCGAGCCGACCCTGCGCGCCCATTTGCTCGCCGTACTGGTTGATCTTGTGATAGGTCACGACCATCACGATTGCCACGAAGATACCGAGCGACGAGGTGCTTCGCTTGGGCGGCACTGCGAGAGCGACCGCCAGCAGCGGCAGCATTAGCATCATCAGTGCCTCGACGAGTCGGTAATTGGTGTTGGCCTGAGCACGGTTGCGATCGTCGGTGGAGTGCCGCTGGGCGTAGCCGCGTCGGAATACCTCGATCAGCGTGAGTTCGTCCTCATTCTGGCCGCGGCCGCGGAATTTCTCCAATGCGGGGAGGTTGATCGGCAGGTCGTAACTGTCGAAGGCAAGGCTTCGCGGAGTCGCGAACTTGTCCATCTGCTGAATCAACCGGCCTTTTTTGAGGCGGAAGAGGATCGTGTTGGGGTCATCGGTGGCGAGGAAGCGCCCTTCCTCCGCAGTTGCGGAAACTATCGAGCCGGGCTTCTCGTCGACCTGCAGGAAAATGCCGCGCAAACGGGTGCCATCCTTCTCGCTGCTCTCGACGCGCATCGTCATGCGTTTGCCAAGATGGTTGAATTCGCCGACTTTGATGGCCGCGCCGAGCGCGCCCGAGGTGAGGTCGAAGCGAAGCCGTTCATAACGATAACGCGCCCACGGCTCGATATAGCCGACGATGCCAAGGTTCAGCAGGGTCAGCACGATGGCGTAGAAATAGGGCACGCGCAGCATCCGACCGAAGCTAACGCCAATGCCACGAAGCGCATCCAGTTCGGATGAGGTTGCCAACTTGCGGAAGGCAATGAGGATGCCCAAGAGGAGGCCGATCGGGATGCCAAGGGCAAAATATTCCGGGAGCAGATTTGCCAGCATCTGGAACACGATCCGCACCGGGCCGCCAGCGTCGATGACAAAGCTGAACAATTTCAGCATTTTGTCGAGCACGAACAGCATAGACGCGATGATCAGCGTGCCGACCAGCGGGACCGCGATGCTGCGGGCGAGGTAACGGTCAATCATCGCCGGCAAGATTAGGTCGTCCTCACACCATGATTTGGCCGCAAAGCCCGGCCATTCGATTATCGAACGGGTCTGTCCCCGCGCTTGGGCGGGCCGTTCCCGTCCATAGCGAAGCCGTCCGGAAAATCATGCGGAAATTCGTCGCTGTCCTGCCGAGCCTGCCGCCCGCCTCCACGGCGAGAGCGGACGGCTGCGCGGTGTTGATGAGGATCTCGGGCTGATGGGCCGCGCGCGCATCGCCTTGCTGTCGAACCCCAAGTCGACCGGCAATGTCGCGCAGCTACCGCGGGTGCGCGCCTATTGCGCCGAGCATCCGGACATTTTTCATTATGAGGTCGAGGCGGTCGGGCAGATCGGCGAGGCGCTGCGCACCATCGCGCAGGTGAAGCCAGCGGTGCTGGTCATCAACGGAGGCGACGGGACGGTCCAGGCGGCGCTGACCGAGCTCTACAACGGCGGCCACTTCGGCGATTCCCCGCCGCCGGTCGCGGTGCTGCCCAACGGCAAGACTAATCTCATCGCCCTCGACCTCGGCGCGCATGGTGACGTGCTCGAATCGCTCGAGCAGCTCGTTAATCTCGCGCAGGGCGATCTCGCCTCTCACCTCGTCGCCCGCGAGTTGATTGCGCTTCGCCATGGGGCCAGCGGGGGCAAACCGGTGATCGGCATGTTCCTCGGCGGCGCCGGGCTGGCCGACACAATGCTCTATTGCAGGCACAAGATTTACCCGCTCGGCCTGCCCAACGGGGTCAGCCACGTGTTGGCCGCGCTGGCCCTGATGTTCCGTCAGCTGTCGGGGCTGAAAATGAGTTTTCTTCCGCCCGCGCCGACCCCGCTCAAGGTCCTGGTGCGCCGTGACGGCAAAATTTCGGGCAAGTTTGCGCTATTGCTAGTCACAACGCTCGAGAAATTGTTGTTGACCAATGACCTTGGTGGCCAATCGCAAGGGCGGTTGCGCCTGATCGCGGTCGAGCAACGTCCATTCCTCCTCCTTCGCGCCTTCACCATGAGCCTGTTCGGCAAGCTGGGCCGCACCAAGATGGCGGGTGTTCACCTCGAGGGTGCCGACGAGATTTCGATCGAAGGCCATGCCTCTGACGTCATCCTCGACGGCGAGACCTTCCGCGCGGAGATTGGCCAGCCGATCCGGTTGACCACGGCCGCGCCGCTGTCGTTCGTCCGCCTCGCTGCCTGAACCCATGACGCTCGACCAGCTGGTCCGTGCCGAGCTGGCGGTACCGGTCGATCCAAGAGTCGATGCGATGGCAAGGGCAATCGCGGCGAAGCATGGCGCGGCGAGCCGAGCGGTGCTATTCTATGGATCGTGCTTGCGCGAGGTTCAGCTCGACGGGCTGATGCTCGATTTCTACCTGATCGTATCTGACTATCGCGCTGCTTATCCAAAGCGCTGGCTGGCGACCGCGAACAAGCTCGTCCCGCCCAACGTCTTCCCCTTCGAGCATGGTGGCCTAGCCGCCAAATATGCCGTGCTGAGCGAGGCTGACTTTCATCGGCTCAACGGCCCGGAAACGCGCAACGTCTCGGTATGGGCGCGCTTTGCTCAACCGTCACGGCTGGTCTGGGCGAGCAACGACGCGGCGCGCGCCAAGGCGATCGCGGCGGTCGCCCGGGCGGCCCCGACGCTGCTCGGCACGGCGATGCCCTACGTCCGGTCAGTCAGCGATGAGATCGACATCTGGCGCCAGTCGTTCGCGCTGACCTACTCGGCCGAGCTTCGCGCGGAGCGCAAGGCGCGCAGCAATTCCGTGGTCGATGCCGACCCCGAGCGGTATCGCGCATTCACCGGCCCAGCGCTGGCCGCCGCGACGCCCACCCGCAGCGGCTGGGGCCGGCGCCGTATAGAGGGCAAGGCGCTTTCGGTCATTCGGCTCGCCAAGGCGAGCGCTACCTACGCCGGCGGGGTCGAGTATATCGTGTGGAAGATCAACCGCCACGCGGGGACGAAAATCGAATTGACATCGTGGCAGCGCAACCATCCCTTGCTCGCCGCGATCAGCCTGCTGCCGCGGCTCCTCCGCTCAGGTGCGATTCGTTGAAGCTTCGCGAAAGGGCCGCGACAACCGCGTTCGCCAGCCCGTTGACGGTAAAGGGTTTGCGCAGCAACTCGTAGCCCGCGAGGTCGTCGCTTTCACCCTCGCCGACATAGCCGGTGACAAACAGGATCGCGATCTCGTCGCGCTTGGCCTTGAGGATGCGGACGAGCTCCGGACCGGTCATCTCGGGCATGATCACGTCGGAGATGACGAGGTCGAAGATCTGCCCGTCAAACAGGTTGATTGCCTCGGCCCCGCTTGAACAGGCGATGGGTTCGTAATCGAGATCCTCAAGCGCGCCCATTGTCGCCGATCGGACGCGGGGGTCGTCCTCCACCAGCAGGATGCGCGCGCCGGGAACCGTCGCCTCGACCTCGCCGCGCTGGGCCATGGGATGGAGCCGAATCGTCGCTGCGACTTCCGTGCGGGGCAGATAGATCGAGACGGAAGTGCCGCGACCGGGCTCGCTTTCGATGCCGACCTCACCGCCCGACTGATGCGCGAAACCGAAGATCTGGCTGAGCCCTAGCCCGGTCCCCTTGCCGACCGGCTTGGTAGTGAAGAAAGGCTCGAACGCGCGCTCGATCGTCTCGGGAGACATGCCCGTACCGGTATCGATAACCGAAATGCGAACATAATCGCCGGGCTGGATGTCACCGACGGCGTTGGCGCCGAGCGTGACGTTGACGGTCTCGATCACCAGCGTTCCAACTCCATCCATTGCGTCGCGCGCGTTGACGGCGAGATTGACGATTGCGTTTTCGAGCTGATGCGGGTCGACAAACGTCGGCCAGGCGCCGGGCGAGAGATGGTTGCGCACGGTGACCCGCTCCCCAAGTGTGCGATCGAGTAGGTCGGACATGCCTTCGACGAGCGCCGACGTATCGACCCGCTCGGGAAGCAAGGGTTCAGAGCGGGCGAAAGACAGCAGGCGGCGAGTGAGCGCGGCGGCTCGCACCGCGCCCTCCATCGCGTTGGTGAGGTGAACCATGACCTCGCGTCGCGGGCCGTTGAGGCGGCGCCGGGCAAGGTCGATTCCGCCGACGACGACTGCGAGCATATTGTTAAAGTCGTGCGCGATTCCGCCGGTCAGTTGGCCGACGGCTTCCATTTTCTGGACTTGGCGGAGTTGGGCCTCGGCCGACTGGCGCTCGATCGCCTCGGCTTTGAGCGCCTCGTTGGCGAGGCTCAGTTCGCGGGTGCGTTCGGCGACGGCCTGTTCAAGCACGGAAGAGCGCTCATATTCGCTGTCGGCTTCCCGGCGCGCGGCAGCGTTTTGGCGGAGCGCCTGGATTGCGACCGCGCCGAGTACGATCCCGCCAATCCCGGCGAGCACCCCAAGCCAGCTCAAATAATCGGTCAGGCGGTCTGCCCTAGCGGAGAAAAACTGGGTCTGGACAATACGCTGCTGCAGCGCGGCGCGCTCGCTGTCGGCGATTTCCATCAGCTTGCCCGCGAGCGCAGGGCCAGTCGGGGACTGGGTAGCCGCGTAGTAGAAGTTAATCGCGGTCGTCCCATTCTTGCCCGATACGGCGCGGGCGGCGGTTGCTAATTCGATCCCGCGTTGGGCGTAAAGCTTTTCGAGTTGATCGACCCGGCGGCTTTGCGCGTCATCGTGCGTAACCAGCCGGTCAAGCTGGGCGATTTGCTCACCGGCAAGCCGCCACTGGCTGTAGTAGATGTTGCCACTGGTCCGCGCCTGCTCGTCGAGTACGAAAGTGCCGAGCGCGGCCTGTGAGCGGAGCAAGGTGGCGTCGACGTTGCGAGTCAATAGGTTAACGTCGTAGGCGTGGCGCTCGGTCTCGAGCGCGGTGTCGCGCGCCTGATTGGAAACGGCAACCAGCACGACCATGGTTATGAGGATCAGAGCGGCGACGAACGCCCCTGCGGCGGCCCATCCGCGACCCCAGTCGAACTTGCTGTCATCCCCCGAAGTCATGGCGCCAGCCTACCCCCTCGGCGCGTAAAGCGGAAGAGTCAGCTGACCTGTTCTCAGATACAGCCCGTCGCACGGCCCGCAGCGGCGAACATGCCGAGGATCTGCTCGACTTGCTCTGTGCTATGCTCGGCGCACAGTGAGCAGCGCAGCAGTGTCATGTTGGCGGGCGTGGCCGGCGGACGGGCAAGGTTGACGTAGAGCCCCTCGTTGAGGAGCGCTTCCCACATCGCAGCGCCGGTCTGGAGGTCGGGCATAATCACCGCGATGATCGCAGACTGCGGCTCTTCGGTACCAAGCGTGAAGCCGAGGCCCTTGAGCCCGCGATGTAAAGTTCTCGAATTCTCGAGCAGATGCGCGCGCTTGTTGCCACCGTGCATCAGCTTACGAATCGAAACCGCCGCAGTGGCGACGACCGAAGGGGGCAGCGAAGCGGTGAAGACATAGGGGCGGCAGACAAGGCGCAGGATCTCGAACTTGGGATGGTTCGAGACGCAGAAGCCGCCGACCGTGCCGACCGATTTCGAGAAGGTGCCGATAATGAAGTCGACGTCGTCGAGCACGCCCTGCGCCTCGGCGACCCCGCGGCCGTTTTCGCCAATGAAGCCCATCGAATGCGCCTCGTCGACCAGCACCATCGCGCCGTGCGCCTTGGCAACCGCGACCATTTCCTTGAGCGGCGCGATGTCGCCAAGCATTGAATAGACGCCTTCGAGGATAACCAGCGACTTGGCACCTTCAGGAAGGCGCTTCAGCCGCTTCTCGAGCGCCTCGATGTCATTGTGACGAAACGGCACGATATTAGCGTTGCCGAGCGCGCAGCCGTCGTAGATCGAGGCGTGGCTGTCGATGTCGAGGATGATGTAGTCATCCTTGCCGGCGATGGTCGAGATGATCCCCAAATTGGCCTGGTAACCGGTCGAGAAGACCATCGCATGGTCCATCCCGTAGAATTCCTTGAGTGCCTCTTCGCAGGCCTTGTGCCCGGCATAGGTGCCGTTGAGCACGCGGCTGCCGGTCGTGCCCGAGCCATAGTCGTCGAGCGCCTGCTTGCCCGCCTCGATCACGTCGGGGTCAAAGGTCATTCCCATGTAGTTATAGGTACCGAGCAGGATTGTGCGCTGGCCGTTACAGATCGCCACGGTCGGGCTTTCGACCCGCTCCATCACGAGGTTGAATGGATCGGTCATGCCGGTCGAGAGCAAGGCTCGCCGAGTTTCAATGATCGGATCAAACTTTGAGAACAGGTCGTCCACTTACTCGCCCTTCATCTCGGCGACCGCGTCGACCAACTGGCCAACGGTTTCGATCTCGGCCTGCTGGTTCATGGTGATGAGGATGTCGAACTCGTCCTCGACGTTGGCAACGAAGTCGAGCACCGTGAGACTGTCCCATTCAAGATCCTGCGAGAAGCGTGTTGCTTCGGTGACCGCAACGCCCTTCGTGTTGAACGGTTCGATCAGGCGCTGGACGATGTCGAGGGTGGTGTCGCGGTCGGTCATGAGTTGGCCTTAAGGTTGAGGGGCGGCTTTCGCAACGAATTGGGGCACAACCGCGGCGGGATCACAGCCAGCCTTGGGCGCGATACCAGTCGGCGGTGTTATCAAGCCCTTCGATCGTGTCGATGCGCGGCGCCCACAGGACGGGGGCGGGGTAGGCGGGGGAGACAACCCAATCGGGATGGCAGAAATAAGCGACGCGGTCGGGGGTGAGCTTGGCACCCTTTCCCCGCGCCAGTCGGTCGAAGCCGGCGGCGAGGCGGAGGAGGGGCTGGGGGGTCGGAATCGTGCGCACCTTACGCCCGACCGCGACACCGAGCATGCGGCCAAACTCGAGGTGCGAATAGCCGTGGGGCTGGCCGTCGTCGGGCTCGATGGTGAGGCCGCTCTCGCTCGCTGGGTCGGCGAGCGTGACCAGCAGGCGGGCGAGGTCATCGACGTGGATCAGTGACAGGCGGCCGGCGGGAGGAAGGAGCACGAACCCTTTTGCGGCCATGCGGAACAGGTCGAGCGTCTCGCGGTCGCCGGGGCCATAGACGGCGGGTGGACGGACGATCGCGAAGGGCAGGGGGCTCGCCGCAACGATTTCTTCGGACCGTGATTTCGACGCGCCGTAGAGCGACAGCTTCGGCTCGCGCGCGGTGAGTGAGGAAACGTGGACAAAGCGGTGGACGCCGGCGCTGGTCGCGGCCTTGAGGATTGCCGCCGTTCCCGCGACATTGCCCGTCTCGAACCCGGCGCGGTCTGAGGCGTTGAGCACGCCTGCAACATGAATCACCGCCGAGCAGCCGCTCACCAGCCGGTCTAGCGCGAAGCCGTCGGCGAGGTCGCCGGCGATCCATTCGACGTGCGCCGCGGGCGGTTGCGCCCGGCGCGTCAGGGCGCGAACGTCATGGCCTACCTCGATCAGGTGGCGCAGCACGTGGCCGCCGACGAACCCGGTCGCGCCCGTCAGCGCGATCGTCATGCGAGCGGCGACCACGGAATTGCGGGTTCGGGCTCGGCCTCGGCGGCGGCAATCGCTGCGTCGCCGATGAGTTCGAACAAGGCTTCGATCAGCGGCTCGACCCCGTCGCCGGTCGCGGCGGAAATGATGTGCGGGGTCGAGCCCGAGGCCTTGGCGAGCTTCCTGGCTATCTTGGCCAGTAACTTGGGCTCGACCAGGTCGGTGCGGCTCAGCGCGATCAGCTCGGGCTTGTCCTCGAGCCCCGCGCCATAGGCATCGAGTTCGCCGCGAACGACGCGCCACGCCTCGACGGGGTCCTCGCCCTCGGCGTCGACGAGGTGGAGCAGCGCCCGGCAGCGCTCGACGTGACCGAGGAAACGGTCGCCGATCCCGGCGCCCTCGGCCGCACCCTCGATCAAGCCGGGAATGTCGGCCAGGACGAACTCGCGCTGCTTGTGGCTGACGACTCCGAGCTGCGGCTTGAGGGTAGTGAACGGATAGTCGCCGACCTTGGCGACGGCGTTGGTGACGCGATTGAGCAGGGTCGACTTGCCGGCATTTGGCAGCCCGACGATGCCGACGTCGGCCATCAGCTTGAGCCTGAGCCAGACGTACATTTCCTCGCTCGGCCAGCCGGTGCCGTGCTGGCGCGGGGCGCGGTTGGTCGAGGTCTTGTAGCTCGCGTTGCCGCGCCCGCCGTCCCCCCCGCGAAGCAGGATCACGCGCTGGCCGACCTCGGTCATGTCAATCAGCAGCGAGCGCTCCTCGTCGTCGGCAAGGACTTGAGTGCCGACGGGCACCTTGATGATCAGGTCCTCGCCGCCAGCGCCGGTGCGGTTCTGCCCGGCGCCGCCCTTGCCCCGTTGGGCGCGGAAATGCTGGGTGTAGCGAAAGTCGATCAGAGTATTGAGCCCCGCGACGGCCTCGAAGATGATGTCCGCCCCCTTGCCGCCATGGCCTCCGTTGGGGCCACCATATTCGGCGAACTTTTCGCGCCGGAAACTGACCGCGCCGGGGCCACCGGCACCCGAGCGGACGAAGATCTTGGCCTGGTCGAGAAAATGCATCGGCGCGCCTTAGTCCAAGGACGGCGAGAACCCAAGTTCAGCCGATCAACGCCGCGATCTGCATCACGGCAATGTCGCGGACGTCGGAAGGCTGGTCGCCGGTCGCAGCGGCGACTTCTTCGCCGACGAGGCTGTCTCCTATGGCGAGGAGGACGAGGCCGAGGATGACCTTGTCCATCGGCCTGCTATCCCCCGCCGCGCGGAAGTCCGCGAGGATCGCGGCGACGGTCTCGGTCACTGGCAGAAGCGCCTCTCGCTGGCGGGTAAGCGCGATCCAGCCGACCATCTCGCCGACCCGCTCGCGGCGGAAGGCGTCGAACATGGCGTCGACGACATCGCGGGGGGTCGCCTCGCCGCGGCGACGGCTGGCGATCGCGGCGGTGATCGAGGTCGATACGCGGCGCGCGATTTCCTCGGCCAGCGCGCGATGGAGGCCCGCGACCGAACCGAAGTGGTAGAGCAGATTGGCGTGGGTCCGACTAATTTTCGCAGCAACCGCCTTGAGGGTGACCGCGGCAACTCCGTCCTCGATCAACAGCGTATGCGCAGCCTCGACGGCGGCGGCGCGGGCATCGTCGGGGGACTGGCGGCGGCGGATCATGGACATGCTCTAGTCGCAATCGAGCGATTGTGTCTGCAGCATATCCTTCGCTATTGACATTTATGTCAGCTAAGGCCAGATCATGCGCATGAACGCTCACATCCGAATCGACGGTTCGACGCCGTCAGACCTGACCATAACCCCGCGCGACCGCCGCTTCGGGCGCAACGAGGCGACTCCGCGCTGGTGGCACGGCGGCAACCCTTATGCGAGCGCGCTGTACAATGCGCTGTCGGCGACCTTCCCGCTGGGCGAGGCCTATTTCGTCGAGAGTGTGCGCAAGTTCCGTGACGGTGCGCCCGAGCCGTTGGCGACAGAAATTCGCGCGTTCACTACTCAAGAGGTGATCCACAGCCGCGAGCATCTGGCGTTCAACCGCCGCGCCGCCGATGCCGGTTATGACCTGAAACCGCTCGAGGCCAAGGTCGCCGATCGCCTTGCGCTGACCCGCGAACGCCCGCCGATCGTCAGCCTTGCGGCAACCATGGCGCTCGAGCATTTCACCGCGATCCTGGCCCACGAGCTGCTCGCCGATCCACGCCACCTTGCCGGTGCCGACCAGGCGACCGCCGACTTATGGCGGTGGCACGCGACCGAGGAAATCGAGCATAAGGGTGTCGCTTATGACACGTGGCTCCACGCGACCAGGGCGTGGCCGCGCGCCAAGCGCTGGAAGGTCAAGGCCAAGGTCATGCTGCTCGTCACGCGCAACTTCGTCGTCGATCGGACGGCAGGGTCGCTCGAGTTGCTCAGGCAGGACGGGATTACCGGCGTGAAGGCGTGGGCGAACCTCATCTGGTACATGTGGATTCGTCCGGGGATGATGCGCAAGATTTTCGCCGCCTGGGCCAAATTCTTCCTGCCCGGCTTCCACCCGTGGAACGAGGACGATCGCGCGCTGATCGCAGCATATGAGGCTCAGCCTGCCTCCTAGCCAGCCGCGGCCCGAGAGATATTTTCCCTCGTGGAGCCGCCGTGAAGTGACCGTCCCTATTCGGCTGCTTGCGCTGCTGCCGGCATATTAATCACATCGACGCACGCGAATTTGCGGCCTTGGCGCCCGCTCTTGAACGAGACGCGGCCGTCGGTCAGCGCGAACAGCGTATGGTCCTTGCCGATGCCGACGCCGGCGCCCGGATAGACACGCGTGCCGCGCTGGCGGACGATGATGTTGCCGGCGCGAACGGCTTCGCTGCCGAATTTCTTGACGCCGAGGCGCTTCGATTCGGAGTCGCGACCGTTGCGGCTCGAGCCGCCTGCTTTCTTATGTGCCATGCTGGATTACTTCGCTTTCGGGGTCTTCTTGGCCGCGGCCTTAGCAGGCGCAGCATCCTTTGTCGAGGTTTTGGCGGGCTTTTCAGCCTTCGCGGCGGGCGCGTCGGCCTTAGGCGCCGGCTTGGCGACGGGCGCATTGGCCTTGGCCGCCTTTGCCGGTTTCTCGGCGATTGAAGCCGGAGCCGTCTCGGCGGCGGCGGCCTTGGCCGGAGCCTTCTTTTCCGCCTTCTGGTCGCCGATCGAGACGATGCGCAGGATCGTGTGTTGCTGGCGATGGCCGGCCTTGCGACGATAATTGTGGCGGCGGCGTTTCTTGAAGACGGTGACCTTGTCGGCCTTCGCCTGGGCGATGATCTCGGCGCCGACGGTCAGCCCCTCGAGCGACTTGAGCTCGGCGCCCTCGCCGGCGAGCAGGATGTCGGTCAACGAGATTTGGTCGCCAGCATTGCCGGCAAGCTTCTCGACAACGATCTTGTCTCCCGGGGCAACGCGATATTGCTTGCCGCCCGTGCGCAGGACTGCGAACATTGGCTTCTTCTTTCTTCAACGAAACTGGACCGCAGCGGGAGACCCGCGCGGGAAAGCGTGCCGACTAGGCAAGGGGCCGTTGGCTGTCAACCGCGGAGGAAGGGGGAGGGTGCAAGCGAACCCCCGAATGTTCGCACTGATGAGCATGTTTTTGTGAACATTCGCGGGCTGTCGGGCGGGAGTTTTGGACACGGTTGACGGTGCGGGGCGTTTTGCGAGGTCCGGGCCGGGCCGATGGCGGTAAGAATTCTGTCATGTTTTCAGGATATTAGTCGCCGTGCTTGACGGTGCCTCGAAATATGAGCTGCTAAGGGGCGTCAGCTTTGTCACGATCGTCGCTGTTGTGGCGATATTGCCATTCAAGACGGAAGCCTTCACGCCCCGGATAGGTCGTGTCCCGAGCTTCGCAGCAGCTGGACTATGACGAGCCACTGTCATGGTATTTTCCCTACCACAGGCGAACCATGTAGGAAAACTATTTGTCTGCAGGGGGCTATTTGTCAGACGTAGCGTGATCGTTACAAGGCGACCGATGAACCCGCACGACTTCCTCAAAAAGTGGCGCAACCACGAACTCAAGGAGCGCACCGCCTCCCAGAGCCACTTCAACGACTTGTGCGCGCTGCTTGGTGTGCTCGATCCAATCGGGGCCGACCCGACGGGCGACTGGTTCACCTTCAAAAAGGGCGCAAGCAAGACCAGCGGCGGCGAGGGCTGGGCCGACGTCTGGCGCAAGGGCAGCTTCGCGTGGGAGTATAAGGGCAAGGGCAAGGACCTGAAGGCCGCCTTCAACCAGCTCCTCCAGTACAGCGTCGCACTCGAAAACCCGCCGCTGCTGATCGTGTCCGACATGGACACCATCCGCCTCCACACCAACTGGACCAACACGGTGCAGGAGGTCCACGACTTCACTCTCGAAGATTTGCTCGACGGGGCAAAGCGCGACCGGCTGCGCGCCGCCTTCCTCGATCCCGACAGCTTCAAGCCCGCCAAGACCCGGCAGGAGCTGAGCGAGGAAACCGCCGCAGAGTTCGCCGGCCTCGCCCAGCGTTTGCGCGAGCGCAAACACGACCCGCAGCGCGTCGCCCATTTCGTAAATCAGCTCGTCTTCTGCATGTTCGCCGAGGATGTCGGATTGCTTCCAAACAATCTGTTCACACGAATGCTCGAACTCAGCCGGTCGGACCCGGCGGCGTTCAGGGATCACACCGAAACCCTGTTTGGCGCGATGGCCAGCCAAGGCGGCAAGGTCGGGTTTGAAAAGGTCGACTAATTCAACGGCGGCCTGTTCGAGGACAATCACGCGCTCCCGGTCACCGGCGAGGATATCGAGGCGCTGCTCAGCGCCGCGCGACGCGACTGGTCGGCGATTGATCCGTCGATCCTCGGCACCTTGTTCGAACGCGGTCTCGACCCCGCCAAGCGCAGCCAGCTGGGCGCGCACTACACCGACCGCGCCAAGATCATGATGATTGTCCAGCCGGTGATCATCGACCCGCTGGAGGCCGAGTGGGCCGCAGCGCTGGCGAAGATCACGGCGCTGGTCGAGAGCGCGCCGAAGCGCACGGCGGAGAAACTGCTTTCGCCAGCCGAGAAGCGCAAGGCCGAGAAGGTTCTGGGCGAAGCGGCGGCGATCCATTCCGCCTTCATTGAGCGGCTCGCCCAATTCCGCGTGCTCGACCCGGCGTGCGGCTCGGGAAATTTCCTCTATGTCTCGTTGCGCGCGCTGAAGGACATCGAGCATCGCGCCAACCTCGACGCCGAAGCGTTAGGCCTGCCACGCGGCTTCCCGAGGGTCGGGCCGGAATGCGTGCTGGGGATCGAACTCAACCCCTACGCCGCTGAACTGGCGCGGGTGTCGGTGTGGATCGGTGAGATCCAGTGGATGCGGCGCAATGGGTTTGATGCTGCGCGCAATCCGATACTGCGGCCACTCGACACGATTGAGTGCAGGGATGCCGTGCTGAACGAAGATGGCTCGCGGGCGGAATGGCCGGTGGCGGACGTGGTGGTCAGTAATCCGCCTTTTCTCGGTGACAAGAAAATGATCCGCGAGCTCGGCGAAGCCTACACCGGCTCGCTTAGGTAAGCCTTCCATGGCTCGGTCCCGGGCGGTGCAAACCTAGTTTGCTATTGGTTGGAGCGCGCCAAAGCTGCGTGCGAGAAGCGGACGGGCACTCTCGTTGGCTTTGTCACGACAAATGCGATTCGTTCGGGTGCTGATCGTAGAGTTTTGGAGCTATTGAATTTGAAAGCGCCGATCTTCGAAGCTGTCAAACGGCGTCCAAAAGGGACCCCCGATCGGCGTCCAAAAGGGACCCCTTGGCACAAGGTGTAGGTCGATCGAGTGGTGCGCTTTTTGCCCTGCTTGCGGCGTAGGGAGGGCGTAGCCCGACCGGAGGCGCAAGCAG